>JANODP010000323.1:0-33731 GCA_031412755.1 Schlesneria sp. | reverse complement strand
CGCCGCCTTCCGAAACGCGGCACTCAATTGGCATCGGCTGATCGGAACCGTCAATCTCGCCGCCACCACCCGCAGCTTCACACGACAATCTCAACGACTCTTTACCAAACTCGGCTTTGTGATTTAGGCGATGGCCCTGCCGAGAACGCGAGTCGCCATTCCAGTGCAGCCCTGTCGCTCCGCGACAGGAGAGCCAATTCTGACGGAAGTCTGGCTTGTCATCGGCTTTCCTGTCGCAGAGCGACAGGGCTACTTGAAGATGCCGATCACCTTGCAACATCACCCATGCAAAAAGCCCGACCTCATGAACAGGCCGGGCTTCGCGTTGTCTGTCGAGCTTCGATCCGCACGGGCCGAACGCTCAGTCGATGACCTTGACCCACAGATCGAATGACCCGGTCCGCGACGTGAAGTCGTTGAAGTCAAAATTGACCTGAACATAAATCTCGTCATTGGTGAGCAGATGCTTGATGTCGGGTTGCTGTCGGCATTCCGATGCAATGACCGATTTGACTGCCGTCGATCCGATCTGCCACAACACCAGGCAACTCAACGGTGCTCCCGGAAAGAAACAAGTCGGTGCCGTCGCGATCACTGATTCACCCGCTGCTCTGCTGATTTCGGTCCTACGGATCTGACCTCGTTGCCAATGGACATTGGCAGCCGCGAAAGCCAGGGTTCTTGCCCGCAACGGCAGACCGTGTTGCACGAGACGACTGCCGCGTCCGAATCCGGAAACTGACAACCCGCGGTACAGCAACCAGTCACCGTCGCGGTCTGCGGGCTCGCGATCGTCCGACGAAGCCTTTGGAACAGCAGCGGCGGGCGACGCTTTCTGACCGCCGGTGCAAGAATCGACGCCCAATCCCTTATAGGACGCGATATCAGATGCGTGAGGTAGAATGATCTCCATTCCCATT
Source organism: Schlesneria sp. (assembly GCA_031412755.1). Lineage (GTDB taxonomy): Bacteria > Planctomycetota > Planctomycetia > Planctomycetales > Planctomycetaceae > Schlesneria. The sequence continues at coordinate 32,811 of JANODP010000323.1, read as the reverse complement.
GAACCGTTTCTGTAAATCACCGAAACGGCGCGCAGCGTATTCCAAGCCTCACTTCCTGACGGTCCGTGCCATGCTGGGATCGCTGCATTGTGGGTCCAATCGACCGGTGCATTGAGTGATTCGCCGATTGATTTAAAGTATGGCGACTGTAGCACATCAGCGACGGCAATCGTTTGGTTTTCCCCTTGAACATTCTTGAAGAAAACCATTTGCAAAAAGTCGCCGGTTTCTCCCGTGCTCGTTCCACTGCACACACAGAGATCGCCTTGGGTCGAGCCCGGTATCGAGTATTTCTTGACTTTTTCGATCTCACTATCATCTGGATCAGTGAGCGATAACTCACGGGCCGATAACGGCTCTAGTACTTTTTTCGTCATCTAGGCTGGCCTTTTACAGAGTTAGGAATCGAGTCGAGCAACTTGAATCGCACATCACTGAAACTCGTGGACCCCAGCATGTTGATGATTCCAATCTGCGATTCCTCCCCTGCGACTGAAACGGCTGGAAAGTCCGCGTCAGATAGTAACTCACTGAAATCGACATTCTGCCATTTCGCAGAAGTAAGCTTTCCGCGGCGTACGTGGATCTCCAGCAAGTTCTGCGGTTCAGGTGGGGGGACGCGAATTGTCTTGCGATTGTTTTTCAGAATGGAAGGTTTGGGAGAGTCGGCGACATCAAACACATCCCACGGTCGGATGGCGAGTCGATGAATCGACTCAGTTTCAGATTTATCTGACACAACGGTGATGTTGATGCAACGATGTCCCTTGCGGCCTTCCGAATCTTCGATTGGTTGCCACCCAATAAACAAACCCGCTTGTCCATTGGAATCGTTCCAATGGCTTCTGCCGATCAATATTTGGACTGAGAAATCGGTTGCACGCGTCTTCCCGAGCGACAGCAATGCGGAACCGCTGCAATCAACGACCACTTTCTGCCTGCTTTGATGCCAATTGTCCGTCGCATGTGTTTCGTCCCACACGAGGGGAAAGACATCGGCTGGCAAGAGCGGAATCCATTCATCGCGAATAGCACGTTGATCGATGTCAAACGAGGTCAACGGTTCGGACCTCGGACTCTTGAGTCCGACGGCGACGGCCAAGAGCACTGCCAGCGCTGCTCCAGCCAGAATGGTTGCCAATCGCGTCCGACGGGGTCTGAAGTGTGGGGGTTGGGACGTAATTGGTGGCGGTACTGGCGGAATTGGATCGGGTGCTACTGTGGGCGTCGTCGCAAGTGACTTCCACGCATGCAATTCGTCCGCCAAATCCTTGGCTGTTGGGTAACGGTCGTCCACGGCTTTGGAGAGGCACTTGAAACAGATCGATTCCAGTTCCTTGGGGATCTGGTCGTCGATTTGACGGGGAGGCTTCGGTGCTTTATTCAGCACCTCGTCACGCACCTGTTTGGCATCTCCTTTGAACGGGCGTCGGCCGGTGAGGAGTTCGTAGAGCACGACGCCCAAACTCCAGATGTCGGTTCGTCCATCCAGTTGATGGACTTCGCCCCGGAACTGTTCGGGGGACATATAGGGCGGTGTGCCGGAGACATCACCCTGCAACCGATCCTGCACGGTTTCATGCACGGCGAGGCCGAAATCGACCACGCGCGGCTCACCTCGCTCGTCGAGCAGAATGTTGCCCGGTTTCAGATCGCGATGATAAAAACCCTGGCCGTTTGCGAAGTGAACGGTCTCGGCGACCTTGATGAGCAGATCGACGGCGCGCGGAATGGAGATGCGCCCGGCGTCCATCAATTGAGAGAGCGGCTTGCCCGCCACGTACTCCATCGCAATGTAATGCACACCGTTGGCAAACTTTCCGACATCATAAATCGTGACGATGCCGGGGTGATGCAACTTCGCGGCAGTGCGAGCTTCGGCCAGGAATTGCTGCAGCTTCGCCGGGGAATTGAATTTTTCGACCCGTGGAATCTTGAGTGCAACGCGGCGGCCCAGATGTTCGTCCGTCGCGAGATAGACCTTGGCGAAGCCGCCCTGCGAGATCAGGGATTCGATGAAATACTTCCCCATTCGGACCGGCAAGACGAAGTCCGAGGCGGGTTGGACGACGGCTGATTCGATTTCATCACGAGTCTCGGCGTCCGGCGCGTGTGACTCGCCGAGGAAAACCTGTCGAGGCGGCATCACCGTGCGAGTCGATAATTCCAAGCCGCAGGTAGGACACGGCATCGTATCGATCGACAGGTTATCGACCGTACATTCCACGCGGCAGTTGAGACAGGTAATTAGCATCGTAACGCTCTGAGGACGGGGCCGGGTCGATGTGCTTCGTTTTGAATTGTGGCGCCCGCACTTGCAATGGTGGCAATATGCCAACACTGCCGGACGAAATCAAACCAAATTCTTGCGAAGTTGAATTTTATGCAACTTTGATCGGATCGGAACGCCGTGGGCGGGAGCTGGCCTGCATTCCGTCGGAAGATCGACAGAACTCCCAGTGCGGCCATCGGCCGCAACCAAAGTAGCCTTCATCGCTCCGCGTGAAGAAAGCCGTGCGCGGGTTCGATGCTGATTGTTGTTGCCGGGGTCCAATCACGATCGGCTGACTTCACGCGGAGCGATGAAGGCTACATTGAAGCAGAAGAATTTACGCAAGCCGACAAGAAACGAAACGTTAGTAGTACGGAATCCTCGCAGCCACGACGTGAAAAAGCGAGGCGGGAATGGCATCAATGCCGAGTCACACTCAACTGCGGGTCGCCGCAGGCTCTTCCTATTTGGTCGCCGGTTTGACGTCGGCCGCCTTTTTGTCCCGGCGAGTGTCGCTCGGGACGACCAGCAGCGGGCGACCGATTCGGTGAAGAACGCCCTCGGTGACGGTGCCGACCAGCAACTCGTACCACGCGCCGTGGCCGTGGGAGCCCATGATGATCAAGTCGATCTGATGCTCTTCGGCGACTGCCAGAATCTGCTCGACCGCCATGCCACCCACGAACAACAACTCCGCATCGATCCCCTGGTCCCGCAGGGACGAGGTCAACTCGGCCAGTTTGCGGTACTGATCGGGATAGGTTCCGGGGAGCGCCGCGTCGGGAGTGGGAATGAACGCGGGAATCTCACCCATGGCCGCGAAGGCGGGGTACTCGCCGACGCAGTGCATCAGCCACACCTTGGCCCCGAACGCGCGAGCCATCTGTTCGGCGCTGGCGACAACACGATTCGTGACATCCGAAAAATCGACCGGGACGAGCAGGTTCTTCACGGCATACCTCACAATGTTGCGACCGCGTCCTCACCCTCGAAAACAGACGCGGACTGGAAAGAGAACGGTCAGGCAGTTCGACCTCTCACGGGATCATATCACGTGTCACGGGCGCATCGGTGGCTGGGAGACAGCGAAGGCTCTTTTCTAGTTTTGGCTCGGATTTCAATCTTCGTTGCCTTCGTTAGCTTCTGTTCAAAAGACGCATGAACAGAAGCTAACGAAGGAAAAGGTATGAGGCGGAGCCTCGTTGTTTGAATCGCGATTGTGGAACTATTCGGCGGGACTAGCATTGGCGGCATCGGCCGCGATCTGGAGCAGGATCTGCATCTGCTGCTCGAACTCGGTTTCGTGTTCGACGGTGGAGGCTCGGTCGCGCGTGGCGGGCAGGTGGGCGGCGGGTGACCAGCCGAGATAGACGAGTTGTCCGCGACCGACACGCTGACGGTACAGGATCGCGTGACCGCCGTTATCGCCGATCAGCCTCTCGCCGCGAGTCGTTTTGAGGGCGAACTCCACCGCGTGGGGTGGCGTCGCGAACCATGAGGCCGATGCGGCGGCGAGATGCTTCGTCCACGGATGGTCCTTCGCCAACAACTCGAACGGGCCGGGAGCGGGAGGCTTGGCGCGGGCTACCGGCTTTTCGTAACCGATCGTCTGCACAAGCCACTCGGTTCCGTGCGGCGTCTTGAACAGGTCGCGACCGCGTTGGAGGAGGATTAGCGTTCCTCCCTGGTCCAGGTACGAGGTCACGCGAGTCAGATCATCGGGCGAGTAGACGTGCGGTTCGATTTTCGCCCTCGCGAGATCGCCGATCACGGCGACGGCCGAGTAGTTGGGATAGTCCTCCGTCTTCAGCCACTGTTGTTCGAGCACCTCGGTGCGCAGATCCTGCCTCAGCAAGGCGTACTCGATCAGCGGGACATCGGGAGCGGGATAGCCGGATACGACGACGGCGGGCTTGTTCGGTTTGACCGGCGGCTGTGCCGTCCATGGACCGAGGAAGGCGACCTGCTCGATGGGCAATGGTTTCTGCGACTCGGCCGCTTCGCCGAACACGGTCAGTCGTCCGCGCACGCCGATGCGCCACGGTGCAACGCCGGCAGGAAAGGCTCCGATGTCAACGAGCGATTCGTTGTTGTTGACTGGCAACGGATCGCGCCCATCGTGCCGTCCGAAGACCCCCGCGCGCAGGGCCGGACTGTCGGAGCGGAGCCTCAGATCACAAGTCATTCGCCAGTCGGGGGAGACTCGCACACAAAGCGGATCGGCGGCGAGGTCTCGCTGACTCCAACCGAGGGCGCGACCCGCCCGCTCATCCGCCGAACGCGCAGAGCGTCGCAGTTGGCTGAGAAACGTCGGCGCATCAAATCCCGAGGCGATGCTCCAATGCAGGTTGCCGTCCGCCGCGAAATCGGGGACGAACGGCTTCGCACCCCCAGCCGCCTCATCGGGCTTGAGCTTGGCGATCTCGGGCAGGACGTAACCGGGTTGGCCTTCCGTGTTGAGGAAGATGTTGTTGTAGACGCGCCTTCTCCCGGCGCGACCCATGCCGCCGTTGGTTCCTCCGCCGTAGCCCGATCGAAACGGCGTGTCGGCGTTGAGGACCGTGTTGTGAAGAAACGCGAGTGGCTCCCACGCCGGGCTGCCATGGTCGCCGAGCAAGCGCCCGCGCGAATCGACCGGATGCGGATCGTCCGCCGCGCGTGGCTGGTAGTAATGAACGGGCCGTCGGAAATCGAAGACGTTTCGCGCGACGTGACCTCCGGCTCCGGTTTGAATGCGGTCGGCCAGAACCTTCTGCCGGCCGTGTCCCACGCCGAACGCGAACGTGGTGAGGCAGCGCGAAAACCGGTTCTGAGTGATCTCGCAATTGCCACCCGGTGTCGCTCCGTCGAACGACGTTCCCGCCGTGAGAAACACGCCGTCGTCGCTGACGTTGTCGAGCAGGTTGTGGTGAAAGCGGACTCGTGCCACGTTGCCGATGAAGACGCCATCGACGCTGTCGGTGAACTCGCTGTGTGCTAGCTCGAAGTCGCGGTTGCCGGGCCAGGTCGGTGCCCAGCCGCTCGCCGAGAAGATGCGGGCCTCGACCGAGCGATACTTCAAACTGCCACGAAACGTCCACGGGGCCGATGGCCCGCGACAAGCCGTGTTGAGCACCCGCAGCCCCGCCGTATCGGCCACTCGAATCGCCGACGCCGCGCCGTACGCGGTCACTCCGTCCAGCACGAGCTGCTCCCCGTGATCGATCTCGATGGCCGTCGTCCCCGAGCCGCGCACGACCAGATCAAGCAGCCTCACATAGTGGCAGTCCTTCAGCGACAGCGTCGGCCCGTGCGAGGCCGCTCCGATGACGAGCGACAGCTTGCGCGGATCGGTCTCACCCGTGTAGTTGTCTTCGTCGGCGAGGTATTTCATCCGCGTGTGAGCCAGCCGCGCGTGAATCCGTCCGGTGGCCGCGTCATAGAACACGCCCGGTCCGCAGTAGATGAACTCCTCCTTCCCAACCTTGTTGTCGAGGTTCCAGTAGACGTTGTCGCTGCGCAGATCGCCGTGCAGACGGTAGCCGTGGAGCGGAATCATCGAATCGGCGAAGTGCCCGAACAGATGGACGCCTTCGTTGCGAGTGTGCAGGTTCGCGTAGGTCTTCACCGAACGAAACTCGCCCGGCGCGCCGTCGGGACACGGTTCCCACGCGGTCTGCGGCGAGAGCTGAAACTCCGGCAGACCGCCATCCAGCACAACCAACTCGCCCGGATAGCCGCGGATCGTGACCGGCTTCTCGGCTGTCCCGCTGGCTGTCCCGGCCACGTGTTCGTGATACGTGCCGCCTCGCACCACGAGCGTCTCGCCGGGTTGAAGCTGCCTGACCGCGTGCTGGATTGTCCGCCACGGCTTCTGCTCCGAACCATCGTTCGCATCGTCCCCCGCCTGTGCGGCGACGAACTTCATCGGTCCGGTCTCCAACGGTCGCGACGAGGCTTGAGGCAGAGGCCGCATCGGCGGATGAGAGCGATATGTGTCGGCCGCCTCGATCACGCTGCATGCAACGGCGACCGCCAGCAGCCACACAACCGCGAACGATGAGAAACCGGAACGAGTGATGGTGCGCATGGTGATGCTCGGTCATGTGGAGGGAGACGAGTCTGCACGCCAAGGTAGCCTGACCGTAGCCCATGCTGCCAGCTTGGGCGTCTGTTGTGAGGCCGCTCCCTCAAGTCGGGGTCAGGCGAGCGGCAAGTCTTGGCTGAGCCGCCACTGGGCTTGTCCCGGTGGCTCGACGGCCTTTGCACTACTGGTTTACTGCCGTGGGCAAGTAGTGCAAAAGCCGTCGAGCCACCGAGGTAAACTCGGTGGCGGGGTAGATTTCGAGTTGCCGCTAGCATGGCGCGCGGTTCTTCCAGCGATAACCACGAACCAGATTCGCACAAGCTGGCCGCATGTGCTACGGGCCGACTTGCCAACGCTCGACTCCGGCGGGGAAGGCGCCGAGGTCGGGTTTGCCAGCGTCATCGGCTCTCAACGGATCGGGCCACTCGGCGGGAATCGTGATCCCGGCGTCGATGACCGGGCTGCCTTGGTTCGGTCGGTAATCGTCGACGTGCGTGGCGCCATCGCTCACGCGCTGGAACTGCGGATTGGTGACGAGGCTGTTCGTCGTGCTGCCGGGTGCATAACGCTCGCGGCTCTTGGCGAAGGCATCCGACGCGCGAAACTTTGCGAACAGACTGGCCGCTTGTTTGGAGTCAGCCAGCGGCGACCAAAAGAGATTGCCGTCCTCAATCACGTCGAGCGACGGGTCGGACGGCAGGTGGCCCGGCAGTCGAGTCTCGTGGAAGAAGACGTTGTTGAAGACGCGCCGTTCGTGGCCGGGACGGTTGCTGCCGGTCGTTCCCATCGCGACGTCGCGCGATGCTTCGCGCATCACGAACGTGTTGTGATAAATCGTCAGCGATGGCCACGGGGGCGAACCGTGATCGCCGATGATCTTGCCATGACTGAAACCGGGCTTGGAATCCTTGGTCGAGGGCCGCCCGGTGTCGATCCGGCCGCGCATGTCGAACACGTTGCGATAGACCAACACGCGGTCATGAGTGTTGGCTTCGCTCCCTCCGAACGCGAGGGCCGTCAGCGCGCCGCGGAACTCGTTCTGGTAGACGTGAATCTGTGGGTTGGTCTTTTCGAGCCGATGCCGCAGGTACATCGGGCTGAGATACAGGCCGTCGTCCTGCAAGCCCTCGATCAGGTTGTGATGGAACCGGCAGTTGATCCCTCCCAGATAGAGGCCGTCGTGCGCGTCGGCGAAGTGACAGTGGGCGATCTCCCAATGATCGTTCTGCGGCCAGGCGTAGACGCTCGATTCGCGACCGGCCTCGATCTCGACGAGGGCGTGCGTGTTGAGCCGCGAGATGTTGCGATGCGGTCGGCCGGGATAGTCCCGTTTGCTCGCGTCGGCCCGAAAGGTCCACGGGGCCAGGCTGCCGTAGACCGCACTGTTCGTCAGCCGGAAGTGTTGCAGGCCCGTCGCGCGAATCCCGTAGGTGCCGCTCCAGAGCGTGATCCGATCCAGTTCGATGTGGTGTGACTGGTCGCAGACGATCGTCTGGTACCCGCCGCCGCGAATCGTCAGATCCTGGAACCGCACGTGCTCGGCTCCGTCCACGCGCAGCGGCGTCGATGCAAACGGCGCGATGAGGAGCGGTACACGACGCGGGTCGGTCTCACCGCGATAGTTCGGGATTGGCTCGGGGAGATGAGTGTGCGCCAGCCGGACATGGATGCGGCTCGTCGCCCGGTCGTACCACAAGCCCGGCCCGCAATAGAGCGGCTTGAGGTCCGTCTCCTGCTGCCGGTTCCAGTCCTCCCAATCGACGAGTTCGTTCACCGACCGCAGATCGCGCGCGTGGTAGTACGTTTGCAGACCGACCAGCGAATCGCCGAACGAACCCACGACATCGCGCAGATTCGGATAGGCTCGGCGCGAGCGGTACTCGTCCGGCGCACCGTCCGCGACCGGCTCCCAACAGTCGGCGGGAGACGACAGGAACTCGGACAGGCTGCCGTCGAGAATCGCCCGCTCGCCGGGATAGCCTCGAATCGTGATCGGTGCATCGGCCCGACCGGCCAGCGACACCGAGACATTCTCGTGATAAACGCCCTCGCGCAGACAAAGCGTGTCGCCCGCGTGAAGCTGCCGCACCGCATGAGCCACCGTCTTCCACGGTGCAGCGAGCGTCCCCGCGCCGGCATCATCGCCTTGCCGCGAGTCCACAAAGTACGAACGGCCCTCACCGAGCGGCCGCTCCACCAGCGGCAGACTCTGTCGCCGAGCCGGATGCGAAACGATCCTGGCCGTGGCCGCGACCTCATCCGCCCGAGCGAGCAGCGGTGCGACGAACAACCAGCACCAGAGCAGACGATTGAATTTCAGCATGAGTGAGACTCCTCATCGCGAGCGTCGGGGTGTGGCCGCAATTTGGTGGCTGCGTTTCTTGTCCCCTCTCCCGCCCGTCTTCGGGGGGAGAGGGTTAGGGTGAGGGGGGATTTGTTTCAGCGGAGCACTCGTCGGAAACATGACGAAGGACTCGGTCGCATTCGATTCGAGAACTTCCACGGCTCACGACCACTCGGTCCCCTCGCCCCCGAAGACGGGGGCGGGGGGACCGGAAGTCGATCACCAATTGGCGACGGTATCCCGAGCGTCGGAGCGAGGCCAGTCAACCCGGGATCATCCATGTCAGGACGTAAGCTTGCGCCATCGTCAACGCTCCGACCAGCGCGGCCAGGACCACGCTGTGCAGAAAGACGAATCGCAGGATCTTTCCCTCACCGCCGCGTTGGCCGGTGGCGACCGCCGCGACCACGATGCTCTGGGCGTCGATCATCTTGCCCATCACGCCGCCGGTGCTGTTGGACGCCACGATCAACGTCGGATTGAGCCCCAACTGTTCCGCCGTGATTCGTTGCAGGCTCCCGAACAGCGCGTTCGATGAGGTGTCGCTTCCGGTCAGCGCGACCCCCAGCCAACCCAGCAGCGGCGCGAAGAACGGATAGAACCATCCCGTGTGAGTGAAAGCCAACCCCATTGTGGCATCGCTCCCGCCATACTTCGTCGTGAAGGCCAGCGCGAGCATCGACGCGATCGTGAACAGAGCCCAGCGCATCTCCCACACGGTCCGACCGAACTGAGCGACGAACTCTTTCGCCGGGATGCGCAGCCACAGCGCCGTCAGGATCGCCGCGAGGAAAATCCCCGTGCCGGTCGTGGCCAGCCAGGGAATTTCCATCACGGCCTTCTCGGCCTCGGCAGCGCGGTCGGCTCCCTCCGCAACGGGCGCGACCGGTGCCGTCCGATAGACGCGGTTGTGCAATCCGGGCACGGGAATCGTGAACATCGTGTAGCCCGCCAAAACATTCGGCTGATTGGGTGGTCCACCATTGAGTGCCTTCTTCACGTCAGGCCAGCCCCACACGAAGACGAGCACCGACAGAAACACCCACGGCATCCAGGCATTCACCACCTGCCGAGTCGTCAGCGGCGCATCGGCCTTCATTTCGGCATGCGGAGGCTCATCGGGGAACCGCCAGATCTCGCGTGGTTGCCAGAACCGCAGCATCACCGCCAGCGCGATCAGCGATCCCAAACCTCCGACAACATCAACCAGCGTCGGACCGTGATAGTTGGCGGTGAGGAATTGCAGCAGCGCAAAAACTCCACCGCAGACGGCAATCGCGGGCCAGCATCCCACGACGCCGCGCCAACCCGACATCACCGCCACCAGCCAGGCCGGCACGATCAGCGAGAAGAACGGCAACTGACGCCCGGCCATCTGGCACAACGCCATCTCATCCAATCCCGACACCTTGGCCAGCGTAATGATCGGTGTCCCGAGTGCTCCGAACGCCACCGGCGAGGTATTGGCAATCAACGCCAGCCCGGCGGCATACAGCGGTGAGAAGCCCAGCCCAATCATCAGCGCCGCGCAAATCGCCACCGGCGTCCCAAACCCGGCCGCCCCTTCTATAAAAGTCCCAAAGCAAAACGCAATCAGCAGCGCCTGCACCCGCCGATCCGGCGACAACGCCGCCACCGAACGTTTGACGATCTCAAAATGGCCGCTCCTGACGGTCAGATGAAACAAGAACACCGCCGCGACGACGATCCACCCAATCGGCAACAACCCAAACCAAGCCCCATACCCCGCCGAGGCCACCGCCGCCCCCACCGGCATCCCAAACCCAAACACCGCCACCCCGAGTGCCGTGATCAACCCCGCCAGCGCCGACTTGGGAGCATCCAACCCCAACGCCAACAACCCCAACAACGCAATGATCGGCAACGCCGCCAGCACCGTCGATAAGAAGGGTGAGCCGAGCGGATCGTAAACTTGAACCCAGTCCATCGTCGGGAGTCCTTGGTGAGTGGCCAGAGCAACGTTTGCAGAAGGCTGAAGCGAGGACGATCACCTATTTCAGTTCGGGGGGCCACGGTCATTGGCATCGGCACGATTGCGAATCGGCCGTTGATCGCCGGAAGTCTGCCCCATTCCTCCGCCAAACAGAACTGGCAGGACGATGAGGGCAGAACGATGAAGGGAATTCCGGCACCAATCCCGTTCTTCCATCGTTCTGCCCACATCGTTCTGCCAAGTCTCGACTCTTACTCAGCATCCTCATTTGCATCCTTGGCCTTCTTCGCTTCTTTATTCGCGCGAAGTTTCTCGATGGCGGCGCGGACGTCGGCTTCCCAGGGGAAGGGTTCGTCCTGCGCGGGGTCGTAGGGGGGGAGCGTGGGGATGGGGACGCGCATCTGCTGGAGCAGTTCGGTGGTCTTGGTGAGTTCGTAGCGGTTGACATACGGCTCGCCGTCGGCCCAGGCCCAGCGGTAGGCGGCCAGGGCGTGGTGCTGCGCTTGGTCGGGGTCGCCGAGGACCAGCCAGAGCAGGGCGAGGGTGCGATGCGCGGGCTGGCGCAGTTGGGCGAGACGCTCGGCTTCGCTGCGGGCGGCGTCGCCGGTGAGCTGGCCGAGGTGGTGCTTGGCCAGGGCGAGTCCGGTCTCGGACTCCTCATCCACGAGGCGGCGCTCGCGGGCCAGGGTCACGGCTGGGTCGAAGCTCGCGGCGGCCAGCGCCCATTCGCCCTGCTCCAACCGCCAGGTTCCGCGCAGCACGTGGAGATCGCGGAGGGTGACGCGGTTGCCGTCCTGCTCCGCGAGGGTGGCCGCTGCCGTGAGGTGCTCCTCCTGCAAGGTGCCCTGCCAGAATTGGAATTCCGCGAAATGATACTCCGCTCTTCCCTGTCGATACGCGGCCCGTGACCAATCGCGCCCCATGGGGTCGAGCAGCCGCCAAGTCGCGTCCGCCGTCGGCCACTGGCCGAGGCGGGACTGATCGGCAAACATGTAGAGCCGACTCCTGAAGATGGCTTTGTTATCCTCCCTCACGGTGGCGAGATCGCGTGCGAGGGCATCCACCCGGAGGGCTCTTGCCAGCAGGTTCTGATCAGACAGGTTGCGGGAGATGTTGGAGAGCCGGATCGTTGCCTCGCTCCAGTTCTCTGTCTCCAAATCCACACGCAGCGCGGCCCCGTAGACACCGATGGCTTTCTGAAGTTCGCCGCAGTAGTCCAAGGCAATCGCGGCACTATTCGCGAGATTGATAGTGTTCCAGCGACCGACGTCCTTCGGCAGTGCGTCCCAGCCTGACGGGAAGAAGGGGCGCAGCAGCGAGAGGATTTCCGCATGGGCTTCGAGATTAAGCAAGAGCGCATTGGTCAAATCACCCGTGTAGGCATCCGCGGCCAGCTGGTGGTGGCCGAGCTTGAGCAGGGTGCGGACGACGTGCAGGCCGTTCTCCACGTCCTCCATCGTCTTGGCTTGCTCATAGGGGTTGTGCGGCTGGGAGGCGTAATGATCCACCACGCGCTGGCCGTAGCGCTGCTTGTCCTCGGCCTTCATGCCGCCAGCGGCCACGCCACGGACGACGGGATGCAGGTCATATCGTTGCGTGCGGCCGTCATATTGCAACAGGCCGCGATGCTCGAGATCCTGCATCGTCTCGGCCAGTTTCTTCGGAGCCTCGCGAAACTCCGCCGAATCGCGCCAGGCCTTCACTTGTGGTTCATCTTCCCACTTCGCGAGAGAGTCATTGTATTCCTTCATTATCGTGGCCTTCTCATTGACATCTGAAAACTCCCAGTCCCAATGTTTCTCCGGCGGCTCAGGTTTCTCCACTTCCTCCAGTTCCGGCGGCAGGTGGGGATTGAAGGCGGCGACGGTCGGGTAGTCCACGGAGTCGCTGAGCAGGGCGAGTGTGGAGAGGAGTTGGCGGCTGGCGGGCTCCAGCGCATCGAGCGCGGCGCGCAGGATGTGGTTGCGGCTCTGGATGAGGTCGAGGCTGGCGAGGTTCAGCTTGGCTCCGTAGTCGGGGTCGGCGGCCCAGCCGTCGAAGTCGCCCCGGTGCGGACCCGGTGAATTGATGAGGCCGGCGAGGACGCCGATGACGAGCGGGTGGTTCGCGCAGTAGTTCGTGAGGTAGTAGCGAACGTCGGCGGAGGTTCCTTGGACGCCGCAGGAGCGCAGCAGCGCCTCGGCATCCGGCTCGTCCAGTCCCGGCAGCAACAGCGGCTTCACGCCGGGGAGGGGAATGCCGGACTGGTTCAGCAGCACGCGCGGGATGAGTCGGGAGCTGATGAGGATTTTCGACGGCGCGGCGGCGGCGAGCGCGCGGAGGAGGTCGGTGTCTTCGTCGCGGATGGCGTCGCAGGGATCGCGGTTGAGGATTTTGTCGGTGGGGCGGTTCACCTCCTCGTCGCGGACTTCGGAGGCATCGAAGCGGTGGTAGGCCACGAGCACGCGCTCCAGGCCATCGAGGATGAGCAGCCAGGGCCGCTGGTGGAGCTGGGCCAGCAGGTCTTTGCGCAGGTCCGCCATGGGCCATTTCGCGAAGGTCTCCAGCGGCTGGCCCGTCATGTAGGCGAGCGCCTGCTGGCAGAAGCCGCGCATGATGGCCCCCTTCTCATAGAACGAATACCAAAACCGCCCGGCCCAGTCGCGGACGGTTGTGGCGTAGAGTCCCCGTTCGTCTTTGGCCCACTGCCAGGTGAGCATGCTCTTGCCATTGCCGCCGATGGCTTCAAAGAGCAGCACGCTGGCGGGGTCGGAGGGATTGGCCCAATCGCTGAGAAGTTGAAGCTGCGCCGCGCGTCCGATGAACGTGTGGCGGCCGATGTAGTCGCGCTCGGCATAGAACGCGGGGGGCTGGGGGATGCCTGATTTGTCGGGCCGATGATCCTTGTCTGGTTGATCATTCGCGTGGGAAGCAATCTTTGATCGCTCGATGATGACGCGCAAGTCCCCGATCGCCTTGAAAGCCTTTTCTTTGAAATCCTCTAGGCTGTTGAACGTTGCGTATACGCGATGCACGTGGGAATCCGGCCCCATCTTTTTCGCGCGTTCTCGGAATGCATTGAGCTTCTTGCGAAGTTTGCTGCGCTTGGGGTCAATCTGGGATTCCAAAACCGGATGGTCGTCGCCCATGAGAAACAGAAGGATGGGGCGACCGAGTCGAACGGCTTCGTCGAACTCCAGTTCGGTGATCGAAAGCTCGTTCGGGTTGAGAGTCGGACATTTCGGCGTCTGGCCGTACTTCTTCGCGATGATCAAGACGTAGACCGCCGAGTCCCTCACCATCTGAAGAGATGACTCGACGACATCGAAGTCTGACTTTGCCGAATCGTTCTCCATGACGACGGCTTTGAAGTCCCCACCGGTAACGATGCTGATGAGAGCCTCACGATGTTCCTTCAAGTCCTTGAATGTGCTGGAGACCATCACTCCCTGATAGTCCCGAGGCGCGGCGGGGTCGTCGATAGGCATTTCGTTCCTGAGAGAGCGTCTTGTGATCGATGCCCACCGTCAATCATCATCCGGGGCGTTTGCGTTGCGAACCAACTCGCGAAAGGTGGGGCGGAGCGATTTGTGGAGGAAGCGGGCGAAGCTGCCGTCGAGGTTTCGGGTGGCGATCAGTTCGACGACGTCGGCAAAGTCCTTGTGTGTCCGGCGCAGGTTGCCCATGCCGCACGCGATTTTCATTTCGATCAATCGGGACAGGCGAACGACGGGCAGCCCCTCCAGTTCCTCCACATTCAGGTCGCCGGTCGGCTCGGGAATGGTGACTTCGCTCCCCTTGCCGGCTTTCTGACCGGAGATCAGGAACTGAACGGCGATGCCATCGGGCGTACGAAACTCGGCGTTGGTTTTGTCCCAGGTGAGTCCGCCATCCGACAAGGCCTTCCGCACGGCGTCGCGTTCGCTGGAGCGGATCACGAGATCAAGATCGACCGTGTTGCGTTGATAGCCATGCAGGCAGACCGCCACGCCGCCACAAATCGAATACGGTATCCCCGCAGCGGACAACAGAGCATCACAGCGCTCGGCGACATTCCACAGCGTCTCGTTGCCAAGCATTTGATAGACCTTCTGTGCCGCGATCATGCTCTGTCCCTCGCCGCCGATTATAGCCGTGTCGGTGAGACTTCAGCCAAGCAGACTCTGCTTCAACGTAGCCGTGCCGCTCCGACCAGCATCAGTACCGAGCAGCGATGTGCTGAAGCACAATCCACGCCGGGCACGTCAACTGCCCGTCACCACTTTGGCCAGTTGAGGTGTCGGGGGAGGAACTCGTAGGTGGCCCGGCCGTTGATGGTGTGTGGGCCGTTGAAGAATTCGATTTCGGTTTTGTCGCCGAGGCCGAGTCTGTTGTCGTGGCGGCGGACTTTGGCGTATTCGAAGGCAACCCACTCGTCGATGCCGACGCTGTCGTCGTGGCTGCGTTCGACGATGAACGGGCGGGGGTCAGCAGCACTGACAACTCGGCGTCGTTGGCGACGGGGCTGTTGTTCCACTGACAGATCGACGTCATCCTACTTTGGCATGTCGACCTTGATGTGCAGGTCGCGGAGTTGTCGCTGGTCGACGGTGGCGGGGGCGCCGGTCAGCAGGTCGCTGGCTTTTTGGGTTTTGGGGAAGGCGATCACGTCGCGGATGTTGTCGGAGGCGAGGAACAGCATCACCCAGCGGTCGAGGCCGAGGGCGACTCCGGCGTGGGGTGGGGCTCCGTAGCGCAGGGCTTCGAGGAGGAAGCCGAAGCGGGCTTCGGCCTCTTCGTTGGTGATGCCGAGCAGGTTGAAGATCTTCTGCTGGACGGCGGGATCGTGGATTCGGACGCTGCCGCTGGCCGCTTCGTAGCCGTTGCAGACGAGGTCGTAGGACTGGGCACGGACCTGGCCTGGGTCGGTGTCGAGCAGCGGGATGTCTTCCTCGACCGGCTGGCAGAACGGGTGATGCTCGGCGTCCCAGCGTTTCTCTTCTTCGTTCCATTGGAACATCGGGAAGTCACAGACCCAGGCAATTTTGAGTTCCTGCGGATCGAACAAGGACAGTTCGCGAGCCAGCCGGTTGCGGAGGGCCGACAGTGCGGCACAGCTCACCTTGAACGTGTCGGCGACGCAGAAGAGGAGGTCGCCCGGTTGAGCGTCCAGCCGTGCGATGATCGCCTTCTGGTGATCGGCATGGAAGAACTTGGCGATCGGCGAATCGAGTTCCCCGTCCTTCACGCGGAAGAACGCGAGACCCTTCGCGCCGTATTGCTTCACGAATTCGGTCAGCTCGTCGATCTGCTTGCGGCTGTATTTTTCAGCGGCCTGCGGGACGCGGATGCCTCGCACCCGACCGCCGCCTTCGATGGTGGTCTTGAAGACGCCGAAGTCGCACGCGCCGGCGATGTCGCCGAGGCACTTCAGTTCGAGATCGAAACGCATGTCGGGCTTGTCGCTGCCGAAGCGTTCCATGACCTCGCGGTGCGTGAGTCTTGGCAGTGGCAGCGGCAACTCCGCCCCGCGCAGATCCTTGACGAGTCGCGCCATCAGGCCGTCGATTGTGCCGAGGATGTCCTCCTGTTGGACGAAGGCCATCTCGACGTCGATCTGCGTGAACTCGGGCTGCCGATCCGCGCGCAGATCCTCGTCCCGGAAACATTTTGCCAGTTGAAAGTACCGGTCGTAGCCGGCCACCATCAGGATCTGTTTGTAGATTTGCGGAGACTGCGGCAGCGCGTAGAAGCAGCCCTCGTGAACGCGGCTCGGGACGAGATAGTCGCGTGCCCCCTCGGGCGTGCTGCGGCCGAGCATCGGCGTTTCGATTTCGAGGAACTGTTTCTCATCAAAGTAATCGCGGGTGGCCTTCGACAGCTTGTGCCTGAGGATCAGCGCCTGCTGCACCTCGGGCCGCCGCAGGTCGACGAAGCGGTACTTCAGGCGCAGCTCTTCGTTGGGGAGGTCGGTCTGCGTCGGAAAGAACGGCGGCGTTTTGCTCTTGTTGAGGACTTCCAACTCGCGCCCGCGCACGTCGATCTCACCGGTGTCCAGCTTGAGGTTCTGCATGTCGGCGGGACGGGCCACGACTTCGCCGGTGACTCGGATCACGTCTTCGTTGCGGAGCGAGCGGGCCAGCTCGTGCAGATCGTGATGCGTCGGGTTGAAGACGACCTGAGTCAGGCCGTAGCGATCGCGCAGGTCGATGAAGACCAGCCCGCCGAAGTCGCGATAGGTATCGACCCAGCCGCAGAGCGTGACCGATTGTCCAACGTGAGCCGACCGCAATTCACCGCAGGTATGAGTCCGAAGCACCGATGTAGTCCTTGGTCCGAAGGTTCCACTGTCACTGCCAAAAAAATGAGCCGCGTGAGCGGCGTCGTTGCCAGCCGAGCACCGACACAGGCCATCCGGCTACGGTTCGGAAGCGGGCGGGATTATAGAAGCGGCCCGGACGGCTTGGAAGAGGCGGAACGGAAGGCCTCCGAAAGTGTCATGCCCAGCCGGGAACCATCCGAACGAGCCCATTCCTCGCTCCTTCCCATCGCCAACCGCGTGGAAGCGATTATTCAGGGCAACCACGGAAAACACGGAAACTCACGGAAAGAAGCATCGTTGCGACGAGGTGTGCAGCGCCCAACTGCAGGCTGACACGGATGTGGTTCCTGCGAGCAAGTCCTTTCCCGCCTTTCCTTCCGTGGCTTTCCGTACTACTCACGTTTCGTTTCTTGTCTGCTTGCGCAAATTCTTCTGCTTCAATGTAGCCTTCATCGCTCCGCGTGAAGTAAGCCGATCGTGATTGGACCACGGCAACAACAATCGACACCGAACTCGCAAAGGGCTTTCTTCACGCGGAGCGATGAAGGCTACTTTGGCTGCGGCCAATGGCCGCGCTGGGTTTTCCGTGGTGAATCATCCGCGTGAAAGCGGACGCGGACGACCCGTCAGGTGTTCTGACACGGATCAAGAAGGCATCGGGCTTGCATGCGCGAAACAACGGGGGCAGTATGTTCGTGTCCATTGATGAAACCGTCCCATGATGGAAACGCGTACGTTCCGTGGATGGCTTCAGGGCCAGGAAGCAATCAGGAGAATTCCCATGCTGCTCGATCATGCCAGAGATCTGAAGGCGTCGCTGTTGAGTGGTCTCACGGCCGCGGTCGCGGCGCCCTCGATGGTTCGGTCGTTGGGCATCCGATCTCAAGGCGTCGGGTCCGAATCCGACGCGATGCGCAGCATCGCCATCGGCATTGTTCCTGCCGGGAAGCAACACCAGCTCGCGGTACGAGTCCAGCGCCGCGCATTGCTCGATAGCCCGATCCTGAACGACATCCGCAAGCGGGCGAAGGGAGAAGTCGATGTGCGGTATGTCGGACGAATCACCAAGTTGGAAACGCCGGTCACGCTCCAAAAGCGGCGTCGCCCGCTCGTCATCGGTTGTTCGATCGGGCACTTCAAGATTACGGCGGGAACACTGGGTTGCTTCGTCAAATCGCGCGCCAACCAGGCCACGCTGATCCTCTCCAACAATCACGTGCTCGCCAACGAGAACGATGCGAAGGCGGGCGATGCCATCCTGCAACAGGGCCGCGTTGACGGTGGCCAGAAGCCCAAAGACGTCGTGGCGAAGCTGCTGAGATTCGTTCGCATGAAGACGGCCGGGACGAACTTCGTCGATTGCGCCGTGGCTCAGCCGGTGGCGGGGATCAAGTTCAATCAGAAGAAGCTCGGCGGATTTGGCAACCTCAAGGGGCTCGGTCCCGCTTTTCTCGATGAAGGAACCAGCGTTCGCAAAGTGGGACGAACGACCGGGGAAACCCGGGGGCGTGTCACCGCCTTTGAATTGGACAACATCGTCGTTAGCTACGACATTGGGAATATTCGGTTCGACAACCAGATTGAGATTGAGGGGACCGGAACCAGTTCCTTCAGCGACGGCGGTGACAGCGGATCGCTGATCGTGAACGAAGACAACCTGGGTGTGGCGCTGTTGTTCGCCGGCGGTGATTCGGGCGGTGCCAACGACATGGGATTGACGTACGCCAACCCGCTGAAGGCGGTGTTGGACGCATTGAAAGTCGACTTGCTGTTCTGACGACGGGTGGTGCGATGGCATGAGGCTGTTGCGTTCCCCGTCAAATCGCAGCGCTCACGAAGGCCAATCATCATGTCTCAGGAATCAGACGCAGCATTGGAAAAAGTCCGGGCGGCCAAACCTGCGGCCGAGAAGATCTTCACCGATCTTCTCGGCGAGGTCTCCATCGGCATTACTCGCGTCAAAGGGACCTACGGCCTCAAGGTGAACCTCACCAAGGCTCCCCCCTCCAAGATCGATCTCCCCGCGACCGTCGACGGCGTCCCCGTCCACGTGGAAGTCACGGGACCGATCACGAAGCGAACCCCCCCGAAGAGTTAGACTTCGCCGCGCACCACGGGCGAGAGACTTCGCCCGCCCGTGCTCTTTCCGGCGGTTGAACTTGTCGTACGTCCTGCGAAGCCACTGACGACCCAACGTACTTTCAGAACCTCCGTCATCGTACAGATGGAAACGACATTGAAGGAGACCGCGATGTCCACTGTCATCGACATTGGTTCGTTGATCAACGCCAGCGACGATGTGCGCGGCGGTCGTCCGAGGATCGCGGACACCGGTGTGACCGTGCAGCGAGTTGTCCGTTGGTACCGGCTCGGATTGACCCCCGAAGAGATTGCCGATCGCATTGGCCACTTGAGTCTGGCTCAGGTTCACGCGGCGTTGTCGTACTACCACGCCAACCGGCAACAGACGGACGCCGAGATCGCCGCCGATGACCGCGAAGCCGAACTCGCCGCGTTGAATGCCTCGACAGGGCCGAACACGTGACTGCCGGAATCTACATCGACGAAGATTCGATGGACCGTTCGCTGGTGGCGGCTCTGCGGGCGCGCGGAACGGATGTGTTGACCGCGTTTGAAGCCGGGATGATCGAACGCGACGACATCGACCATCTCCGGTATTCGACCGAGCAACAACGAGTCTTGCTGACGTGCAACGTCGGTGACTTCTGCCGACTGCACACCGAGTTCGTTGGTTCTCAACAGACACATGCCGGGATCATCTGTCTGCAACAACAGACGGCCTCCATCGGCGATACCTTGCGACGCCTGCTGCGGCTGTTGAATACGCTATCGTCCGAGGACATGACCAACCGGCTGGAGTTTCTGGCAACCTGGCCGACCGATTGAAATCATTGCTTGATCGCACTCGGTAGGTCGTTGTCGAAATCGAGCACGACGAGTAGCTACAGATTCTTTCAAGAATTGTTGTTGACTTCGTGGTGGCCAAGATTATTATGTTTCCATCATGGAAACAAACAGCAGCGAGATCAGATTTGAAGGGTGCGGCGACATCATTCGTGACGCTAGGCTGGAAGCTGGGTTCACCCTTCGTCAGCTTGCGACCGAGTCGGGTTGCAACCACAGCCGCATCAGCAAGGTCGAAAGTAATGCCTTGGCCTTATCCCTGACCATGATCGAGCAGATCGCCAAAGGATTGAAGATTTCACCAGAGCAAATCGTTCTCAAGTGTCTTGAAACCAAGTTCCCGAAGATGAGGTCCACCCAAGCAGGAAAGAAGATCGTCAAATTCCTTTCCACCGTAGATGACGATGCGTGATCAGAACATCCGAACTGATACTTGAAAGGCAATTCTGTCATGGCTTACTTCCCCGACGTTCCGAAAATTCAATACGAAGGCCCCAAGAGCAAGAACCAACTCGCGTTCAAGCACTACGATCCCGAGCAGAAGGTGGAGGGAAAGAAGCTCAAGGATTTGATGCGCTACACGGTCTGTTACTGGTACACGTTTCGGGGAACGGGGTGCGATCCGTTCGGCTGCTCGTTCGTAGCAAACGGTCAGTTCAGGGCCTTGGATGAAGTGAAAGTCGTCGGCACTTTTCTCCGGCAAG
The DNA here is from genome assembly GCA_031412755.1 of Schlesneria sp. Classification (GTDB taxonomy): domain Bacteria; phylum Planctomycetota; class Planctomycetia; order Planctomycetales; family Planctomycetaceae; genus Schlesneria. The sequence goes on along the minus strand of JANODP010000323.1, from coordinate 12,266 downwards.
TGATCAGTCACATGATCACATTAGCCATTTCTGCAATCCTTGGAGCGTCTCGGAAGGCTATGCGGTCGGTCCGCGACTGCTTAGCCCTACGTGCGTTTGCACCATTACTGTCATTCGGTGCTGGACGAATTACATGGCTTTGCTCTGCACTGGCGTATGACGGTCGGTATCTACGTCAATTCGTGAATAGAAACTCGCGGCACAAGTCGGCTGGTTTGATGAAGTTCTCACTCCTGATTCACTCAGCGGGAATGGTTCGAGTTGATGGTGACGTGCAGCAATCGGCGGCTTGCACGGTTTGGAAGGCGTCTGTCCCCATTTCACCATCAACTAGAACAGGAAGTCGGAGAGCATGTCCAATAATATCACGACTGTTGATCCCAATGACCGGTGGGAGCCGTTGTTGACATTGATTCAACTCGAGGAGGATATAGAACGAGAGCCTCGCCCGAACAGTTCCCAGCAGAAGCTTCTCACGGAGATTCGCTCACTAATTGCAGAGTTTCGGCGGAAGACTTCTAACAGGGAGCGACAGTTTAGCCTGATGACGCGTCTTTTCGTTCATCTCGGCGACGAAGGTTTCCTCGGTTCGCCAGCAGAGGAGAGCGTGCTTGTTCCGTCCGGCGAGGAGGAGAATCACGAATCAAATCCATGATCTTCTTGCATAGTCAGACACGCGACTCCAGTCGGGTGAGTCCGGACTGTTAGAGCCACAAGAGGAATGATGCCAGTTCCAGGGTGATTTGCCTTGATTGGTAAACTCAGAACCCGGTTGATCAGTCCTCGTCACCTCACTCGGGGCGTTGCGGCTGGGGTTCGGAGAGTTCTCGCAGCCAGATGTTGCGGAAGCGGACCGGGTTGCCGTGGTATTGGAGGCGGATCGGGCTGGGGCCGTGGGGGTGATAGATCGGCGGGTGTTCGTAGTCGGTATCGCCGAGCAGTTCGGTGTGGTTCTGGATCAAGACGCCGTTGTGCAGTACGGTGAAGTAGCCCGGCTTGACGAGTTGGCCGTGTTCGTTGAACTTCGGCGCGGTGTAGATGATGTCGTAGGACTGCCACTCGCCCGGCTTGCGGCAGGCGTTGACCAGTGGCGGTTTTGTCTTGTAGAGCGAACCCGCCTGGCCGTCGAAGTAGGTCTTGTTGTCGAACGAATCGAGCACCTGCACTTCGTACTTCGAGCCGAAGAAGACGCCGCTGTTGCCGCGGCCCTGACCGCTCCCTTTGACCTCTGCGGGAGTGGCCCATTCGATGTGCAACTGGCAGTCGCCGAACTTGGCTTTCGTGCGGATTTCGCCTCCCCGGGCTGTGGCGCAGCCGTCCTGAACCAGCCACTTCTCGCCATCCTGCCACTGCGACAAGTCGGTGCCGTCGAACAGCACGATCGCATCGGAGGGAGGCCCGCCCACCGGACCGGGATCGACGACGGCCGGCTCGGGCCAAATGATGCCGCTCACCCATTCCTTGCTCACCACGATCGAGCCGACAGCCAGCACGGTCCCGAACACAAACAGACGACCAACAAACCGCGAGCGAGACCAACCGGTGTGCGACATGGCGAGCGTTCCCAGCAGAAGAATCGAACGAGGTCGCGCCACGCGGCAACGACGGGCGAAGGATCGTAACCGTCGTTCTGTCGGCTCCGCAACGAACCTTGTCGCGGCTGGCGATTCGTCCGTTCGACGGGCATAATCCCAGACGACACGTCTTCACGAGGTTCGTTCGGAAGGTGAGGCAACCATGCTTGGCAATTGGCTTCGTCATTCGGTTTCGTTCGTGGCATCGACTCTGTTCGCGATCACGCTCCGGGTGCCACTGGCGGCAGCTTTGAGCCGCCAGTGTGAACGATGGACAACCCGCAAACGAAGAACACTGGCGAGTGAAGCCCCTCGCCAGTGGCACCCGAACACCTGTCATGGGGCCGCTCTGATTGTGGCGCTGCTCATGTTCACAGCGGCTTCACTCGCACAAGAGACTCCCGCGCCGACTGGTCCGAACATTGAGCCGGTTGATTTCGCGGCGACGTCGGTGGCGCAGGCCGATCCGGCGGCGGCTCCAGCGGGTGGGGCGTGGGGTTTCGTGGTCTTCTCGCCCGACGGCAAGCTGGTCGCGACGGTCTCGGTCCCCGAGGGGGACGGGCCGAAGGGTGAGGTCTACGTCTGGAATGTGGCTGACGCCAAACCGATCTGTCACTTCGAGCAGCCGGGCCGCATCTTCGCGGTGGCCTTTTCTCCGGACAGTTCGCTGCTGGCGATTGGCCCCGACGGCCCGCAGGCGGGAGTGAAACTGATCGAGACCACGAAGGGAGAGCTCAAGCAAACTCTGCCCGGTCCGGCAGCGCGGGCCAACTGCCTGGCGTGGTCCGCGGATGGGAAGCGGCTCGCGCTAGGGAGCACGTTCGACAAGTCGGTGCGCGTGTGGGATGTCGAGAAGAAGAAGTTCGGTCGCGCTTACGAGCTGGAACTGGGGACGGTGCTGGCCGTCGTGTTCGCGAAGGGTGGAGCCGTGCTGGCGGCGGGGACTCCCGCGAAAGACCGCGATGGACTGGTGGTTCTCGACGCGACAACCGGCACGCCGATTCAGACGTTGAAGGGACACAAGGAGACGGTCGAGGCGGCTCAGTTCTCGGCCGATGCGACGGTCCTCACGTCGGCCGGTTACGACGCGACCGTGCGTGTCTGGAATCTGGCCGACGGGACCGAGACCGCCGCACTGAAGGGGCACAAGCGCGGCATCCGCGCCGTCGCGGTGTCGGCCGATGGCAAGCGCATCGCGTCGGCCAACGACCGCGAATTCAAACTGTGGGACGGCGAGAAGAAAGAGTCGCTCGGCGATCTCGGCGCAGAGAACGTCGGTGCGAAGTCGCTGACGATGTCGCCCGACGGCCTGTGGCTCGTCTCCACCGCGCGAGACGGCAAGGCGACCGTGTGGGATGTCGAGAAGAAGTCTGAGAAGGGGCCACTCGACAAGACACCGATGGCTGTTGCTGCGGCAGAACCCAAGGGTGACGACGAAGAAGAGAAACCGGCCGCTCCGCCACCGACGGACGCTCCCGAAGCCGAGGCGATCCAGTCGCTCGCCTATTCGCCCGACGGCAAGTGGCTGGCAATCGCTCGCGAGGACGGACGTCTTTCCGTCCGCACGGCTGTCGATGGCAAGGTTCATCGCCAACTGGACGCCTTCGCCGACGTGGCTTCGTGCGTGGCGTTCAGTCCCGACAGCCAGTTGCTCGCGGCCGGCAGCTTTGAGAAGACGATCAAGATCTGGAAGGTCGTCAGCGGCGAGCAGGTCGCCGAACTGAACGGCCACACGAACTGGGTCTTCTCGGTGGCGTTCTCGAAGGACGGCGCGACGCTCGCGTCGGCCGGCTACGACAAGACCGTGAGGCTCTGGAACATCGCGGAGGCCAAGGAAATCGCGGTGCTGCCCGGCCACACGGCGGGGATCCGTGCCGTCGCCTTCACGCACGACGGGCAGCATCTGGTCTCGGGGGGTGCGGATCGAACGGCCATCGTCTGGCGGCTGTCGGACAACCAGGAGGTCACGCGGTTGAAGGGCCACACGGCGGCGGTGCGAGCCATCGCGTGCTCGCCCGACGGCGGGACCGTGGCCACGGCGAGCGAAGATGCGACGGTCAAACTCTGGAAGACGGCCGACTGGACCGAACGAGCCTCGGCGAAGGGGGCCGAGGGAGTGATGTTCTGGTGTCTGGCGTTCTCGCCTCAGGGACGAACGCTGGCGGCGGGTGCGTTTGATGGGACGGTGAAGCTGTTCGATCCGGCGGACGGCAAGGAACGCTCGACCCTGCGCGGCCCGACCGATGCCATCACGGCGGTCGCCTTCGCGCCGGACGCGCACGAAATCATCGCCGGAAGCATCGACAAGACGTTCCGCCGCTGGACCGCTCAAAAGGCGAGCGCGATCACCGGCGAGACGAAGGCACCGGAACTCAAACCGGCTGAAGCGGTGACGGCTCTCAACGCCATCACACTCGCGGTTGAAGAGGAAGTTTCATCGCTCGTCTTCGACAAGGAAGGCAAGCGGCTGGCGGTCGGCACTGGCCTGTATCGCAAAGCGGGCTCGCTGCAATTGTGGGACGTGGCCAAGCGCGAACGGAAATGGAAGTCGGACCCGTTCACCTTCGGCGTGCCGGGCGTTCAGTTCTCGCCCGATGGCCAGCGGATCATCGTCGGCAACTTCGCCGACAATTTTTTGAAGTTGTTCAACGCGGCTGACGGCAAGAAGGAGAAGGAACTGCGCGGACATAGATCGAAGGTTCATGGCATCGCGTACTCCCCCACCGGGAAGGTGTTCGCAACCGCGTCGCTCGACCGGGACCTCAAGCTGTGGGATGCGGAGAAGTTGAGAGAGATCAAGACCTTCGTCGGCCATCAGGACTATGCGTTCACCGTCGCGTTCTCGAATGACGGGACGAAACTGCTCAGCGCGAGTGCCGACCGGACCGCGAGGCTGTGGAGCGTCGAAACGGGCAAGGAACTGCTGCAACTGAAGGGACACACGGGCCTCATCCAGCAGGCGGTCTTCTCGAAGGACGGCTCGCTGATCGCGACGGCGGGCGGCGACGGCATCGCCCGCGTCTACGAGGCCCTCACCGGCAACTACCTCTTCACGCTGCGAGGCCACCGCAACAAGCTCGAGTCGGTCGCGTTCTCCCCCAACGGCAAACTGATCGCGACCAGTTCGTCCGACCGCACGATCCGCCTCTGGGACGCCACCAGCGGTGCCGAACTGCTCAAACTCTCTCAAGAGGGAGTCGTCCGCGCGGTCCTGTTCTCTCCCGACGGCAAATTGCTGGCCAGCGGCTGCGACGACAAGACCGTGAAGCTGTGGGACGTGACGACGTTGGGTTCCAAATAGGTGATCATCTGGGTGACTGAGCTGTTTTCGATGCCACATTCGTGACACACTGGTTTGGGGAGGAATAATCGCGATGCAATCGACACTCACGGGCACCGTTCACGGCCGGATGATCGAGTTGGAACACGACACGAGCTTTCCCGATGGGGCTAAGGTGCGCATCAGTTTGGAACCGGCCGAACACTTGTTGCGGGGTGATCAAGCACGGATCGCGATCCTTGATTCGGCGGGCGGTTGGGCTGACGCGGACGATCTGGAATTTGAACGTTGGATGGAATCAACACAGCAAATGCGAAGTGCATCGAGCCGCGATGAATTTATGGTCAGGGATGCTCAGCCATGAGCGGCTATCTGCTCGACACCGACATCTGCTCGCATCACTTTCGTGGTTCGCAGTCCGTCACCGAGCGAGCGTCTCTCCATGTGGACGAACTGCATCTTTCGGCGGTCTCTCTGGCCGAGTTGCTCACATGGACCCTGCGAACCAACGCTTCGCCCAAGTGGCATCGCCTGCTGCTGCGGTTTCTCGATGTCGCCCAAGTCTTGCACGTCACACCCGAAGTCGCCGAGCGCTGCGGACAGATCCGAGCGGAAATGTACGACCAAGGCCACGCCGTCCCGATAGCCGATATGCTCATCGCTGCCACCGCGTTGGTTCACAACTTGACACTCGTCACTCACAACGCGAAACACTTCGCATCCGTCCCGGGATTGATGCTGGAGGATTGGCTGGTGCCGTGACCGGATCGCCCGCAACAGCCCAGTCATGACTGTGGCAACACTCGGAACCGACATTCTTACAGCGACCGCTTGACTCGTCAGACAAATTGACTGTAATGGTGTGGGTGTCGTCCGTTCCCTGCGCGAGGGCGTGTCATGTCTCAGCGGTTTCTCTTCCGTTGGCGTTGTGTGGCGAGTGCAGTCGTTTTGGCGTCGGTGGCGATCACGTTGCCTTCACAAGCGAAGGCTGATGACGCGCGGGAGCTGGCCGCGCGGATCGACAAGCATCTGGAGACTCGCTGCCAATCGGATGGGGTGACGTTGGCCGAACGCTCCGATGATGCCGAGTTCCTGCGGCGGGTGTCGCTGCACATTGGCGGGATGATTCCACCGGTGTCGGAGGCGCGGCGGTTCTTGCGGGACGAGTCGCCGGACAAACGGGAAAAGCTCGTCAACGGGTTGCTCGACGGGCCGCAGTACCTCACCAACTTCAGCCACTTCTGGCGGCGGGTGATGATGCCCGAGGGGAACACCGACCTCCAGGCCCGGGCTCAACTGCCGGGGTTTGAGGCGTGGTTGCGGCAGCATCTGGCGAAGAACACGCACTACGATGCCCTCGTGAAAGAATTACTCACCGTGCCGCTCGACACCGGCCGCGCGATGGCCTCGCCGTTCGACGGGGCGGGCAATGTCTCGCCGTTGCCGTTCTTTCAGGCCAAGCAGATCAAGCCCGAGAACCTGGCGGCGGCCACGTCGCGGATGTTCCTCGGCCTGCGGATCGAATGCGCGCAGTGTCACGATCACCCGACCGACACCTGGAAGCGGCAACAGTTCTGGGGCTATGCCGCCTTCTTCGCGGGGATTGAACGAGTCGACCGCAACGAGGAATTCGTCGGCCGCGTGAAAGAGGTCTTCGATCGGCGCGAGTTGACGATCCCCGACGCCACGGTCGATCAGGTCGTGCAGGCCACGTTGCTCGACGGGACGTCGCCGCAGTGGCGGACGCGCGTCAGCTCGCGCCGTGAACTGGCCGATTGGATCACGTCCAAGAAAAACCCATTCTTCGCGCGAGCCACGGTGAACCGCCTGTGGGGCCACTTCTTCGGCGTCGGTATCGTCGATCCGATCGATGACTTCACCGCCACGAACCGGCCCAGCCACCCCGAGCTGCTCGACGAGATCGCCGCCGATTTCGCGGCGCATGACTTTGACCTCAAATACCTGATCCGGGCGATCACCTCGACGAAGGCGTATCAACTGACCAGCCGCAAAACGCACGAGACGCAGGACCAGCCGCAGCAGTTCGCACGAATGACCGTGCAGGGACTGACGGGCGAGCAACTCTTCGACAGCCTCGCCGTCGCGGTCGGCTTCTTCGAACCGACTCAACAACAAAACGTCTTCGCGTTCAACCAGTCCGGCCCGCGCGGCGAGTTCCTTGAACTGTTCTCCCCCGACAACAACTCGAACACCGAACGCCAGACCTCAATCCTGCAAGCCCTCGCCCTGATGAACGGCCAGTTCACGTCCACGGCCACGAACCTCGACAACAGCGCGACCCTCGCCGCCGTGACCGAGTTCCCGCTGATGAAGGACGCCGCCAAGATCGAAACGCTCTACCTGGCCGCATTGACACGAAAGCCCCGTCCCGAGGAGTTGGATCGCCTGACAAAATACGTCGAATCGGGCGGGCCCTCCAAAAACCAGAAAGCCGCGCTGGCCGATGTGTTCTGGGCACTGCTCAACAGTTCCGAGTTCTTGTTCAACCACTGAGGGAAGCGCGGAACTCGGAGCGCGGAGTGCGGAGCGGAAGAGATGGGAGATGATGAAAGTCCGTTGCTGGTTCGGACGAAGCAATTCGCTCTGCGAGTCATGCGGTTGGTTGATTCGTTACCTCGAAGTCGCTCTGCGGATGTGATTGGACGACAGTTATTACGAAGTGCGACTTCGGTGGGTGCCAACTATCGCGCGGCAAGGCGAGCGCGGAGTCCTGCTGAGTTTTGTGCCAAGCTTGGAATCGTCGAAGAGGAAGCCGACGAATCGGTCTATTGGTTGGAACTGCTCGTGGATGGCAAGATTGTCAAACAAGAACTGCTGGTCGAACTGTTGAAGGAAGCCAGCGAAATCACGGCAATGGTTGTCTCATCAATCCAAACGGCAAAGAGAGGTCTCCCCAATGTCAAACGCCGCTCCAAGTAATTCGTCTTCACTCCGCACTCCGCGCTCCGCGCTCCGCGCTCAACTCTCTCGACGTGACCTCCTCAAGCTCTCCACCTGTGGAGCCTTCGGCGCGTCGATGTCTCGCTGGCTGCCGGCCTTTGCCAATGAGGCGATCAAGTCGCCCGGTCGGAAGAAGTCGGTGATCCTGCTCTGGATGACGGGCGGGCCGCCGCAGACCGACACGTTCGACATGAAGCCGGGGCATGAGAACGGGGGGCAGTTCAAGCCGATCGAGTCGTCGGTGCCGGGCGTTCAGGTCTGCGAGCATCTCCCCAAGCTGGCCAAGCTGATGGAGCACTGCGTGCCGATTCGCTCGATGAGCACCAAGGAGGGGGATCACACGCGCGGCACGTATCTGATGCGGACGGGCAACCTGCCGACCGGGCCGATCGACTATCCAACGATGGGGTCGCTGTTCAGTAAGGAACTGGGGCAGGAGAACTCGGAGCTGCCCAATTTCGTGGCCGTCGCGCCGTACACGCAGTTCAGCCCCGGAGCGTATGGTCCCGGCTTCCTCGGCCCGAAGTACGCTCCGCTGGTGGTCGGCGACGGCAATCGAGTCGCCGGTGGCCCGAACGGCATGAACTACGATCAGTCGCTCGGCGTGAAGAATCTCGATCTGCCGGGGGGCATCAACAACTATCAGGCCGACGCGCGGTTGGCGTTGCTCGGAGACTTGGAAGCCGACTTCGCCAGCCAGCGGCCGGGACTGATCTCCGACAGCCATCGCGAAGCCTACGCCGCCGCCGTGCGCATGATGCGGTCCGAGGCGGTGAAGGCGTTCCAACTCGACAGCGAACCGGCCAAGCTGCGCGACGACTACGGACGCAACCAGTTCGGCCAGGCCTGTCTGCTCGCCAGGCGCCTCATCGAACGAGGCGTCCCGTTCGTCGAGGTCTCTTTGAATGGTGTCGGGAACAACCAGACGTTCGCCTGGGATACTCACCAGCAGAACTTCACAGCGGTCAAAGGGCTGCTCGGCGTCCTCGACCCGGCGTGGGCGACGCTGATGAGCGACCTCAAGGATCGCGGCCTGCTCGATTCGACGTTGATCGTCTGGATGGGCGAGTTCGGCCGCACGCCGAAGATCAACCCGCAAACCGGCCGCGATCACTTCCCCGCCGCGTGGTCCACGGTGATGTGCGGCGGTGGCATCAAGGGAGGCCAGGCCATCGGCAAGACCAGCCCCGACGGCATGAAAGTCGACGACCGCCCGGTCTCGGTCCAAGATCTCTTTGCGACGATGTGCCAAGCGCTGGGCCTCGATCCGCACACACAGAACTTGTCCAACGTCGGCCGACCAATCCGCATCGCCGATCTCAACGCCAAGCCGATCACGGAGATTCTGTGATCGGCCTTCTCCTGTCCCCTCGCGCCCGTCTTCGGGGGAGAGGGTTAGGGTGAGGGGGCTTCTCTGTGCAAGCAACGAGGGCAGCAGTGCGTGGCGTGGCATTCCAATCCGAATGGAACGGCACCACAATGAAACGAGACTCATACAGCGGACGATGCCAGCCGCTACGGAGCGGTGCTTCATCAGAGGAATCAAGTCATGGTTCAGACCATTGAAGCGGTGTTCGACGGAACCGTGTTGCGACCGCAGACACCGTTGACGTTGGCCGTCAATGCGCGTGTTCTGGTGACGGTGGAATCGCTGCCGACTTTCGCACCCGCTGCTTCGTTCTTGCAGACGGCACGGCAACTGGAGCTGGATGGTCCCGTTGATTGGTCAACCAATTTCGACGAAGCCAGTAGGTCAGGCTGTGCCTGACTCTTGGCGTCGGCAATCCGACAAATCCCAGCCCACCCATAGTTCATCGTCAGGCACAGCCTGACCTGCGGGACTGGTTGCCGTTGTTCCGCGTTACGAAAGGCTGCTTATCTATGCCTCCACAACTTCCCGAATCCAATGCTGAAATAGTCGCGTTCAATATCGTCGATCATGCGGTCGTCGATGATCTCAATACACCCGGGGAAGCAATCGCATTGCTCTTGGAGAAGATGGCCGCCATTTCACGCGACATCGGTGGTGACTTCCGCGCCGGAAATGCAGATTGGCGACAGATGGTTGACAAAGGAGACGACGCCGAAATCAAGCCCACTGTCGATCGCATCGCGTTGGCGATAGGTGATACGTGGGCGAAAAGATGGATACTTTGCATGATGACAAAACACCTCAGCGAAGCGTTGGAGAATTCTTGTCTCGATAGCCCCGCTTCGACGGTGATCGAATCGATCTCATACGGACAAGATGGCTCCATTCAATCTTGGACACAGCGCAAGAAATCGTAGTGTGGCCCCGGCTGATGCATCAGGGGCCACATCGCAATGGATTCGGGCAATACCACCAGCCCCTAGCATTCCTCAAGGGTCCGCACATGCAGTTTCACGAGTACACATCATTCCGAAACTTGATGGTTCGGCAAGGAGATGACGAAACTCGCGATTTCGCAGTCAGGGTGAGTTCACAAGATTTCAGGCGATCTGTTATCGAACGGGACGTGGAAAAATTCGGAAACGACAATACGGAAGGTACGGAAGCTTTCAATCGATGTAGTCTCGCACTGTGCGAAGAAGTGTGGGTTGCCTTGGATCGGCCCTACTATAACGTCTGGCCCATTGCCACCGCTTTAGCCCCATCCGTGAAGTTGAACCTTCCGTTTTCCCAAGTCCAACTTCCGTTTCACGCGATCCTATTGCGGTTCGGCCGTGGACATGAACCACACCAATTGCGAACGGCCATGCTGTTTTGGCCAAAGGGATTCAAGACGATTCAAGCCTTCTGCCATTTCGCCGATGGTGAAGATAACTTGCTGACCGTCCAACATGCGTATGAGCCCGACGACAATGTTGAAGAATGGCTTCAAAACCTAATAAGCCGACGACCGCAAGTTGCCGCTTACCACTATGACGCTGGGTTGCTGATCGTACGGTTGGTGGTGTTCATCGGACTTTTGTCTCGTGATGACTTCGTAACGCCAATTGTGTTGGCGAAGGATCGGACGAAATACAATTCAACCGACGAGGCTGAAGTAAAGCATTGGCTTGAAGAACGGGCCGCAAGGAGAGCCGGACGGGGATTCGATGTTGGTAAGAAGCTGCAATTGGAGAAGGACAAGTCCCCACATTGGCGAAACCCTCATCTTTGCTTGTTCTGGACCGGTGAAGGACGAAGCAAGCCCATTATTCAAATGCGAAGTGGGGCAATCGTCCAAAGTGTGAGTATCGCGGAAGTGCCCACGGGCTATCTTGGTCCAGAAGGAAACGAAGACGACGCGGTTGACCCGAAGAAGAAGCAACGTGAGTCCATGTCCAAGCGTCGAAGGTTTGCAATCCTTCAACGTGACGGGTTCTGCTGCCAACTCTGTGGGGTAACTTCCGCAAATGGGGTTACGCTGCACGTTGATCACCGTGTCCCGCTAGCAAAGGGCGGTTCAAACGCAGACGATAATCTTTGGACGTTGTGTGACCATTGTAACTTGGGGAAGTCTGACAGCGAAATAATCGAGCCGGCGCGATCATCTTCAAACGACATCCGAAGAGAATCGTCATGAAAACACTTGTTCTGGGCACACGACCACAAACTGGGGGCAGTCGAAGACTCCTGATCCCAGCCACCCTTTTCAGAACAAGAACCCCTCACCCTAACCCTCTCCCCGCAAGTCCGGGGCGAGGGGACAAGGCGGTTGCCATGAAAATCATCTCGACATTCATTCTGCTGCTCGCGGCCGTCGCGGTCTTTGCGAGCGACTCGCCGCCGGTGGAGACTCATCAGGTGCTCTACCTCGCCGATGCGGGGGTCGTGGTGTTGCGGTTGTCGGTGGTGGTGGAGGGCGAGGGGCCGAAGCAGTGTCATGAGAAGTTTGTGGACTCGCTGCTGAAGAGCCTCGACAAGAATGGCGATGGGGTGGTGACGGTCGAGGAGGCGCGGGGGCGGATTCCGACGCCGCGCGAGGCTCAGCAGTTGCAACTCGGGACGGGGACCGAGCCGGTGGTGGCAGATGCTGCGCCGGACAGCAATCCCAAGGATGGCAAGATCACGCGCGGCGAGTTGCTCGCGTACTTCAAGCGGCTCGGGCTGTCGCCGTTCTCGGTGCAGTACGTGCCGCGACAGGCACAGCCCGATCCGAACACGGGAGCGATGGCGAACGTGGCGACCGATGCGCCGCTGTTCGATCGGCTCGATGCGAACTCCGACAAGAAGCTGTCGAAGGACGAGTTGGCCAAGGCGCTCGAAGTCCTTCGCAAACTGGATCGCGACGACGACGAAACGATCAGCGCGATTGAATTGCAGGAGGTGCCGAATCAGGCCGTGTTGCGGAATCCACGCGCGATGAACAACAACGCTGCGGCGACGCCCAACCCGTTCGTGAGCCTCTCCGGCGGCGAGTCGATCCAGAAGCTGATTCGCCGGGTGATCGACAAGTACGACAGCGCCGACGCCGCCAAGTCGG
>JANODP010000322.1:0-34470 GCA_031412755.1 Schlesneria sp. | reverse complement strand
GATCTGCCAGCGTCGGCAGGTCGCAAAGTACTCGGCTAAGCGCGATCTGAGGAGGATAGGGAGCCATCTCGTCGCGCTTGTGGACCAGGAAATTGACCGCCGAGACCAAGACGTCGCGTGGGTCGCGGACATGAAATATGACACGCAGTTCTCCGCTCTGCCACCGGCGGATAAAGCGTTCGCTCAGTCGATCTTCGGTCAACCGATGCACCAGTAACGCGTGACCAGCCTCGATCTTTTCGAGTTCTACCGGCGGCTGACCGGGGAACTCGATTCCGGAATCGAAAAGTAGCTGCCGTTCAGTTTGGAATTCGAGCGTTCGAAACAATCGCTCGACCAAATAGGTACCACACTTGGGCAGAGAGACGACCAAGACCGCCGGCCGAGACAACTTCGTTTCCAACATGACATCCCGCCGTAAGGATTCTTCCAATCTCACATGGTCGTGCTGATCGCAGCAGCAGTCATGTGATAAAAGAGAATCAAGGTGTACCGTACGCCGCTCTCAATCCTGCTGACGCCATGCACCAGTTGACTGCAGTGAACGAAAGCCGCTCCGATCTCTCGGGGAATGATCCGCAATTCGTTGTCGGTTATCGCCAACAACCTGCCTCCCACGAATTCACTATCGTCATTGAGAGCGACGTTTGCTGTTATGGAACAGTTGTCGGTGTGAAACGAGATGTACGGCCGCATGTCGGGTGAATACATGCGCAGGAAGACCTCAACTTGTCGGTCGTAGTTTTGGCATTTTTCAAATTGCATCGCTGCGGACCCGAGCCTCTCGGGCAGATTCCAGAGTTGTTGGGCCGTATCGTGACCCAACAACTCTTCCAGCAACGGGAGAGACAAATTCACCTGGTATTCCGGCAGATCGTCCACGGTATCGGGCACCACGGATGTCATGCGATCTTCCGCGAATCGTCGCATCGCCAAACATTGAGAGATATTGAGTACGGGAATGGATTCTAAAACCTTCGAGTCATCAGCCACTGTCGTTGTTTCATTCATCCGATTCGACGAGTGCCGCCGTATCAGATTCAACTCCTCGGCGGTCGCGGTGTTCGGATCTCCATTGTTGACCAAGAACTTGAGCACGGCCGGACATTCCTTGTGCCGATGCCCTCGGCGCCAGCGAGCGTGCAACCACTCAATCTTTTCCATCAACACACTCGGCGGAGGAAGCGGCTCATTCAGCGGCTGTGCCGTGGCTGCGGCAAAAACCGTCGAATCCAACACGGCCGCGTCGTGGAGAGATCGCGTCTGCATTGCCTCAGGACGAGCCAACACCGGAAGCTGAACCTGGAAGTGCAAGAAGTGGCCCGCCCCCCGGATGCGATGGCGGCGGAATCCACTCGCCAACACGATCGCCCCCGATTTCAATTCAACGTCTTCTCCTGCTTCAAACTCCAGGAAGCAACCATTCCCGTCGAAATCAATTCGCACGTAGACGCACAGCGGCGCCTTGGCTCGCATGAACGGAGTCTCCGTCTCCAACGTTCGCCGCTGTACCACCGGTGCCGACAGTGTCGCGCCATTCGTTGGAATGTCGCGCTGTCGCAAGTAAAAATACAAACGGTCCGCCGCATCCTGAAAGACTTGCCATCCAGTGCAATCGAACCATAACAACATGGTTCCGGTGGCGTCTCTGAGCCAATCTTCCATCGGAATGCCATCGAGCGCCCGCTGATATTCGCGCCAGGCCGCCGGGCAGGAACAGTGGGGCATTTGCGTCGTTTCCCACAACAAGTGCCCCGCGTGAGGGATGAGGGTATATGCGTCGGCCCCCCGAAAGTGCTTTGTGAGATCCCAAAACTTCATCATGTTTCACCTCGGTCAACTCTCGCCGTGAACGTCCAGAATCACACACCGGCTTCGGTGCTGGCGACTTGAAGCTCGGCGGGATTCCGCTCGAAAGCAGGAACTTTTTGCCAGAGATTCGGCGGCGGCATCATGAACTCGTAGCCGCCTTCGGTGGCGTCCACGCACGATGCAAGCACCAAGTCGTACGAAATGGAGATGCGGTCCTCCTCGGTTTCGTTGGCTCCCACATCGTGCGTTTGTTTCGCGGGAAACAGCAGCAGTCGACCTTCAACGGGACTGTACACCGCGCTCTGAAAGTTGAGCGGATTGTAGTTTGAATAGCCGGACGTCATGTTCGATCCAATACCCATCGACACTTCGTTCTGGCGGGAATCGTTGTAAAATCGCGTCTGCCCGCAGTTCCCTTCCGGCACTGAAACATAATAGACCGCACTCACATGCGAGGTGTAATGCGCATGCCGAGACACAAATTGACCCTTCTGAGACACAACCGGCCAAGACCTCTGGATATACAGATCGGTCTTCGACAGGTCGTGCCCCAAAGCTCTCAAATACTCTTTGGCGTGTCGCCCCACCTGATCGGTCAGCCAGGCACACGCAACATCAGAGTGGATTCGATCGACGCCATGCACGTCTCCAGTCCAGGCGGCCTGTGCGGATGTCCGCTTCTCTACCGCCGCTTCCATGAACTTCCGGATTCTCTGCACCAAGGCATCTTTATGGGCGGCCCCTTCCGGCAAGTCCACGTAGTAAATCGCCAGCGGAAACCATACATCGATCGCCATAAACCACTCACGTCCTTTCTATTGGTCAACAAGCAGAACGGCACATCTCGATGGCTCGGCATTCTCGAAAGATGTCCGAAGCAGCAAACTGGAAGGCGATATCAGCAATGTCCTGGACATGATTGCTGCACTCAGGCCGTTGCCGCAATGGCGAACCATTCTTGTCGGCTGCACAAACACATTCTGCACGCTGATACGTCATGCTTCGTAAGGCCACCCGGCCATCCGATTCTGCACCTGGATCCGCTCGACGTGCTGTAGTAACGGGAACTGCAAGATGATGGAAAATCACCCATGAGCGATTTGTGCGAAGTTGATTATTTCCGGACGCACTAACCGCCCCATTTGAGCTGTCCGCCCTCTTGAAGCGACCTTGAAGAACGAACCATGGGTAGCTCACTGCGACAGCCCGGTTTGGGAGACCAAGACGGCTGTTTGCGGCAGTTTGACTGGAATATGCGTCGGTGTACAGTCACAAGCGTTCCGTCATTCCCGCCAAAGGGCTACACATGGAGACCACCATGAAAACGGCGCATTGTTCCTGTGGTGTACAGATTTTGTCGTGAAACACAGCGTGAATACATGAGACACGACACAGTTCCCCAAGAGGAAAAGACGAATGGGAGCCCGGCCAGAACGCGACACATCCACGAACAAGAAACTCAAATCGACCTGATGTCGATCATTTCAAGAAAAGACATTGCGATTGAGTTGCCGACAGGCGATTCAAAATGTATCGTGCCACGCATTCAATCGAACTTGTTTGCATTTCGATCTCCTGTCACTCCCAATTCTTGGTGTGTATTCAGGTCTCGGTGTCTGTGTCACATCCCGAACAGCGTTGTCTTTTGCACCTCACAATCTCAGGAAAGGAACGGTAAATGCCCCTCAAGGACCTCCCCCCCGACCAACAACAGGCATTTGCCGACCGCTTGAAAGAGCTCGGCTTGAACATGTCCCATGTTCTTCCCGCAATCAATTCAACGACGCACCCTGGTCCGGTAGTTCTCTCACCGGATCCTAAGGTGTCAACAATTCCGCCGCAAATGTTGACCATCAAGTGCGTGGATGATGCGAAGCGGCTCGCTGGGAACAAGAATGAAGACTACGACAAGGGGGTTCTCCCCGAACATCACGACCCGCTCCCTCCCTGGCCGGCGCACAAGAACGGCCTGAGTGCGACAGAGCTTTCGGCGGAAGATAACAATCTGATCAAGCAGGCGCATACGGCCTATCTGTATGGCCACTCGGCCAAGGTTCAGAGTTACCAACAGGTGATCGACCAACACAATTACCCGACCCAAGTCGCCGTGTTCGCCGCGGTGGATGTCTGCGTGGACGCGAAAAACAGCCCGTTCAAGATCGGGCCCGCCGGGCTGGTTTGCGGAACGCTGACGATTTGTCAGGGGGGAACGCTGCAGTTCACTGGTAACGCGACCGTAGATTGTCAGCAGATGATCAAATCGACCCAGACATCCTGTACTCAATGAAGGGATATGACATGCCAGACAACACAGTTGACAACAGTGGTGGTAACGGCGCTGATTATTCGGGTTACCCGGCACCTGGTTATCCGGGCGATATCGATCCAACGCAGGCCGGTCAAGGTACTGCAGCTTCAGACAACGGAAAGAGTTGCGGAACGAAAGCCGGAACGGGCAAAGCGGGTCTCACGGGAAACCCGGGCACCGGGGGGCGATCAGGTGGAAATGCAACTAGCGGCAATATAATCAATTGCAAAAGCCAAGTCATGGAGGGTAACTACATCCTGACTTCAAACGGTGGAGACGGAGGGGGGGGACAGCTCGGCGGCATTGGAGGAAATGGCCAAATCGGTGGCCCTGGTGGTGCGGGATCGAAGCATTGCGATGGAGGGGCACAGGGACCCGGTGGGCCTGGTGGCGTCGGCGGCGATGGGGGAATTGGTGGCGATGCGGGAAACGGGGGGACTATATATTTCACCTACGGCGATGGAAGTCCGACATTCCAAGCGACTTGCAAACCGGGAAAACCGGGACTCGGGGCCAACGGTGGGGCTGGAGGGAAGGGCGGTCAAGGTAATCCAACTCCCGGAATATCAGGTTCCGGCAAGAATCCCGGCGGGGGCAAAGCCGGCATCGCTGGGGCAGTTTACGTCAACGGAATTAAGCAATAATTCTCAAGACCGCTTATCACTTTTCCAGCACTCACCATCACGCAGCGACATGAAAGGTGGCGTTATATGGCAATTCAATATGACCTTCTCGTCAAGGGGCCGGATGGCCAAGACGCGCCTAATCCAATGACCCCGGGCGTTAATGGTCTCCCATTGGGACCCGCCGGAAATGGTGCCCCCGGAACGAAAGACATGTTTGGCAAATGTGAAAAACCCGCAGGGCCGGGGCTGCCTGGGAACAAAGGTGTCGGCGCACCTCCCGCCGAGAGTGGCGAAAACGGAACTGACGCCTACGCTGTGAAGATCACCTGCGGAGCCTTCAACGGGAATCCAGTGTCACTGCTGGTGAGCGGAGGAAATGGTGGAATGGCTGGTTCGGGAGGGGTCGGTGGCAATGGTGGTGATGGCGGCAATGCTGGCACGCAGCCCAAATCCTGCACTGGTGTGATCTCCGGCGGCATGGGGGGACCCAGTGGTGTGGGAGGCACTGCTGGAAATGGAGGAGACGCTGGCAAATCCGCCGATGTCAGCATTATCTACGGGCCCCAAATCACAACCATTCCGGTTTCCGCGAAGATAACCGCAGGAACTCCGAGGAATCCTGGTAATCCCGGCGATCCCGGGACGCCAGGAAAAGGGGGATTAAACAGCGATGGTACCCACGCCCTGCCAGGCGGTCAGGCTGGAAGTGGTGGTCAAGGAAATGGCGGAAAACAAGGCTATACAGGTGCATTCAATAGTAACATGGACCCTTCGCAGGCACCGACATACGTAAGTATATCGATTGTTCCCCCTACAAATCGGTAACAACTGAAAGCCGACGATGATCGCACCCCCTTGCGATTTACCGGAGACTTTGAGGGAGCGTGCACGGCGCTGCCCGGACACAGTTGCTTATCGATTCGTAAAGGATGGAGAACTTGAGACCGCAACGCTGACCAATGCAGAGCTGGATCGTCTGGTTGTCCAATTGGCAACCTGGCTGATGGTGCGGGCCAAGGCCGGTGATCGCGTTTTGCTCGTCTATCCAGCCGGGTTGGAGTTCATTGTCGCGTTCTTCGCGTGCCTCCGAGCACGACTCATCCCTGTCCCGGTTGCCGTTCCCAACCGCGACCGAAATTCTGGATCGCTTGAGCGTGTGGCGGCCGACTGCACTCCCGCACTGTTCCTGTCCGTTGATGCCGTCCGTTCTCGATTGCCCGCTTCCGTTGGCCACTGGCAATTTTCGGATTGTATTGCGCTCCAATCCGCAGACGAAGAACCATCGATTGCGGTCGCCCCCGATGACGTCGCGCTACTGCAGTACACGTCCGGTTCGACACGGAATCCCCGGGGAGTCGCCGTCACGCACCGTTCCTTATCGGAGCAACTCGAGTTCTACCGACTACGAGCTGGTGAGGATTGGAAAGAGATGGCCTTTGTCGGTTGGTTGCCGCACCATCACGATTTCGGATTGATCGGGTTCATTCTCAGTGCGATGTACATGGGGGCACCCTACTCGTTCATGGCACCGGCAGCGTTCCTGCAGAAGCCCATGCGATGGATCGAGGCCATCACTCGCTTTCGAGCCACTTACAGTGGCGGACCGAACTTTGCCTACGAGTTGTGCGCCCGCTTCAGCCACCTTCCCACCCGCGAACCGGTCGACCTTTCTGGTTGGAAGATCGCATCCGTTGGCGGCGAGCCGGTTTCTGCGACCACGCTCAGGCGGTTCGTTCGGGCCTTTGAGCCGCGTGGATTTCGTCGGGAGGCATTGCTGCCCGCCTACGGGCTGGCCGAAGCGGTTCTGTCGGTCACCGCACGACAAGGACTGGTGGTGCGCCACTTCGAGGCATCCGCGCTTTGTCACAATCGTGTCGTACCTGTTCCAGCCTCGTCTGTGGGATCTTTGGCTCTGGTGAGTTGCGGGGAAACGATGGCCGGGCAGACGGTCCGCATTGTTGATCCGCAGACGAAAGAGGCCTTACCGCAAGATCGAGTCGGCGAGATCTGGGTGACTGGCTCCGGTCGCGCGGTCGGCTATTGGAACCAGGAATTGGAGACCGCCGACACTTTTCGGGCCACGGTATTGGGCAGCGGTGAGGAATCGTACCTGCGAACGGGCGACTGCGGGTTTCTGTTCAATGGAGAATTGTTCGCCACTGGCCGTCTCAAGGATTTGATCATCACTCGTGGCTGCAACCATTCTCCCGAAGATATCGAATGGACGATTCAGGAAGTTCACCCCGCGGTCCGACACGGCTGCGGGGCAGTCTTCCAGATCGCAGCCCCCGAGCATGAGAGTTTGACAGATGCAGCGGGCGAGATGCCGATCGTCGTCGTCCAAGAAGTGGATCGCGAAGACCAGCCGGATGAGGGTGAATTGTTCGCCGAGATGAAGCGGTCGGTGGCCGAGAGCCACGGCTTGCGACTGGATACGATCGTCCTGATTCATCCCAAAAGCCTGCCACGCACGACCAACGGAAAGATTTGCCGACATCAATGCAGATCGGCATTCCTCGAGGGACGGTTGCGGACAGTGGCCCGTACATCCAGCAGTGCCGAATCCCCCACTCGTGTTGGTGCCAAAGACTTGCCAAGACCTGACTCTGAGTCCTCTTCTCCAGACATGTTCCCAGGGTCAGGCACTCAGGATCCTCGCGACTCGATCGAGTTCGGGGAAATCAAAGCCGTTCTGCTGAGGCATCTACGGAGCCTGTTGCCCGGCGTTTCCATTGACCACAACGACAACTTCTTCAGCGTGGGTGGGGATTCGCTCACGGCGCAGCGTTACCTGGCTCTGATTCGTGAAACGTTTGAGATCGAACTGCCAGTCAGCGCCCTGTTCGACGCACCCAATGTCACGAGCCTTGCCCGGTACGTGGCTCAGATGCGATCGTCATCGACTACCCCGGATCAACTCACGGGCTCCGCCGTTTCGACGGTATCCGAGGCGCCACCTCTGACAGTCCAAGCCAATGATGACGGATTTGCGAATTCCGTTCCCGCGACGGCGACTGTACTCAGCGAACTGAGGATGATGAAGGAGCTTTTGGTTCAGCAGAACCGGTTGATGTCCGAGCAAAATCGACTGTTGGAACAGCAGGCCGAGTTGCTGCGCATGCTGCGGGGGGGCGGTCCGCCAGTCACCATTGTCCCCGACGATCTGTCGTTCGCGCTCACCGAGGCCCAGCGCGAAATCAAGCTGCTCCCCGAACTATTTCCGGACGCCGGCGCTGTCTTTCACTCGATGATGGTCTTGGAGTTGTCGCGACCGCCCATCGAGTCCATCGTTCGAAAAGCCCTTCACGCTCTGACTGCGCGGCACGAAACTCTGCGGATGGCGGTGGATGATGCGCAGCAACGAATCCTGCCGTTTGTCGAACCGGACATCCGGCGGGTGTCGCTCCCGGAAGCGGATGAGATCGTCGAATGGCTGCGGCAGGAGCGTCAGCGGCCATATGATCTCGATCGCGCACCACTCTGGCGCGTGACTGTCTTGTCTGTATCGCCCGATTCCCACTTCTTGGTGTTCGCCGCTCATCACCTGATCGTCGACGGATGGTCGCTGAATCTGCTCGCTGATGAATTTGCCGCCTGTTACAAGGCTCTGTGCAATGGGGTGGAATGGCGGGTGCCGAACGTGCGACAGTTTCGCGAATTCTGTCGGGACACGACGGAGCGCCAGACGGCGGCAGCGCTCGCGCCGCACCAGGCCTACTGGCATCAATTGATTGGTTCGCAGTTGCCAACTCTGGAATTGCCCGGCGATCCACCGAAGTCGGTTGCGTCTTATGCGGCAACGACCGTCAGCATGGAGATCGGTGGTCCCCTGCGAGAGACGCTGGTTCGTCTGGGTACGCACTGTTCGGCAACGTTGTTTCAGACAATGCTGTCCGCGTACTTCGCAGTTCTGCATCGTTATACGGGACAAGAGCGGATTGTCATCGGCATCGAGTCGAGTGATCGGAACGATGAGTCAGGCGATCTGGTCGGTTGCTGCAACACTCTGTTGCCGATCATGGTGGACATTCCCGATGACCCCACCGCGGCCGAATTGCTGCAATTGGTCCGAAACCGCGTTCTCGGTGCCATGGAACATCGCGACTACACCCTGGCGATGTTGTACCGGGATCTGCGGACACCGCTCGATACCCGCCTGCCGTTCAAAGTCACCGCAACCATCAACTTGCTGCGAGTTTCCAAGAACGGCGAATGTGTCAGCCGATGCGATCTGGATGCGCAGTCCGTAACACAGAGTCCGTTCGGATTGACGCTCGATATTCGCGATTTCGGCACTTCACTTCGTCTGGATTTCATTTGTAACGCGACGCTGTTTGACAAGTCGACGATCGAACGGCTCGCCGGGTGGTACCGCGATCTTCTCGTCGGGATGGGAAGTGGGGCTGAATCGAGGCTGTTCGGGCAATCGATCTTGTCCGGCGATGAGCAGCAAACCATTCTCGCGTGGGGCGCTGGCGGACCGGGATATCGAGGTGCAGAGCTCTACCCACAACTCTTCCGTGCGCAAGTTGCCGCCACTCCCGACAAACTGGCCGTGGTTTGTGCAAGAGAGCAATTGACCTTTCGTGAACTGAACGACCGGGCCAACCGTCTGGCCCGCCTCTTGAATGAACGTGGTGCCGATTCTGGGTCGCTCGTCGGTCTTTTCTGTCGTCGCGGAGGCAGCTACCTCGTGGCGCTGCTGGGAATCCTGAAGGCAGGTTGCGTTTACCTGCCGCTGGATCCCAAAGCCCCTGACCAGCGGCTGCTTCGGCAGATCGAGCAGTCGGGGATCAGCATTGTTGTCTGCGGCGCCGAGTACAGTCGCACGGTCACCGACCTGTTGCACGATGTCGAGACGTGCCATCTCGTCATCGTCGACGAGTCTGTTTGCGAAGGGAACTCGGAAGATCCAACTGTCCGTCGGCAGTTGCAGGATCCGGCATACGCCCTGTTCACTTCGGGAACGACGGGTGAACCCAAAGCGGCGCTCGTCTCACACCGGGGGATGCTGAATCACCTGCACGTCAAGATCGAGTCGCTGGGGCTGACTTCGGCAGATGTCGTCGCTCAGACCGCGTCGGTCAGTTTTGACATTTCGGTCTGGCAATTTTTGGCCCCCCTCCTGGTCGGGGCCACCGTCTGCATTTTGGATGACGAAGTGACCCACGATCCGAGTCGTCTGCTTGGCTCAGTCGATGATCGCGGAATCACAATCTTCCAATCGGTCCCGGTCATGATTCGTGCGATGATTGAGTCCGAGGCCTTGAAACCATCCCGGCAATACGGCCTTCGGTCCTTGCGCTGGTTGCTCTCGATCGGCGAGGTTCTGCCACCGGACTTGGCCCGCAAATGGATCAGTCTCTACCCGCGCACTCCACTCCTGAATGAATACGGCCCCGCAGAATGTTCGGACACAGTGACCCAGCACCCTGTGGTTTGGCCGCCCGCGGGCGACGCTCGGCGCGTTCCCATCGGCCGCCCAATCGCGGGCGTTCGGCTTTATGTCCTGGACCGGTGTCGCCAACTCGTTCCCATCAACACCCCTGGCGAATTGTATGTGGGTGGTGACTGCGTGGGGCTGGGGTACTTGAACGATCCCCAGCGCACGACCGCGTCGTTTGTTCCCGATCCGTTCTCGTCCTCACCCGAAGCGCGGCTGTACCGCACGGGCGATCTGGCCCGTTTTCAGCGAGATGGGCTGGTGGAGTTCCTGGGTCGACGGGATCGGCAACTGAAAATGCACGGAGTCCGAATCGAACCTGCCGAGATCGAAGCGATGCTTCACGAGCATCCCCTGGTCTCGCAATGCGTGGTGACGGTCAAACGCTCGGTGCACGGGGATGAAATGCTGGTCGCCTATGTCGCGCTGCGTGAAAAATCCATGGTCACACCAGGCGTGTTGCGCGCGCTGGTCAGGAACAAGTTGCCTCAGGCGATGGTTCCGTCGGTGGTGATGCTCTTGGATGAAATCCCCACGATGACTGGCGGCAAGGTTGACCTGACATCTCTGCCCGATCCCGAGTCCGACTGTCGCGTCGCAGAAAACGCCCCTCCCGCGACGCCCGTGCAGGAACAATTGGTGCAGATCTGGAGCGAAGTCATCCGTCGGGAACGAATTGGCATCCACGACGATCTGTTTGAACTGGGAGGCCGCTCACTCGATGCCGCCCGAATCGCGACGAAAATCGGCGATGCGTTCAACTTCCGCATGCCTGTCTCTGAAGTGTTCCGGTCACCCACCGTGGCCGGAATCGCCTCCTACGTCGAGAAACGCCGAGAATCGTCCGGCGACGCGACCCGTGCGTTTGCTGACAGGCAACTGATGACATAGCACAAGACAAACCTGGCGATGAAACAACAACCCATTGGAATACATCATGACCATGAGTTTCTTTGGAAAATGGACGCTGACTCAAGGTGCTAACGTTGTCCAGATCGATCCGACTAGTTTCCTTCTGAAGGTGGCCGCGGCACCGACAAACGGGAGCGACAAGTTCAACGCCTACGGAACCGCGACAGCGTTCATATTGCAGGCCAGCAATGGAAAATACGTGGTTTCGAGCGGCAACGGCTATGCGGCCACGATGGATGCCGGCGGAGCCATGAATCAGTACTCGTTGGTTGATGGCGGCGCCGGTATCACCCGGATCCTCGACCTCGGCGTCAATGGAACAGGGGCCACGCAGTATTTTTGGAACGTGGCTGGAAACGCGCTGAACGGGCTGGCAAAAACCAACTCCCCCCCTGCGACAACCAACTTCGTCCAAGGCGTCGTGACTCCGGGCCTCGCGAAAATCTTGGCCCAGGGTTTTCAATCGCCACCCGATCTGACATGGGTCAACCTTTCGGGCACTGATTTCACGCAGGCACAGGCGATGTTGGTCTTCACTCAGTCAATTCTGACCCACGCGGACATGTCACATACACAGTTCAACCAGGGAACTCCCTTTGATACGTCGAGTGCCCAATACGTCAACTTTTCGAATGCGACCCTGACGGGTTGCTCGTTCAGCACCGTTCATCTGGAAAACTCCAATTTCACAAACGCGGAACTCTCCGGTGCCGACGTCAGCAATTCCTTTCTGAACGATGCAACTCTGACCGGCGTCAAACTCGGCCAGGACTCGAATCTGGCAAACGCGAACTTCACCGGGGCAAAGATGCAGGGTGCGGTCCTGACCAATTCGTTCAATATCGGCCCCACGGATTTTACCGGGGCGGATCTGACAGGAGCCAGCTTTACCGGTGCGACTGTCATGGGGCCGATGACGATCAACAATGCCAACTTGACAAAGGCCATGTTGAACAACGCGTGGTATTGGACCATTACCGATGGCGCCAAGACTTACGTGATCGTGCAGGGCTACGGCAAGAGCTGGTATCAGCAGTCCCTGGGGGTCGCCGCAGGAACGAACTACAATGCTCCTTCCCAATTTTACATTCCGCGGGCATTGAAAGACGCGTTGCAACCCGGACCGGTGAGCTCGTCCGTCGTGGAAGCTTTTGCGGTGAATGGCATCGTGCTGAGTGGTGCCGCGGTGGTGGCCGCGAAGCAGAACGTCACGATCATTCCCAATGCGATAAAGCTCAACAGCAACACCAATTTGACCGGCGCAAATCTGCAATGCATCGATTTTCGCGGCTACGACCTGAGTAACATGCTCCTCTCGCATGCCGATTTCAGCGGGTCCAAATTGGACAACACGAAACTCAATGGGGCCGACATGAGTTACGGTGACTTCACGGGAGTCACCTTCACGGGAACTGTCCCGATGTTCGGTGCCATCCTCGCCAACGCCAATTTGACAAATGCGGACCTCACTTCGGCGCAAATGGGTTCGATCGCCGAAAAATTCACCCTCCTCAGCACGTCGTCCGATTACCAGAAGCTCCTCGACGGACTCAATGCCGGAAATCCCGCCGGCGTGACTAAGGTGACTCAGGTGTTTGCAGCGCAAGGCATCACGCTGACAAACCCCACGATTGTCCCGTCCCAATTCGCCCCGGGTCGAGTCTGGGAGATCCTGAGTGGCCAGCAAACATATGTGGTGCGATTGGATGCCGGTGCCGGGGGAGCCCTGACAGTCAGCCAGCCGTCTACGGCTGCAATTCTGACCAACGCTTACATGAAGGGAACGACGCTCACTTCGGCGAATCTCTATCAGGTTCGCGCCTCGGGGATTCAGTTGTATGGGGGAGCCAAACTCGATGGGAATGCGATCGTCGAGGGGGCTCAGTTCAACAACGGCAATCTAGCGAACATCAATCTGAAACAGGCGAAGTTGTACGGGGCGAATTTTGACTACTGCGTCCTGAACAACGCCGATTTCAGCGGTGCCTACCTGACGGTGAATTCCGCCGGCGGCCAGGCGAGCTTTAACACCGCGAATCTACAAGGGGCTGTTTTCTCGGACGCGCAATTGGCCAACGCCATTTTCACAGATGCTGCCGTTTCCGTGGCCCAACCAAGTTCGGCCCAGCCAGCCGGTGTGTGGTTGTTTGACATCCCACCGCAAAACGCGGGCATCGTAATCTCAGAACTGACAACCGCGTCAAATCCCCAATTCAATTTCTCGATGGACAAACAAGCGGCCGGCAAGCTCCTGCCCGGCACAGTCGATCCGATGATCGTTAAGCAGTTCACCAACAAAGGGATCGCCCTCAGCCCTAACGCCGTCGTGTCGTTGATGGGTGAAGGCCCCTACTGGCAAATCGCCGACGGACCGACAACGTATGTCATCTTCGAGGGGTGTGACACAACCAACTACACTCCGGCGTTGGGAGTGGCAACCTCGACCAATCCGCTGGCCGATGCCGAGTTTTACATTCCCTATTCGCTGGAAAGCGACCTCCAGCCGGGCACCGTCACTCCGTCCGTGATCAACTTCTTCAAGATCGCGGGAGGAATCACACTCAGCCCTTCGGCCAAAGTCAGTGTGTTGCAGCAGTACACGGACTGGCAGATCGTTGACACGAGCGCGAATTTCTCGCTCTGGCTGGGGCTCTCGAAAAGCTGCGTTCTGCAGGTGACCGTGACGCCGAGTACCCCGTCACTCCACCAAACGTTTACCAACTTCTCGACACCGCTGAGCCGTCGGGCCACGGTGACTTTGAACACGACGACGAAAATCTGGGCCATCAACAACGATTCCGACAACCCGTTCAATCCGATCGTCAACTACATCAAATTCAACATCATCAAGAATGCACAGAACGGACTGGATGCTTATGGCAGCCAACTGCGGATCAAGCGTCTCGTGGGGGCGAATCAGCAGGAGTACCAGAATATCAGTTGTGACGTGACGATTCTGCCGCAGAAGGATTTGGTCGATACGACAATCTGTCCCAACAGCATGGCGGTAAAGTCGAATGTGACTGATCAGTTGCCGTTTGATCAGTGGATGCGGGCGAGAGTTCTGCCGCGTGCTCCGCTGTGCGTCCCGTCGGGAGATGGAACTTACTATTGTCCACGTTAGCCGATCAACTTTTTGTCCACCCTTTTACACCAACGAAGGAAACATGATGACCACCGAGAAACGCACGCTTCACTTCGATCTGAATCACCTGGGCCACCTGCACGAAGATACCGTGTTTACGCTCCACGCTCCTGGTGTAAAGAAGAAGGTTTTGCAGTCGTATGCTTCCGCACCGCACAAGTTGAGCGAGCATTGCAAAACTAACAAGGCTCTGGCGGCGATGGCGCCACAACACGCAAAGCGGCTGACTCACTTTGTCGAGGACGTCGAACTGTGCGCAACCCAAGTCACGATTTGCCAGGTACTGTTCCCATCACTGGACGATCACCCGCTTCCGGAAATCGCGCTGCGGTTCGTCAACATTCCGAAGCACCACGTGATCGAATCGTTGAAGATGAGGCCACACTACACAGGACAGCGGATTCTGCCGCGCAGTCTGAGTCATTATGGCGTCGCAATGACGGCGGTGCCGGCGGCGGCGCACGACGAGGTGCATGCGGACTCAACGGACGTCAAACCCCCGTACGAGGAGGCCAAGACACTGGTCTTTCTCCACCCGGAAATTGGCTCGATCAATCCGCAGGTCGCGCAAAACGTGTTTGATAATCACATCGAAACGGCGCAGTCATTCAGCGATCTTTACACTTACATCGCCAATAATCCGGCGGGAAGCGGTACACCGTATTACACCAAGACCTACGCGACCTGGACAAATCCCGACACTGGAAACGTTGAGCCGGCCCCCGCGAATACCGATCTCAAGTACGGCGACGGTGGCAGCGTGGACTGGCCCATGGTCGAAGTCAACGGGAAGTCCCAGCCGTGCATACCGCAGCGCCAACTCTCCGGGTTCAACCCCGATGGAGACAACACCGGAGTCATGGTGCCGCTGTCAACTGTCGTCAGTCAGGTGTTGGTCACAACCAAGAACGATGTTTCCCTCAACGGTCAGTTGTGGACGAAGCAGAACGGTGTCACCAGTCAGGGGAAGACGAGTGTTCTACCGGCACCGCTACCGTCCCAACCCAAACCGGCGGCAGTGAGTCCCAGGGCGGCGGCAGCGGCGGCGGCGGCGGTAACTGCCACAGCCGCGCCTCCCGCAAACGAGTTCGTACTGAAGAACCTGACCTCCACATACGGATTGGATCTTTACGACCTAAAGTGGGATTCAGCCCAGCAGATTCTCACTCTGCCCGTGAAAAACTGGGCGAGTCGATATTTGGGGGCCTATGTCGAATTCATGAAGGAAGACGGCACGGTGATCAAGAAAAGCGAGATCACCAACCCAAGATCCTGGGTCGACAACATGCCCGAATCACTGCGTTCGATGTTTGAACCGTCGGACCAGAAGCTGTACTTGGACCTCGTGTCCGCGGGGAACGTGATCTTCGGCGTGCCGGTACCACCGTTGGATGACACGAACAATCTGAGTTTCATGTGGCCGCAACAAGCCACTTCTGCGAATGTGCTCATGGGAGGCCTGGGTGTCGCCGAGTTATTCAAGGACTGGGACTCGGCCGTGGATGTCGCCGGCGTGGTGGGGACCGGGCTGATCTGTTACGGCGTCACCGGTTTGTCGATGGCGTTCACCGTCGCGATTGCAAACCCATTCCTGTGGGGGCTCAAAGGAGATGCAAAGTTTGGATTCTACGCAGTCGTGGGTGTGCTGGGAGTGTCGGCGGCGGTGGTCGACGTCGGAGTCGAGGGGGGCGAAAAGGCGGCCAAGCGAATCTTGGGGATCATCGGCAGCATGGCCGCGAGCTTAATCTTCAGTACTGCCGTGACCAAGATTCTGGAGAAGGCGTTTGCGGAGGCCATTGCAAAAGTCGTCGCGGAAACGGTCGCCGAGTTGTCGGCTGAAGAAATCCTGGTTGCGATTCCGATCGCTGGCGAAATCCTGCAAGTGGCCAGCATCGCCAGCGACATCGCCGGGCTGTTGGCCACGACGATCGAGTGCCTCGCCTCACCCGCGACCTACAAGATTGAAGTTCAGCGAAAGATGAACCTCAATGTTTCCGTCGGCCCGGATCCCACGCACGGCAAAGACGGACACTATGTCTGGCCCGCGGTGGCAGATCATTACGTGATTCAGGTCAGCTACCCCAAGGGCAACGGCCAACAAGGAGGAACCACCTACACTCTGGCCGGTCCGATGCCGCCGAGCTCCGAAGCGAGGATCAACGTCACCTTTGAAGGCATCCCTGCCGGCGGCAAAATTGATGTGACCGGCAACATCTACTCGTCCGACAACTGGCTTGCCGGACGATGGGATAGCGGCTGGCTGAATGCCACACCCGACGGCAATGACCAGCAGAGCGTCAGCGGCAACATCAAGGAGGTGCTGGTTCCCCTGACTCCCACGACATCCTACGGCCAGAAGCAGATCATCAATTACTCGGACACGAAGAAGCACTATTGGCAGGCCACCACGTTCTCGATCAACGCAAATTTGGCTGGTGATCTGGACAAGGGTGGAAAGCCGAGCCCCGCGGTGAGTTCCGCGTTTGATCAGTTTGGCAATCCGTTGGCTTCCAACGCGTCCATCACCGTGAATTCCCTGGGACAGGTCTGGACGTTGACCAGTGCGGGCGTCAGTTTTCACATCTGGAAAAAGGAGATCCCCGTCCCCAACGCGCCATCGCTGTACGAGTTGGAAGTGCAGAACACGACCAATCCGGCACCCTATTATGTCAAGCCCGATTGCTCGCCGACGGGGCACGCGCTGTGTCACCTGCAAAACATCACGATCAACAACGCGGAATATGAAGTCGGCTATGCCTGGCAGGCGTCGGGAATGAACATGCCGGTCGATTACGGCAACACCCCGCAGAACACGCAGATGTATGCCATGCAAAGCATCTCGACACTGGGGCAGCCCCAGGAACAGATCATCGAACCCAGTCGCGGGTTCACCAATCCGACGTTTATCGCGTACAACCAGTTTGGATTGCGGTCCCTGTTCGTCATGGCCAGTACCTATGCGGCCGAGTTGAATGCCAGTGACGGCAAGCCGGTACCGACGGATATTGCGAAGCAATTCGCCGACTTCAAGGTACCGTTGCCGCAGAATTCCGTGGTGACCGTGAAGACTGCAGGCAAGGATTGGGCGATCGGAGTCACCGGCCAGACCGCTGCGTACGAGTTGCTGTCGATCACAATCGTCGATGGAAACGGGGATAAGCAAGACGTCATCGCCGTCTATGCCTACCCGGTTCCGAAGATGACAAACTTCTATCTCGATTCGCGAACATACACACCTACGAATCAGTTGTATTATCTTCGCGGCGTCGACCTGTCCGGTCCGTTCGGGAGTTCGAGTTTTAATTACGACACGACCCTCGCCTGGGGGGCGTTCACCTCAATCACGATCGAAGACTTGGCCGTTCATCCCGATGGCTATGTGATCGGCGTGGATTACGACAACGGCAAGATGCTGGCCCTGCGATTGCCCGAGAACGCCGTGAGCCAGGAAGACGCGCCGGTGGCCACACCGCTTTCCGGCAAGGGTTTGCGGGAGGGGTTGTTGAACAAACCCAAAGCCCTGACGATCACCGCCGACGGGCGCATCCTGATTCTGGAAGAAGGTAACAGCCGGATTCAGGCATTCGACGTCAAAGGAAATGCCGTTCCTTGTTTCGCTGTCGGACAACCGAATTTCGCGCTTGCGGTGTCCTACGCCGCCAGTTTGGATGCCTGGCAGGCTGGCGATGCCGCGTCGAATGCGGCCCAGATGACCGCCATGCGCCAGCAGTTTCAGCAGAACATCGTACCGGCAACGGCGGTCTTGTTTTCCACGACGAGTCTCTCGTCAACCAAGAATCTCGACAAGGGCGTCGTCGACGATGCATTGCAGGCTCTGTTCGTTCAGTACAATTACGCCACATCCACACAGAACAACTCGCCCCCGACGGTGACCTCGAAATTTTCCACGACGACGACGACGGCGGGCGCGCTGTGGTTGGTGACGATCACAGACACGAATTCGGGCGGGGGGCCCGATCAAGTGGTGACGTACGATGTGCGCGTGGTGGAAAATGACTGGGGGACCAAGGTTCTCGCCGTCTGGAGTTGCTTCTCCTTCAGTGTCGACGTCAAAGCGGGTGGCGGTGAGTGGAGCATCACTGATCCGGTTAACGCCATGACGTTCAGCGCAACGCTTCCGCCCAAAGCGAAGTCGATCACCGTTCAGCAACTGTCTTCGTGCATGCCGTTGCGCGAAGTCTCCAGTTCATCTCTGCAATACCTCGACTTGGCCGTCGAATCCAAGGGATACATCTACGCGCTCTTCCAGTCGGGTGACCAGAACAATCCAACGTTTGGGATGGACATTTATAATCCCGACGGCAGCGTGTTGTTGACCAAACCGCAAACGGGGATCAATGCGGCCAAGCTGACCGTCGACCAGTGGCGTTCGATGTTCACGCTGAATTACCAAACGATTTTGGGACCTGGCGGACGGACGGAGCCGAGCGTCAGTTGGTGGATTCCCTCGACACCCAGCACGTGATCGGATTCGTAACAGGTCAGTCAATGGCACCAGTAGAGCCGGTGCCATTGGCTGTTTTCCGGTCACCGTTGACCCGAGAATTGTGTAGTGCTTCGTCCAAAGTTGAGAAACAGCCCGGACTATTCGCGTCTCTTCGTGGAGGAGTCACGGGCTGCTTGAATCTGAGATCACAAGGACTCAGCCCGACTCATCACCACAGACTGAGTTCTTGCGGCCTCAGCAACGAGCCATGAATCACCCGGCATCGGGTTGTCGATGTGTTCGCCAGAGCGGGGAGGATTGCAAGAGGCGTGAAGGTGAACCACGGTCCAGACGCTGACTGAGCAACGGTTCGATTTCGATCGCTTGAGTGAGGATCCGGCAATGGCAATACCTCCCCCGTTTCAAGTTCCGCCGCTGATTGCTTCGGCATATCCGGAACTGCTGCTGACGACCCAGCAGCAAATGTCGATCGTGGCCAACTATGTCAGCAATGCGCCCGGTCTTGAACAGTTCAGTAACACCATCGCATCGCAGGGCCCTCCAACACCAAACTCAGGATGGGCCAGAGCGGTGAATCTTGGCACGGTCAGCCGTCTTGACCTCTCCACGGTCACGCTCGGTGCGTTTCCAGCATTCCTGAGTCCTGTCTTGAATTCGGTGATGAATGATTCTCAATTGCAGGACTTCTGCTGGACAGTCCAAGATGGTGTGGTTCCCGGACCGGAACCCGTTGCTGACCCATCCGACAGTTGGTCGCTTCCGCAATTGGAACCCCAAAACGGACTGGAATTTGGCAACGTTCGATTTGACGGCCAGCTTCGGTCATTTTCGGTCGTAGTTGCCAACAAGATGCCTCGCCATCTCGGCCTGTATGTCGAGTTCCTCCAGGCGGGTCTCCCTGTCAGTCCAACGGGATGGACATCCAAGCTACCCGCAGGGGTACCGACGACCTATGAGTCCGTCACAGTCAAGTTTCTGGCCACTCTCGTACCGAATACTCCAGTGGCCGGAATTGCCGTATCCACGGTCTCAAAGACACTCACCATCAACCTGCCGGATAACGCCGATTCCGTGAAGATCATCTTTGGTGGAATCGGAAACGGTCAGTGGATTTCACAGGTGGATGCAGCAGGAGTAATCCTGACCTTCATCCTGGATTATGCTGTTCCAATGATCGCAAATTCTGGAAAGCCCATAACTCCCGCTTGGTTCCAAGGATTGCTCAATGACGGACAGGTTACAGCCGAGATTCTGACGGCAGGTCAGTTCATCTTCTCCGACACCGGAATCACCGACGTGTCGTCTCTGCTGGGCGCGCTGGCGACAAAACTCCCTTCGATCATGCTCGACGATCTGCCGACATTGCGGGGGAGAATTGAAAAGCAGGCTGGCACGGATGCCGTTCAAAAGGCGGCACCCTACCTGGGGTGGCCCGCCTCGACATTGCAGTCTCTGGTGAATGCGCAGACCGCGACAAGCAGCGAACTGTTTTCCACGAGCAGCCAAATCCTTGGAGTTCCATCAACCTTCGGTCTCACGTTGGCACCTTCCACGGCGATCGATCTGGAAGTCGAGTTGCAGTCCGATGATGGTTGGCCGTTTCCGTCGGCGAAGTACGAAGTCGCGATCAGCTACGGCGGTTACACGCAGCAGCAGAGTGCGGCTTTCGCGCCGACCGATTCGGGGGACTCCCTGGTGGTTCAATTCGGAAGCGTGCGCAATACGGGAGGAGTCGGTATCGCGGCACAGTTATTCGACGGCCAACAACGATTGCTCGCCAAGGGAATCGGGAGTGCGGCTGGCAGCACATCCCCAACCGACCGTGTTGTGAAAGTGCCGTTGTCCCTCGAATATGCACGCGTCAGTGTGGGGAAGGGAACTCAATTCGTGCGTTCAGCCACTCTGACATACAGTGGCCAACAGTATCAATGGGACACGGGAGCACCACCGCCCGAGGCAGTGAGATCGTCCATCGGCGGTGTCGGCCCGGGTACCATTCTCACGCGATTGGTGCAACTCTCGCTCGAGCAGGCTTCGCAGACGCTCGGTTATGTCTGGTGCGTATCAGGATCAGGCCTGCAGTCCTGCGGAGGCACAACTCCGCTGCAAACCGCCTGCCTCATTCAAAACATTGGCGAGGTCAATCCGTCCTTGCAACTCAAGACGATCAATTGCGGATTCGCACAATCACCGTATCTCGCTTACGGGCGTCCGGGACTCGGCTCATCGGGGGAAGGAGTTGGTGGATACTTCGTGGATCCACGGGGGGCGCAACCGTGTCTTCGTAGGGTGACGTTCCAACCTGGTCCATTCGATCTTTCTCAAGCCACGTGTTACGGACAATTTCGCGAGTCCACGATCAGCGCAGTCGCGCTTCATCCCAGTGGCTACGCAATGGCGGTGAGTTTTGACAACAGCCGACTGGAGATTGTCAAGTTGGACGCAAGAGCCCCGGTGTCACAGATCATGTCGGGCCCGGGCACACGTGCCGGGCTGATCTTGCAACCGGTGGCCGTGGCCGTCACGCCTTCCGGAATCGTTCTCGTTCTGGAGCAGGGGAACGCGCGAGTGCAAGCTTTCGACGTTTGTGGGAATCCGGTTCCGTTGTTTGGTGCCGAACCCTTCCTGATGTTGGAGACGGCAACGAACGCCCAGTATCAGGATCTGGCTGTTTCGCCTTCGGGCCTGATCTACGTCCTGGCCTACCAAAATGGCGGCAATACCGTGTCGGACTATTTCCTCAATGTCTATTCCGCCGACGGAAGTTTTCTGACGCGCACGACCGGTGTCAACGCGGCGAAAATTGCAGTCGGCATGAGCGAAACCGTCTACACACTCAACTATGCCTCAATCACCGGGTACGCGGGCCACACCGAGCCCTCGCTGAGTGTTTGGCTCCCCTCAATTTGAAGCAAGAACAGACGGGACTCATGACGTTGCTATCCCCTTCCCAGTCACCCATCGATTCGTTTGTGCCGTCCAAAGGGGGAGTGCGTGTCTCCGATGGCTACCTGACGAGAGACGTCGCCTCGCAACTTTACCTGGCGTTCGCTGACGTCCAGATTCCCAGCTCACTCTTCTATATCGGCCGGGACGTTTTAGACGATCGAGAATGTGCTGTGGCGTTGCTCGGCGAATATTTGCCGTGGGTGATTGCGGAAGCTGTCGTTTCTCACTTGATCCGATTGCTGGACTTCATTCCCGGTGAAGCTGCCAGACAGAGCCACGGATTTGAAATCTGGACCAGTCACTCATACCGCACTGAACACAACAACTGTTACTTACACATCGACAACGACGAGGCGTTGCGAACGTCCGCAGGAACCGTTCGCGCACCGTTGATCGGCACGATCCTTCATTTGGGACCGGATTCGGGATTGGTCGGCGGGGAAACTCTGTTCACCGACGATCACGATTTGTGTCTGACGCATCCCCCGTTTCAATTCCACGATTGGACGACACTGACTGCAAACCCCGAGCGAGTTCAGGTGGTCGAGCAGCGTGCCGGCAGGTTGGTCGTTTTCGATGGTCAACTGGCCCACGGTCGGGGGCCAGTTCTCGATCACCCCGAGCAAAGCCCGCGGATCGTGTTTCTGGCCAACCTCTGGGGCGCCCGGATTGGCGACGTTCCGGAGGGGATTTGCCCACTGTCGCCCCGAGCCTTCAAAGAAGGAGGTACTCAGTGATGGGGAGCGGAATTGCGGATGCTGACGCGTAGACTATATTCCCGACTTCCATATCGAACGATCAAACATCGTTCGAATGGAAATGCTTCAGGGCCAATCGCAACTGCCCACGAACGTGCTCGCTTCCGCAGGAAATTCCAGATGCGCGGCCCGCGACGTCTGGAACCAGATCTTGTTGCGAATGCGGCTTTGGGTGAGGTTTCGCACAGTGAACCATCCACAATTCGTCAAAGGGCTTTCGCAGGACATGGCCAAACACTCTCGATTGCCAAGTTTGAGCTTGATGTTCTTTGCCACCGACGATGCGACATGCCCCGACAATCGCTACCGGCTCGTCATTCAAGCCAGCCGGATGGCCGACGAATTGGGGTTTGAGTCGGTGTGGTTTCCGGAGCGACACTTCCATCAGTTTGGAGGACCGTTTCCGAATCCCGCCGTTCTCGCCGGGGCGATTGCGGCCATCACATCACGGGTGCGAATCCGTGCCGGAAGCGTGGTACTGCCACTGCACGATCCGATTCGCGTGGCGGAGGAATGGTCAATGGTGGATAACCTCTCCGGAGGACGCATTGACTTGGCCTTCGCGACCGGTTGGGACGCCGACTCATTCATTCTATCTCCACAAAGGTTTAGCGGACGCGTGGATGAGACGTTTGCGCTATCAGAAATTGTCGCTCGACTTTGGAGGCTGGACGCCATCGAACGGCACAACGGCAACGGCCAGCCCATATCAGTGCGAATCCATCCTCCTCCCATCCAGAAGGATTTGCGGATCTGGATTACTGCCACACAGCGCACGGAACTTTTCGCCAGAGCTGGAACCGCGGGTTACAACATTTTGACTGCACTTTTGTTTCAATCTCTGGAGGAACTGTCACAGCGGGTGGGTGTGTATCGAGACGCCAGAAGAACTGCGGGACACGACCCGGATACCGGTGTCGTCACGCTGATGCTGCACTCATTCGTGGCAGACGACTCAGCAACGGCCCGGCAAATTGTGCGCGAGCCGATGCTCGCTTATTTGAAGTCTTCGATCGACTTGTGGCGGCATGAGTCGTCGCAACTGGCATCTTTGGGCCAACGCGAACGCAGCGATGTGCTGGAGTTGGCATTCGAGCGGTACCTGCGCACGGCCTCGTTGATCGGGGATCCGTCGCATTGCCTAAATATGCTCTCACAGGCCACGGATGCCGGCGTCGACGAGATCGCGTGCTTGATCGATTTCGGGCCGAGCTTCGATCAAGCCTTACAGTCAATTCAACGCCTCGCATCGCTCACCTGAATAATGAGGTACCACGGTCAGTCGCATTCGCGCGTTTCCGACGTCGACCGCCGCAGATGGATTTCAAGCTAGCTGCCCATGACCCTTCGGTTCCGTAGACTCGTTCGCTTTACCAACGCGTTGCTAATGCTCACGAAAGCCCTTCGGTTCCGTAGGCATGTTCTTGCCGAACGCCGCGTCTCTGAAAACCTTATACGGCCAAAGGATATGCGTCTTTCACGCGATTCGCAATTGTACGCAAGTCCGCGCAAACATAGGCGGTATTGAGCGGTATTCCGGTAGTAATCCGGTAAAGACTGATGTGAGGCCGAGACCCGATTGGGTGGCCTTTCACACGTTCAGAGGAGCCCTTCCCGGCCGCCAGGAACTCGCTCCCAAACCGGCATTTTTCTCAGTACAAAGCGGGGTACAACGAATGTGAAATCCCATCCAGAATGAGAAAACACACAATACGCCGATGGCCAAACTTTTCCACCCACTACTGACCCTGATCGCTTCCGCGACCGATCGCGAACTCGCGAAGTATGTCCAGTTCCTCAAGGAGGAGAACAAGATCCTCCGGAGTCGATTGGGCGGTGAGGTCCACACGCGGCCGGAGGAACGCCAGCGACTGCTGGAGTTCGGCAAAGCTCTGGGACGGGCGATTGAGGAGTTGATCACAATCGTCTCGGTCTCAACATTCTACCGGTGGGTACGCGACGAGAAAGATGGCAAGAAGACACCGAACCCCAAAGGTGGACAACGCAAGCCGCGTGAGATCCGGGAACTGGTCATCGAGATCGCCAAGACGACCGGCTTCGGTTACACGCGAATCATCGGAGAAATGCGGAAGCTGGGGATCAAGGGAATCAGCCGGCAGACGGTGCGGAACATCCTCAAGGAAGAAGGCATCAAGC
Source organism: Schlesneria sp. (assembly GCA_031412755.1). Classification (GTDB taxonomy): domain Bacteria; phylum Planctomycetota; class Planctomycetia; order Planctomycetales; family Planctomycetaceae; genus Schlesneria. Next base: position 9,892 of record JANODP010000322.1, on the reverse strand, counting down.
CAGGGCCGGACCGAACATCCGACAGTTGGGAGAACTTCGTCCAGCGTCATGGCGAGACATTGTGGGCGTGCGACTTCTTCTCAGTGAAGACGATCACGGCTCGTGGTATTCGCAATGTGTATCTGCTGGTCTTCCTGTGCATGAAGTCGCGGGAGGTCATCGTCTCGTCCTCTACCACACGGCCTAATTCCCGTTGGGTAGTGAAGCAGACGGATGCGTTCATTGAGCAGACCGCTCAACGAGCGGAAAAGCCATCAATCGTGATGCATGACCGGGATACGAAATTCACCAAAGACTTCGTGGCAGCGCTCAAGAAGAAGGGCATCACGACCAACGCCTTGCCGGTGGCTTCGCCGAATTTGAATGGACGCGTGGAACGTTTCATTCAAACGATCAAGTACGAATGCCTTTTCAAGTTCATCCTCTTCGGCCAGCGGCACTTGGATCACATCGTGGAGCAGTGGGTCGATTACTACAACAAGACCCGTTCGCACATGGAACGCGGTCACCTGCCGCCGATCCGTGAGGCTCCTGAAGAAGTGCCGAAGTTGGACCGCAATCAGATCGTCGTCCGGTCCTACGTGGGCGGGCTGGTGAAGTCGTTCGAGCGAAAGGCAGCCTGAGCGTTGGTGTCTTCCATTACACCCGCAAGAGGTCAGGCAGTGTGGCTCCCACCGGCCGAATCGATTCTCGAACAGCTACACAACACACTGCTGATCACAGTCCAACCTAATCTGCTGGCTGAAGCGCTTCTCGAACGCGTCAATACCGTGATCGCATTGGGATCTGATGCGAGTCAAACTCTCGATAGTTTCGCCATTGCCACCAAGTCGATACCGCCCGCCGTGGAAACGACGAATTTGGAACTTGGGGAACTGCTGTTATGGATGCGTGGAAAAGGATCACCCCCCGTCAAAGTCCAAGCGTATCCCAGCAAGATGGAGTGCCAACGCCATCATCGAAAATACGCGGAGGGAGAGCTGCCCGCTGACCGCAGCTTTTACTTCCAGGGACCGGAGGGGAAACTGAATCTCCGCGCGCAGAATCTGATCTCATTCCTGCAATTGGCGGACGGCGTGGACGACGCCACCTGGGAACACCATCTCCGCCGCGGGGATTATGCACAATGGTTCCGTGAGAGCATCAAAGACGAGGCCCTCGCAGCGGCGGCGCAGCGGATTGCAGAACTTCCGAACGTCTCCGCTCGAGAAAGCCGTCAGCTCATTCGCACGGCCGTTGAGCAAGACTACACTCTTCCCGCGTCGTTGCCTCTTCATGTTCCCGGCGCTAGCTAGTGCTTTGTCACGTTTCGGTCCTATGGCGGCGGGCTGGTGAAATCAATTGAGCGGAGGGCGGCATAGGTCTGGTAATTCACGCCCACATCCGACCAATCCTCTTCCTGACATCGGCCGTCGTCACGTCCCCGGCCGCATTGTCTTGCGGAAACTCCAGCGTCGATCGCCCCGTGGTCACCGGTTCGAACCACGGCGGCATCTCGTCGGGGATGAACCGCGTCCGCTGCGAGTACGAATGCTGGTCGCCCTTGCGGTGGTTGTGGAAGTAGTAGCGGTGCGGATGCAGGACGTGGAGGTTGGATATTGTCGCCACTTGCACACTGCGTCCTGCACTCGGGTCAGCCCGCCACGATAACCGTCCTCGCCCTGCAGCCGCTCGAAAAACTGTCTGGCGGTGTGTCGCGGCTTCTTCGGAGCCTGCTGGTCCGCGGTCAGAATCTCCTCGATCACCGGTAGAAACGCTTCCAGAATCCGCTTCTTGCGAGGCTGCCGCTGCCGGTATCCCGGCGACTCCGCATGAGCCAAAATCTTTTTCAGTGTGTGCCAGCCCAATCCGTACTTGCGAGGTGCCGCACGCTGGCTCAGTTCGTTCGTCAGCACCTGCCGACGAACCTCTTTCCAAATCTCCATGTCAGAACGCACTCCTGGGTTTCCCGGTGACAATCGAGTGGATCAAAGACAACATTCTGATCTGCTCGACTCACATGGACACGGCATAGCGCGCCGCCAGTTTCAACCGCCGCGCTGACTCCCCCGCGCCACCAGTTTGAACCGGTGCCAATACTTGTCACCTTCACGAGCGAAGCAGAACGCGGGGACTCATCGATTGGAAGTCGTCGATTGTCTTGCCCGTTCTCGTGTGACGGTTTTTGAAAATGGCGCGCGGTTGTATCGTGATGGGTCGGTTCGCGGCTGCTTCGTTCCACAGACGACTCCGCGTTCGGACCGGCAACTTGTTCACGCCTTTGGAATTGCTCGCATGGTTTCCCGCTCTATTGTTCATGGCCTCTGCCGAGGCACCGCGATTGTGACGAGTCTCATGGTGGCCTCCGCGATCAAGGGGTTTGCCGACGACGGCAAGGTCTCGTTCAATCGAGACGTTCGGCCGATCCTCTCGGACAACTGTCTTCAATGTCATGGGCCTGACGAACACAAGCGGCAGTCGGGATTGCGGCTCGATTTGAAGGAGGCCGCGACGAAGGCGGCCGAATCGGGCGACATCGCGATCGTCCCGGGCAAGGCCGATGTCAGTGAGCTAGTGCGGCGGATCATTGCGACCGATACCGACCGGCAGATGCCGCCACCCAAGTCGGGTAAGACGCTGACTCGGCGGCAGATCGAGTTGCTCAAGCAATGGATTGCAGAGGGGGCCGATTATCAGGGGCACTGGGCCTTTCTGCCCGTGCAGCGGCCTCCGCTTCCCGCCGTGAAGAACGATGTCTGGACACGTAACGCCATCGATCGGTTTGTGCTGGCCCGGCTGGAGCGGGAGGGACTGAAGCCCTCGACAGAGGCGAGCCGGGAGACGCTGATTCGGCGCGTGTCGCTCGATCTGACCGGGTTGCCGCCGACGCCTGCGGAGGTCGATGCGTTTCTCGCGGATCGATCGCCCGACGCCTACGAAAAGGTGGTCGATCGGCTGCTGCAATCGAAGCGCTATGGTGAGCGGATGGCGATGCAGTGGCTCGATTTCGCGCGCTATGCCGACAGCAACGGCTTTCAAGTCGACAGCAGTCGCTATCAGTGGCCGTGGCGTGACTGGGTCATCGACGCCTTCAACAAGAACCTGCCGTTCGATCAATTCACCATCGATCAACTGGCGGGCGATCTGCTCCCGAATCCGACTCGCGCTCAGAACATTGCGACGGGCTTCAACCGCAATCATCGACTCAATGGCGAAGGCGGGATCATCGCCGAAGAATGGCGAGTGGAAACAGTGATCGATCGCGTTGAGACCACCGGTATGACGTGGATGGCTCTGACGCTCAACTGCTGCCGCTGCCACGATCACAAGTACGATCCGATCACGCAGCGCGAGTTCTACCAACTGTTTTCGTATTTCAATAACGTCGCCGAAAGCGGCACGCTGCAGGGTGAAACGAAGAACACCGACCCGCTGATCGTCGTCCCGACCGACGAGCAAGAGGCCGAATTGACCCGGTTGGATGGTGAGATTGCCGGTGCCGAGAAGCGGGCTGCCGAGGCGATCAAACTGCTGCCGCAATTCATCGCCGCGTGGGAGCCGGGCTTCAAGGTCAAGCTGTCCGAGGACGGAGGCGTCGTGTGGAAGACGCTGCAACCAAGGGACGTGACGGCGACAGGCGAAACCAAACTCACCCGCCAGCCGGACGGGTCGTATCTCGCCAGCGGCAAGAACCCTCCGCACGATGTTTACACGATGACGGGGCCGATCGCTGCTGGACCGTTCAGCGGGTTGTTGCTGGAGTGCCTGCCCGATCCGAGCCTTCCTCAGCAGAGCCTCGGTCGGTTTTCGAACGGCAACTTCGTGCTGTCGTCGGTGGAGGCCGAGATCACCTCGCCAGATCTGCCCGCTCCGCTGCGAGCCAAGTTCAACCGGGCCGAAGCCACCTACTCGCAAAAGGGCTGGGAGATCGGACTCGTCCTGGACGGTGCCGCAAACAATGGGTGGGCTGTCGATGGACCGACGCGACGCGATCAAACCAATGCCATGTTCCTGGTCGAGTCGGCTCTGTCTGTCCCCGCCAACGCGACACTGACCGTGCGACTGAAGCACGAAGCGCTGAGCCAGCACAACATCGGCCGCTTTCGGTTGTCGATGACGTCGCTGCCGCCGACCACCGTCAAGCTGGATGGTGCGAAGTTTCCGGAATCGCTCAAGCAGATCCTGGCGCTCGATGCCGACAATCGATCGCCCGAACAGCGGGCCGAGCTGGAAAAGTTCTTTCGCGCCAACATCGACAGTCCGCTGAAGCAGGCCGAATCGGCAGTGACCTCATTCCGGCAACAACAGACCAAGATCATGGCCGCCTCACCGAGCGTGATGGTGATGCGCGAACTACCGAATCCGCGCGAGGCCTTCATTCTCGTGCGCGGTGAGTACGACAAGCGAGCCGACAAAGTTTCGGCCGGCCTGCCCGCGGCGCTGCCTGCCATGCCCGAGGGAACGCCACGCAATCGACTCGGCCTGGCTCAATGGCTTGTTGACCCGGCGCATCCACTCACCTCGCGCGTCTGGATCAACCGGGCCTGGGAACGGTTCTTCGGCACGGGACTGGTGAAGACCTCCGAAAACTTCGGATCGCAGGCGGAGTTCCCTTCGCATCCGGAACTGCTCGACTGGCTCGCCGCCGAGTTCATGCAGCCCACCGTCTCACCGGCTGTCCCTGGCCAACCGGCTAAACCGTGGGACATGAAGACGATCCAGAAGCTGATCGTCATGAGCGCCACGTACCGGCAGTCGTCGCAGGTCACTCCCGAATTGGTCGAGCGCGATTCCGAGAACCGATTGCTGGCCCGCGGCCCCCGGTTTCGACTGTCCGGAGAAACCCTGCGCGATCAAGCTCTGGCAGTCAGCGGTCTGCTCGTCGAAAAGGTGGGTGGACCCAGCGTGAGGCCCTACATGCCCGAGGGCGTCTGGGATGAAACGAGCCGCTACGGAGACCTGCGCGGCTACAAGCACGACTCGGGCGACGGACTGTATCGACGGACGATGTACACCGTCTGGAAGCGAACGGCCGCGCCGCCATCGATGCTGCTGTTCGATGCTCCCAGTCGTGAGGTCTGCACAGTCAAGCGCTCTCGCACCAACACGCCGTTGCAAGCCCTGTCGCTGCTGAACGAAATCACCTACGTTGAAGCGGCCCGTAAACTGGCAGAGCGGATGCTGACCGAGGGAGGCTCGACGCCCGCCGAACGGCTGACACGCGGCTTCCAATTCGCCACGTCCCGCCGACCGACCGCCAACGAACTGAAGGTATTGACCGATGGGCTGACGACGGATCTGACCCGCCTGCAACAGGACCGCGAAGGAGCCACGAAGTTGATCACTTTCGGAGACTCCAAGCCCCCCGCCAACCTCGATCCCGCCGAACTGGCCGCGTACACGCTGACCGCAAACGTGTTGCTGAACCTGGACGAAGTTGTCACACGCGAGTGACGCCAACGCGAACTCAACACTCCGTACTGAGTGCTGATTCCTCAATTCAACAAACCACGAGGCCCGATTGATGACCCTTCCGAATCCCTTCTCTGTTCAGGATGCCCTCAATCGCCGCGCCTTCATACAGCGCGCGTCAACCGGTGTCGGTGCGGCGGCGTTGGGAACGTTGCTTGGCCAAGCGGCAAATGCGGCGGTCGGCGATGGGCTCAAGGCTCATGCGGCTCTGCCCGGGTTTCCGAACTTTGTCCCAAAGGCGAAGCGGATCATTTACCTGTTTCAGTCGGGGGCTCCGTCGCAGATGGACCTGTTTGACCCGAAGCCGGACATGCAGGCGCGACATGGCGAGGACCTGCCGGACTCGATCCGCAAAGGCCAGCGGCTGACGACGATGACGTCGGGGCAGTCGAAGTTTCCCGTCGCGCCGTCAATCTTCAAGTTCGCTCAGCACGGCCAGGGCGGGATGTGGATGAGCGAACTGGTACCGCACATGTCGGAGATCGCTGACGAATTCTGCATGATCCGCACGATGAACACCGAGGCGATCAATCACGATCCCGCGATCACGTTCTGCCAGACGGGCCATCAGTTGGCTGGCCGACCCAGCATCGGCTCATGGTTGAGCTACGGCTTGGGTAGCGAGAACCAGGACCTGCCAGCGTACGTCGTGTTGACCTCCTTCGGCAGCGGTCGCCCGGACGACCAGCCGTTGTACGACCGCTTGTGGGGCTCGGGCTTTCTCCCCTCCGTTCATCAGGGCGTGAAGTTCCGCAACAAGGGAGACGCGGTGCTGTACCTGTCCAACCCCCCCGGTGTTGATCCCGCGGCTCGACGAGGCACGCTGGACCGACTGGCTGCGCTGAACAAGCAACACTTCGAGCAGGTCGGTGACCCGGAGATTCAGACGCGCATCGCGCAGTACGAGATGGCTTTTCGCATGCAAACCAGCGTGCCCGAACTGTTGGAGACGTCGAAGGAGCCGCAGCATGTGCTCGACCAATACGGACCCGACGTGAAGCGACCCGGCAGCTACGCCGCCAACTGCCTGCTGGCCCGACGGCTGGCCGAGCGGGACGTCCGCTTCATCCAGTTGTTCCATATGGGTTGGGACCATCACGGCGGTCTGCCCGCCGCGATTCGCGGCCAATGCAAGGACACCGATCAGGCAACGGCCGCGCTGATCAAGGACCTCAAGCAGCGAGACCTGTTGAAAGACACGCTGATCGTCTGGGGGGGAGAATTTGGCCGCACGATCTATTCTCAGGGCGGTTTGACCGCGACCGACTATGGCCGCGATCATCATCCCCGCTGCTTCACGATCCTGCTGGCCGGAGCCGGTGTGAAAACGGGAACGACGATCGGGGAGACCGACGACTACTGTTACAACATCGTTCGCGACCCCGTCCACGTCCATGACCTGAACGCCACGATTCTGCACTTATTGGGCATCGACCACACCCGACTCACCTATCGCTTCCAAGGCCGCGATTTCCGACTGACGGACATCCACGGCGACGTGGTCAAGAGCGTCCTGGCGTAAGGCGTCTTGAATCACGCCGTATCAGTTTGGGCACAAATGCAGTGTTGAAGTGTTGAGAAGTCAATCGGAACGATCGACTGCCATAACCAGCTAACAAATCGGAGTCCGGAGATGAAGTATCTCAAGCAAGGTTTGATCGGTCTTTATTTCGTGGTCTCCTCGTTGGTTGTTCGAGCGGATGCGCAAGAGCATCCCGATCGGGTCGTGCAACCGGGTGTGCCGCAGGGCAAAGTCACCTCGGGGCAGTTCAATGACAGCAAGGTCTTTCCGGGGACGAAGCGCGATTACAGCGTCTATGTGCCGGCTCAATACAACGCCGACGAGCCGGCGGCATTGATGGTCTTTATGGATGGTGGCGGGTACTCGAATGTGAAGGGCGGATTTCGAGTGCCGGTCGTGTTCGACAACCTCATTCATCAGAAGCAGATGCCGGTCACGATCGCGGTGTTCGTGAATCCGGGAAACGTCGCGGCGACGGAGAAGGGAGCGAAGGATCGCAGCAATCGCTCGTTTGAGTACGACTCGATGGGCGATCGTTATGCCAACTTCATGGTGGAAGAATTCCTGCCGGTCGCGCTGAAGGGGCTCAATGTGACGAGCGATCCGGCGAAGCGCGCGGTGTGTGGGATTTCTTCCAGTGGCATCTGCGCCTTCACACTCGCTTGGGAGCAGCCGGAGCAGTTCGGCAAGGTGCTGAGTCACATCGGTAGCTTCACCAACATTCGCGGCGGCTGGGCTTATCCGGGGCTGGTTCGCAAGACGAAGAACAAGCCGAAGGCGATCAAGGTCTATCTGCAAGATGGTCGCGAAGACCTCAATAACCTGCATGGCAATTGGCCGCTGGGGAATCAGGACCTTGCGGCGGCTCTGCAATTTGCGGGCTACAAGTACAAGCTCGACATGACCGATGGCGGACACAGCGGCAAGTGGGGCGGCGAGATGTTGCCCGACGCCCTGAAGTGGCTGTGGGACGACAACGCCGAGAGCACGAACATCCCGATCGTCGAGACGAAGCCCGCTTGGGAGCCGCACCCGGAGGCGGTCGCGAAGGACGGCGTGCCGAAGGGGACCGTCGAGCAGATGCCCGTCTGGGAATCGAAGGTCTTCGCCAACACGACTCGTGATTGGTCCGTGTATGTGCCCGCTCAATACCAGGCCGACAAGCCCGCTGCGTTGATGGTGTTTCAAGACGGCGAAGGCATGAAGAACGTCAACGGTCGCTGGCGCGTGACGACGGTGTTCGACAACTTGATCGCTCGCGGAGAGATGCCGCCGACGATTGCGGTCTTCATCAATCCGGGTCACGAGAAAGACAAGCCGCGACAGCAAGGCAAGCACTCGAACCGCAGCCTTGAGTACGACGGTCTCGGCGATCGCTACGTCCGGTTCTTGCTGGAAGAGATCATTCCCGAGGTGCGTAAGAAGTATTCCATCTCGGACGATCCTGAGATGCACGCGATTGGCGGCTCTAGCTCCGGCGCGATCTGTGCCTTTACCGCTGCTTGGGAACGAACCGACTTCTTCCGCAAGGTTTATTCGAGCGTCGGGAGCTTCACGAACTTGCGCGGCGGCAACGTCTATCCGTCACTCGTCCGCAAGACGGAACCGAAGCCGATCCGCGTCTACATGGCCGACACGAGCGGCGACGTCGATAACGCCTTCGGAAGCTGGCCGTGGGCCAACCAGCAGATGGCGTCGGCTCTGAAATACTCGGGCTACGACGTCCGCTTCGACTGGGCCGACGGCTACGCGCACAACGCGGACTTCGGCGGTGCAAGGTTCCCCGAAGCGATGAAGTGGCTGTGGCGAAAGGAAGCTCACACTCCGGTGCTTGATACCCGAGGCGATCTCGGCGGCGATCTGACGCTGCTCAACCTGCTGATTCGCGGCGAGTCATGGGAAGTGGCCGCCGATGGCCTCGGCTTCGCGGATGCACTCTGCGCCGATCAGTCGGGTAACGTTTATTACTGCGACATGAAGGCTCCGTCCGTCGTCCGCATCGGGACTGATGGCACTCGCAAAGAGATCTGCAAGGAGTCCGTCAGCGGCCTCGAATTCAATCCCGATGGCTCGCTGCTCTATGGCTGCCAGGGCGCGAAGAACCGCGTGATCTCGATCAACCCGAGCACCGGCGAAGTCAAAGTCGTCGCGGAAGGTGTGAAGCCAAACGACCTCGCGGTGACGAGCGACGGCTTCATCCTCATCACGGAAACCGGATCGCAGCAGGTCACTCGGATCAATCCAAACACCGGCGAAGCCACTGCCGTCGACACCGGCATCAGCAAACCAAACGGCATCGTGCTGTCGCCCGATGGCGGCACGCTCGCGGTCTCCGACTACGGCGGAACTCACACCTGGACGTTCCGAGTCAACGCGGGCGGAGTGCTCGACGCGAAGATGCCGACGATGCCCATGCGTCTGCCGATCGACCCGAAAGGCGAGTTCAAATTCAACGAGCCGCCCCCCTACATCCAGAACTCAAAAGGCGACGGCATGGCGGTCGACAAGGTCGGTCGCTTCTACGTGACGAGCGACCTCGGCGTCCAAATCTTCGACCCAACCGGTCGTCCCTGCGGCGTCTTGCCAAAGATCGACAAGGATCAGCCGTTGACGACGTGCATCCTCGCCGGCTCGGATCACAGCACGCTCTACATCGCGCACGGCACGAAGATTTACCGCCGCCAACTGACGGTAGAAAAAACAAAACCATAGGGTGAGAGCTCGGTCCGAATTCTCACGACTTCGGCGATGACAGAAAGCCCGCGTCTTCGCGGCAGCTTCGAGCGGTCGTAACCGTGTCCACTCACCTGATGTCGCAATTGGTGAAGCCCCTGCCGGTCTCCAGTCCAGCTAGTGCTGCGTCAAGGCTGAAACCGTGGGTTGTGAGCGGCAAGGCGCTAGCCGCCGGTCGTATGTTTC
>JANODP010000321.1:0-16284 GCA_031412755.1 Schlesneria sp. | reverse complement strand
TCTGCTGTGACATCCCTTCGCTTGCGCGTCAGGCTTCAATGCCACGCTCTGTCAACGACATTCCCCGAGGCGTGAATAATCCGGGCTAGCGATTCACCACAGCTTCGAGGCCGGGAATCGCAGGGCCTCGCGCTTCTTGGCAATCGCGGCGTTCGCCTTCTTCAACACCCGGGGTTCCTGCCGCCGAAGCAGATCCTGAATGAAGCGTCGCGAACCGTCTCCCAGTTCTTCGGCGAGGTCGCCGCGAATTTCACCGATGCGGCGCGTGTCGATGTCCCGCAGCGTCAGCCTGATCTGCTGCAGTGACGGTGCGAGGATCACGTCGGGCAGGAAACTGTTCTCGCGCCGTTCGGTGCGCATCGCCAGTTCGCACTGCGCGTCCAACTGAACCACGGCATCCGAGACCACGGCCAGGTTGAGTCCCTTCACGCCGAGGACCCACTGTTCGAACCGGGCGACGCAGCGCATCCTGGCGGTCACGTGCAATTCGAACGAGACCCGGCCCGGGCCGCTCGATTCAAAGTGGTCCATCGCCAATTGCAGGTGGCGCTGCGGATCGAGCAACTGCACCTGGTACCTGGACCACGAGCCGTGATTGACGAGCTTCGTTCGTTTGGAGACCCGCACGTCGAGGCCCTGCTGTTTGACCCTGAACCCGTCGAAGACCCGGGTGGTCTTGCCCCAATGCTTGCGGTCCTCGTACTTGTCGGGGATCGCCGTGAGCAGTACGGCACGCAAGACCTCGATCCAGGTGGGAGCATTCCCGAGTGACGGGCCGTCCAGCGTGACAGCCTCGGTGGGCGAGGTGGGTTGGGACGCGTCCGTCTCGTCTGGAGAAACGTCGGCCGGAACAGTCGGCAATCCCAATGGAGGCCCGGAAGGTTCGGCGGCCCACGCGGTCAGTGATGAGGGGCTCAACCAAACGATCAGCGTCAGGAGCGGCATCCATTTCACGATGAAATCACGCGAGATCGTCTTCACCACGGCCAGCCTCCCACGCCGATCGCCGCGTGAGCCGACCGTGCCAGGCACGCACTCAGACCTCCGCGGCGGCGAGATCATTCGTTCCGCACGCGATTCGGTCAAGAGGGGTTGAGATCTGGTCAGGGGTCAGGTGGTTCAAAGCTCCCGACCCTACCGGATTGCAGGTGTTGGTTGATCATGTTCGGTTTTTGCCGCAGAGCGGCACTTGATGGTAGTCGTGGGCTTTAGCCCACGGATGAGGTGCGATGAATGTCCCATGTCGCGGAGCGACATTTGATCCCGGCGCTTCAAGCAACCAATTGTCGCTCCGCGACAACTGTGGGATGGGGATTCGAGACCGTAGGCTGAAGCCTACGGCTACCATCAAGTGCCGCTCTGCGGCAAACACCTGCAAGCTGGTTCGTTCCCGCTGCCGCTCGACTTACCCCGCGCCGGACAGCAGCTCGGCGACCTGCGTGCCGGTGGCGGGGGCCATCGACAGGCCGAGCATGTTGTGGCCGGCGGCGATCACGACATTGCTGCGAGCCGGGCTGCGGCGAATGATCGGCAGGCTGTCGGGAGTCATCGGTCGCCAACCGTACCACTGCTCGACGACCGGTTCGGCGGTCGGTTCGAGCAGGTAGTGGCTTGCGCCGCTGCGCAGCATCTCGATCCGGCGCGGGTGGATCGTCTGGTCGTAGCCCGCGAACTCCATGATTGAACCGAGGCGATAGCCGGACTGCATCGGCGTCACGGCGACGCGATGTTCCTCGAAGATCAGCGGGATCGTCGGACATGTCGTTGGGCGGGGCATCGTGATCGAATAACCCTTGCCCGGCTGAATCGGCACTTTGCAGCCGAGTTCTCGATTGAGCAGTGGCGTCCAGGCACCGGTTGCCACGACGAACGCCTCCGCGGGCAGTTCGCCCTTGGATGTGAGGGCCGCCGCCGCGCGCGATGACTCGCCCGGCGCGAACCCCAGCAATTCGCACTGTTCCAGAACCGTGACGCCGCGCGTTTCGAGCAGCCTGCGCCACGACGACATCAGCTTGTCGGGTCTCAGGTGTGCATCGCCTTCGTAATGCCAGCCGCCTGCCAGTCCGAGCTTCAGTGCCGGTTCCAGTTTGGCGACGTCATCACCGTCGTAGCGCACGGCCCGCATCCCGAACTGCTCACCGAGCAAGTCGTCCGTGTGCGCGTAGTGTTCCATCGCGGCCTTCGCCAGAAACGGGAACAGCAGCCCGCGCGTCTGCCACTCGGCATCGAGCGGCTCGGTGGCAAACAGTTCGTCGTACAGGCGGCGCGAGGCGTTCAGCAACTGCTGAATCGTGCGGCCCGCTGCCAGCATGTCCTGCTCATTGCAACGACGAGCGAACTGCAGCAGCCAACTCCACAAGGCCGGATCGAACCGGGGCTTGATCGAAAACGGCGAGTTCTGGCTGAGCATCGCCTTCAGCGTCTTGCTCATCACCCCCGGCCCGGCCAGCGGCAGCACGTGACTCGGACAGACGAACCCGCAGTTCGCATGAGACGCCCCGCCTGCGAACCGGCCCTTGTCAACAATCGTCACCTGCCAACCGGCCTGGTTGAGGTAATGGGCACACGCCGTCCCGATGACTCCGCCGCCGATGACGATTACACGCTGGGGCACGAACGAATCTCCTGACTGTCGTCGGATGGCGCGATTGCAACTGCTTGTCGTCTTGCGAACATTTCATGGGACATATGGGACCAATGTGACGCATGGGTCCAGCACGCCACGAAAGACTCATCAGTCCCATGATTCCCATACGTCCCATCAGTCACCCCCATGACCGCGAACATCCAGTTGCGATACCACGCAGCCGAACGAATCACACGCGAATCCCCATCTGAAACGGATCGGCCGGGTCGAGCAGCAGGGTCGCTTCGGCAGTGACATACGCTGTGCCGGTGACGCGCGGGATGAGCTTGTCGCCATCGAGACGCACCGAACCTTCAAACACGCTGCCGAGAATGCTCTCTTGCCGCCAGACCTCGCCCGGCTGCAGCTTGCCGTCGGCGTACAGACAGGCCAGCTTGGCCGACGTCCCCGTTCCACAGGGCGAGCGATCATAGGCGCGGCCGGGACAGAGGACAAAGTTGCGACCGTGATTGGCCGCGTCACCCGGTGGCCCGAACAACTCGATGTGATCGATCACGCCGCCGTCCGCCCCCGTGATGCCGTTCCGTTCGAGAGCCTGCCGAATCCGCCACGTGAGGTTGGTGAGCTGCTCGACATCAGCGAGCTTCATTTCTGTCCCCTCGCCCCTCGCCTTGGAGGGGAGAGGGTTAGGGTGAGGGGTTCTTCTAATCGATTGGTTGATAGCGTGGTTCGACTCAGCATCGACCAGAAAAAACCAGTTGCCTCCCCACGCGATGTCCCCCGCGACCTGACCCACGCCATCCACCTCAACCGTCACGTCCTTCGCGAACCGGTAACTCGGAACGTTCTCCAAACTGACGCGGTTCGCGCCGTCGTAGTCGATCGTGACGAGGCCGACGGGCGTCTCCAACCGATGCGTTCCCGCCTTGATCCGTCCGAGATGCCCCAGCGTCACGCCGAGGCCGATCGTGCCGTGTCCGCACATCCACAGCGGCCCGACGTTGTTGAAGAAGATCACCCCCGCCGCACACGCCGGATCGACCGGCTCGCACAGCAAGGCCCCGACAATCACATCCGATCCTCGCGGCTCATTGACCACCGCCGTGCGGAACTCGTCGAACTTCTCTTCAAACAACAGTCGCCGTTCCGCCATCGACCCGCGCCCGAGATCAGGCCCACCCGACACAACGACCCGCGTCGGTTCGCCCCCGGTGTGGGAGTCAATGATTTGGACACGGCGAATGATGTTGCTCTGGTTCATGAACGGAGTTTACGCCTCAAGACACGAAATGTGTCGCTCTAAAAGTCATTGATACTTCACCGACCAGCCTGCACGATTCGTTCGGTCTCGTCCAGTTCGAGGGGGGCGGCTTTGGTGACGGATTCGGCTCCGTCGGGAGTGACGACGACGGTGTCTTCGACGCGGATGTAGAGTTGTTCTTCCTCGACCCAGAGTTGGGGATCGAGGGCGAAGGCGAGGCCCGGTTGCAGCGGCTGGGGCTTGTAGTTTCCGACGTCATGCACGCACATGCCGACCGGGTGCGTGAAGGCGACTTCGCTGTCGATCATTTTCAGGGCGGCGTCGCGGTAGGCGGGCTTCGACCACGGCCACGAGAACCACGTGGGGCGGATGGACTCGGCGGCTTCCCGGGCCAGGTCGGCGGTGAGGGCCTTCGGACGGATCGTCTTGAGCAGGACTTTGTGGTACTCGACCACGAAGCCGTAGAGTTCACGCTGGACGGGGGTGTACGTGCCGTTGACGGGCCACATGCGGCCGATGTCGCTCGTGTAGCAGCCAACGTCCGGCGCGTAGTCCATCAGGACCAGATCGCCGTCGTGCAGCACGCAGTTGTTGCGGTAGTAGTGGGCGTTCCAGATGTTCGCGCCGCTGGCGACGATGGGGCGATAGCCCGGTCCGAAGTAACCGCTCCGCAGAAAGAGATGATCGGCTTCGGCCGCCAGCTCGAACTCGAACAGGCCGGGCCGCGTGATCTGCATCGCCTCGACAATGGCCTTGGCCGTGAGTCGCCCGGCGCGGCGTAGCAGTTCGATCTCGCGATGACTCTTGATCAGTCGCAGTCGATCGAGGATTGGCGAGAGATCGTGGAACTCGGCCTGTGGACAGACGGCGGCCAGCTTGCCTCGAAACCAGTCTTCGTGGGAGGGGCGTCCGTCCCACGGATCGGCGTCGCGCAGATGCTTCGCGTGCAGCAGCGTGTCGCGGCAGGCTTCGCGTCCCTCGGCGGGAGCATGCGGTGTGTAGAGGTTCTTTGGTTCTGCTTCCCGCAGATCCTCGGCGAGTGCCTCCAGCGGCTTGACGTCATCGACGCCGGTCAGCTTGCAGACGGCTTCGGGATCGCTGGAGTTGAGTTGTGCTCCTTCACTCCGTTCGTGCTTCGGATCGCGTCGCGGCAGGTAGAGCGTTGTCCAACGCATCGTCCCGTCGAGCCGCAGGTAGGCATGCGGCACCTCGACACCGCAGAGGTAATAGAACTCGTTCGTCTGCCGAAACAGATCGAATGCGCCGGTTGCCGGTGCGCCCGCGACAACGGCCGTGGCCTGCTTGCCGATGGCGTCGAAGACCTGCTGCCGACGCGCTTCGAATTCTTGCGGCGGGAAGTCGGTTTGGTGATGAGGAGCGGACATGGGTAAGACTCAGGCGAATAGAAAGTGACCCGGACGCTGGGAGCATCCGGGTCAATGGGCATCGTGCGTGTTACTGAAATGAAGACCCCTCACCCTCACCCTAACCCTCTCCCCGCAGAGCCGGGGCGAGGGGACAAGGCATGAAAGAAGACACCTACTTGCGGAACATCGGATCCTGCGGGTTGCCGCGTGACATCAGGTAGGCCAGCAGGTCCAGGGCCTCGTTCTCGTTGAGGGTCTTCAGCAGGTCTTTGGGCATCAGCGAGACGGTCGAGGCCTGTTGCTCCTCGATGTTATCCTTCTTGATTTCGACGGTTTTGGTCGCGTTCTCGGGGTCGATCACCAGCGTGATGGCGTCCTTCGTGTCATTGATCAGCTTGCCGGTGTATGCCTTGCCGTCCCTGGTCTCGACGATCGTCGCCTTGAACTGGTCGGAGACGATTTTGCTCGGATCGACGATGGCTTCGGCCATGTCCTTCAGCGTGAAGCGGCCCGCCAACTGAGTCAGGTCCGGTCCCGTGGCTCCTCCGTCTCCGGCGAAGCGGTGGCAGACGATGCAGCGGGCGGCCCCGTACATTTTCTGACCGTTCTTGAAATCGCGGCCCTTCATTTTGTCGGCGGAGAGTGCGAGGAGTTCATCGAGCGAGTACTCGCGGCCCGGTCCCTTGGCCTTGGGGAGTTCGGGAGCGACATACGGTTTGCGGGCACCGCTCGCTTCAAGCTTCAATCGATCGGCGTCCGTCAGCAACGAAAAAGCTTCGTTGTCGATGTTGTTGAGGTACTTGGGATAAGTCGCGCCGCCAGACCATTGGCGGGCCTTGTCAAACCACGCGAAGTAGGTCTTCCGGTCCTCGAACGTCCAGCCGGTCTTCAGCGTGCGCAGATGGAAGGCGTAGTGGTACTGCTGCTGATCCGGCTGGTTGGCGAGCATCGCGGCGACCGTGCCACCGTAGCCCTTGTTGCGTTCCAGCAATGCACCGAACGGCTCCTGTGAGGCGACTCGCTCCTGCTTGAGGACCGGCAGCAGCTTCGCCAGCACGTTCGGTGACTGGAAGTGAACCATCAGAATCGACAGCTCGCGGTTGACGAAGTCGGACTTCTGCGGGAAGAGGTTGTCGAACTTGAGGCCGAGCGCGGTGTGAGTCGCCTCGTCCGTCGAGCCGAGCCTGATGAGGGCGAGCTGGTATGCGCGGAGCAGTTCGAGTTGCTGGGCTTCGGTCAGTTTGGTGAAGTCGAGCTTGTGGAGGGCGGCGACGATCTTCGGCAACTGCGACGCTTCGCCCTGTCGTGCCAAGCCGACAGCTCCGGTGATGACGGTCTCGACATCGGTCGAGTTCAGCACGCTGTCCTGCCACAACTCAACTGGCAGGCGTTCCAAACCGACTCGGGCCGCATAGCGGATGAAGCGGTCGGGATTGCTCAGATGAAACGCCAGAAACGCGGCGGCCTTGTGGGGATTGGCGGGTTCTCCGACGTGATAGGTCTCGATCTGGTGACGTAATTCGCGTAAACGATTGGGAGACGTGGCGGCCAGACCGTTGTCGGCAAGTGACGGAGCAGACTTGTACTCGACGGGAGCCGTCGCTTCGGCACCGACATAGGTCACGCGGAAGAGTTCCGACTGGGTGCCTCGACCACCGATCGTGAAGTAGATCGCACCGTCCGCGCCGACGGTGCAGTCGGTCAGCGGCAGCGGCGTCCGCGAGACGAACTCTTCCTTCGTCGCCTTGTAGCTGGAGCCGTACGGCTCCATGTGAATGGCGTACATCGTGCCGAAGGTCCAGTCGCAGATGAACAACGCCTTCTGGTACTTGGCGGGGAACTTGGTGCCGTAGCCGAACTCGACGCCGACGGGGCAGCCGGGGCCGATGTCGATCACCGGCGGGAGGCTGTCCACGTAATACGCGGGCCACTTGCCGGTGCCGCTTCTCCAGCCGAACTCGCTGCCGCTGGTCGCGTGGACGACGCGCGTCTGACGATGCCACGGCGCACCAAAGTCGTATTCCATGTCGGCGTCGTAGGCGAACATTTCACCGTCCGCGTTGAACGCGAAGTCGAACTGGTTGCGATAGCCGGACGAGACCACGTCCCACGTCTTGCCGTCCGGGTCGATTTGGCAAATCCACCCGCCCGGCGCGAGCACTCCCGCGGCATGACCGCTCGGATCCCAATAACGGGGCAACAACACATCCTCGTCCCAGTTCGGCATCAGTCGGCTGGTGACTCCCTCCGGCAGAGTCGCTCGCAGTTGTTCGGTGCGCTGGCCGCCCATCGTCTGCGGTGGAGCATTCGTCTTGATCTCGAACGGCATCTTCGTGTGATTGCCCGCGATGACGTAGAGCGACTTGCCGTCGGGCGACAGGCGAACGGCATGCGGCCCGTGCTCACCACCGCCAGGGATTGCCTTCAACAACTCGACCTTGTCGAACTGATCGTCGCCATCCGTGTCCTTGCAGCGATAGAGGCCGCTCCCCGGCCCGCCGTTGCAGACGACGTAGAGCGAATCGAACGCCCACAGCAGGCCCTGCGCGCCCGACATTTGCTTGTCGCCGATCTTGATGTCGAGATGCTCCACCTTCGTCTCGCCCATGCTGCCAATCCCCGGCGGAGTCACGCGGCAGAAACCGAGATTCCCTTGGTCGCTGACGATCAACCGGCCCTTGGGATCGCTGGTGATGTTGACCCACGAACCGAGCTTCTCTTTCGGTACGGTGAACAGTCGTTCGACCTGAAAACCGGGGAGCAGGTTGAACAGATCGCGCGGCTCGCCACTGGAGGCGGCACCGTCCACGAAGACCTTGCCACCGGGATGGCCGTCGAGTTTGGCGACGACTTTCGCGGCGACCCATTCCTTCGCGTCGCGCGATTCGGCCACCTGCCACGAGTCGTCGGTCACGACATAGCGGTCGTTGCCGTCTCGACCCAGCAGCATGACCTTGGCGACGAAGCCCGCGATCCCGCCCGTGTTGGCGATCTCGGCCTCGAGGACGTTCTCTTGCGGTTTGAGTTGCGCCTTGATGTCGATTTGAACGGGCTTGTTCCAGTCGTTGCTGGACGCGATCTCCTTGCCGTTCAGAAACAGCTTCATCGAGTTGTCGCAGGCCGCCTTCACGTAGGCGAACTGGGCTCCGCCGGTGAACGTTTTCTTGACGACGTACTTCTGGTTCTGATCGGCCCCCCAGATCCAACTGGGAGTTGGCCCGTCCGCGAAGACGTTTGGCTTGGCGGGCTCGGTCTTTTCGGTCTTTTCGAAAACCGGCCGACTCGCCGGAGCGATCGCGGGAACCTGGGTAAAGAGCTTTTCGCCGGTGGCCTCTTGAGCCATCGCCAGCCACGGGCACAGAACAGTGGCGGCGGAGAGCAGCATTCGCGAATGGACTCGCTTCAACATGGAGGGTGTTCCTTGAACTCGGTGGGTGTCGTCGGGGGAGGGAAGGCGGTGTCGGTCAGCGGCATAGTGATGCACCGCCGCAGATTTTTCGAGTCTGCGGGAGCTTTGGGCAAGTCGTGTCAGTCGTCAATTGGTGGTCCTTGGCTTTCGGCCCGAAGGGCCATCCAATCGCCCAGCCAGGGCCATCGGCCCTGGGAAAGGTGTCGCGGGAAGATTTGAGGCCCAACGGGCCGACAGTTCATCACCACAGTCCGCAGGAACTTCTCGAATCCAACTCGACGTTGCCGGAAGAACAGGAGAATTGCCGGCCCGTTGGGCCTCAGGTGCGAGAGACGGCTTGATTCCAGGGCCGTTGGCCCTGGCTTGGCGAATGGATGGCCCTTCGGGCCGGAAGATCTGACCAGCAAATAACGACTGCACCCGCCGGGTCGCCATTCGGCGATCCCTCTGTTCGGTCTTTTCGAGTTCGACTACAACCCGCGATCCCTCATGGAAGAAGGGTTCTGACGATGCGTTTGGATGCGGTGATTTTTGGCGGCGGTGCGACAGGGTTGTGGTTGCTGGACCGGTTGTCTCGCGATGGACATCACGTCGTGTTGCTCGAATCGAGGGGGCTCGGTGCGGGCGACACGGTCGGTTCGCAGGCGATCCTGCACGTCGGGCGAACGTCGTTGGCGAACGGTCTGGCGGGCCAGGCGGCTAAACCGTTGCGTGAGCTTCCCAGCCAGTGGCGCGATGCGCTGCTCGGTCGGATCGCGCCCAATCTGACCCGGACCCGGTTGCGGGCCGAGTGCTGTTACCTGTGGCAGGTCGAGTCACCCGGACCACAATCCAGTCGGGTGCGTCCCGCAGACTCCACGCTCCCGACACCTCTGGCCGCCGATGAACGACCCGCCGCACTGGCGGAGGTGGTGGGGCCGGTCAGTCGTCTGCCCGAACAGGTCATCTGTCCCGCGAGTTTTCTCGCCGATCTGGCCGATCAGTACCGCGACCGCCTGCTGCAGATCGACGCCGGGCGGGGCCTGCGATTCCGGTTGAACAGTCCCGGCGAAGTGGACGCGATCCAACTGACATCGCCGACGGACGGCAGCCGGCTCGAACTGAAGCCGCGTCAGGTGATCTTTACGGCCGGAAGCGACAACGCGCGACTGCGCGAACTGGTCGGGCTGAGTGTCACTGCGTTGCCGTCGCGCCCGTTGCACATGGTTCTCGCGCGGGGAAACCTGCCGGAACTGAACGGACACTGCGTCGAAGGGACCAGGACCATCGTGACGGTGACGTCGGACATCGACGACGACGGGCGAACCGTCTGGCAGATCGGCGGTCCGCTCGCGGAGCACGGGTCCAAGTTGGAACCGCACGCGCAGACCGAGCGGGTCCGTGCGGAGTTGGCTCGGATTCTGCCGCGGCTCGACGTGCGGCAGATCGAGTGGTCGACGTATGGTCTCGACCGCGCGGAAGGTGACCCGAGCCACAGTTCACGCCGCGAGTCGGTCCAGGTTTTCTGTGCGGGGAACGTGACGACGGGTTGTCCGACGAAGCTGGTGCTTGCGCCGATCCTCGCGGCAGAGATCGCGGACCGCGCGAGTTCGCCGTACATCACGGCCCCGTTCGACTCGACGCCGCTGGCCGACTGGCCCCGGCCTGAAACGGCCCCCCTGCCGTGGAACGAACCGGACCGCGACTGGTGGACGCTCGCCGACTCACCCGCCCGGCAGCAGCCGCAGCGTCGCGCGGCCTGAGAGGATTGTCAGCGGCTCGGCATCCCGATGGCCGCGGCATCCGGACCCGGATTGTTCATGGTCCCTCGCGAAGCAGTCGCAGCCTGTCGGTAGCTGAGTTCGCAAGAACTCAGCCGAACTCGGGTGCAGTCGTCAATTGGTGGTCTTCTTCCGGTCCCCTCTCCCCCGTCTTCGGGGAGAGGGGCAGAGTGGCCTGATGAAAAGGCCTCAGATCCGAGTGAATTGGGCGGTTGGGAGATCGCGAACGTGTTGCGGTTTCCTCTGCCATCCGTGCCCCGGCTCTGCCATCCGTGCGAAGCCGATCGAAACGGAAAAACCGCACGGATGGCAGGGCCAGAGCACGGATGAGTCATGACAAACGTCGCAAGACATGGCTCGGTGGTTGAAAGATCGTTTCATCAGGCCACCCTCTCCCCGAAGACGGGCGGGAGAGGGGACCAGAAAAGGCGACCACCAAATCACGACTGCACCCGCCGAACTCACCTTCACCACTGAGTTCTTGCGAACTCAGCTACAGCCCCACCCGGTGGGCAGGGCAATGCTCTCGACCGGTAGGGTCGGAATCGTCGTCGCGATCCGGACAACCTTCATGACCGGTGGGTGAAATGGTCCAGACTGTCGTGTTTCGCAAAAACGTCATTGTCGAAAACCGGCAACGCCAATTTTGAACTAGGTTCGATAGGTTGGGTCACAACACGAATTCGGCATCGGGTGCGCCGAGCGATCTGGCGCACGTCCCGCTTGACAGGATCAGGTCATGAGTTCTGCCACCGCAGTCGCCACCGACATCGAGTTGCTGTTGGACGAGATTCAGTCCGAATCCAGTTTCGGCAAGCATCCCGTCTGCCAGCCTCAACCGCCGCCGGCCGCGCCGCCCGTTTCGATGCTGACACGTGGTTCGGCCGCCAAACCGGCCGTCCCCTCGCTGGCTTCGCTGGCGCCATTACAGAAGTCGACTTCGACCGCGAAGATCCTGGTCGTGGACGATGAACCGATCAACGTCAAGGTCTGCCACAAATACCTGCGAGAACTGGGATACGAGCAGTGTCTCGGCGTGACCGACTCGACCCGCGCGATGGCCGTGATTCTCGCGGAGCGTCCCGATCTGATCATTCTCGACGTCATGATGCCCGTCGTGAGTGGTGTGGACCTGCTGCGAACGATTCGCGCCAACGCCGATCTGGCCCAGTTGCCGGTCCTGATTCTGACGGCGGCCAGCGATCGAACGACCAAATTGACGGTGCTCGAACTGGGGGCCTCGGATCTGCTCGCCAAGCCGATTGATCCGAGCGAACTGGCTCCGCGCGTGCGAAACGCGCTGACGATCAAGCGGTACCAGGATGGCCTGAGTGACTACGCGCGGAATCTGGAAGAGGCGGTGCGGGTGCGTACGGCCGATCTCGAAGCGTCGCGGATGGACGTCATCCATTGCCTGGCGCGGGCGGTCGAATACCGCGATGACCACACCGGACGACACGTCGAGCGGGTCGGTCGGTATGCCGGAATCATTGGTGAGGGACTGGGTCTGGATGCCGAGACCTGCCGCATGCTGCAGTTGGCCGCCCAGTTGCACGACGTCGGCAAGATTGGCGTTCCCGACGACGTGCTGCTCAAACCGGGCCGGCTGAGTCCCGAAGAGTACGACCGCATGCAGCGGCACACGTTGTTCGGCAAGAAGATCGTCGAGCAGATGAGCGACCGCGACTGGGAGAAGGTGCGGCAGCACGTGCAGATCGGCGCCAAGATTCTGGAGGCTCCCCGTTCGCCGTTGCTGGCGATGGCGGCTCGGATCGCATTGACGCATCACGAACGCTGGGATGGCACCGGTTATCCGCTGGGACTGGCGGGTGAGGACATTCCGTTGGAGGGTCGCATCACGGCGGTGGCCGATGTGTTCGACGCCCTCAGCAGTCGCCGGCCGTACAAGCCCGCGTTCTCACTGAACAAGTGCTGCGAGATCCTCGAACAGGAGCGGGGTTCGCACTTCGATCCGGCCATCGTGGATGCCTTCTTCTCTCAACGAGAACGAATCGTGCAGATTCAGATCGAACTGGCCGATCCCCAGTAGCCCGTTGATGGTTGATGGTTGAGGGCCGAGGGTTGATGGTCAGAGAAGACGCCCCCGTTCTGACCATCAACCTTCGACCATCAACCTTCCACGAAAAGAATCCCATGCGTTGGCGTCGCGAACTGCATCTCAAGAGCAAACTGATCCTGCTGGCCGCCGCCTCGGGCGCGATCGCACTGGCGCTGGCCTGCGCCGGATTCGTCCTCAACGATTTCCGATTGCTGCGTGAGGCGAAACGCGGCGAGCTCCGCACTCAGGCCGAACTGCTCGGATTCAACAGCGAAGTGGCACTCACGACCGGTCAGGCGCGTCGCGCGCACGAAGTGCTGCAATCGTTGCGGACGCAGCCGTCGATCGACCTGGCCGGAATCTATGATGCCCGGGGCCTGCTCGTCTCGCAGTACACGACGGTCGAGCAGGCGCAACTGCCCGCCCGGCTGGCCAAGGGCGAGGCGGGCGGACTGGCCTGGTTGACTCATCTGGAACATACCCGGGAGGTGTTCTCGGACGGACGGCACCTGGGAACGGTCTATCTGCGTGCCGACCTGCGTGAAATCTGGGAGCAGATCAGCGCGTATTTGAAGGTCTCGGTGCTGGTGATGTTCGCGGCGCTGGCGGTCGCCATTCTGTTTGCGTCGTTGATGCAGCGTTCGATCTCGGGGCCAATCCTGCGGCTGGCGGGGGCGGCGCGGCGCATCTCGGACAGCGACGACTATTCGATTCGCGTGCAGACCGATGCCAACGACGAACTGGGCGAACTGTACTGGTCGTTCAACCGCATGGTGGAGCAGGTTCAGGTTTCGCGCGAGGAACTGGTGCGCGGGCAGGACGACCTCGAACGACGGGTCGAGGATCGGACCCGCCGCCTGCAGGAGGAGATCGAACACCGCGAGCGCGTTCAGCGGGAGTTGCTGCGGGCCAAGGAGGCGGCGGAAGCGGCCAACCATGCCAAGAGCAGTTTCCTGGCCAACATGAGCCACGAAATCCGCACGCCGCTGAATGCCATTCTCGGATTCACCGACCTATTGCGACGGGGCGTCGATCGCGGGGATGAGGCCGAGCGGCGCGACTTCCTGGAAACGGTGCATCACAGCGGCGAACACCTGCTGACGCTCATCAACGACATCCTCGACCTGTCGAAGATCGAGGCCGGGCAGATGGAGTACGAACAAATCCGGTTCTCGCCCCATCAAATCATCGCGGAAGTCATGTCGGTCATGCGGGCCCGCGCCCAGCAGAAGGGGTTGGCGCTGGAATACAACTGGTACGGACAGGTTCCCGAGTCGATCGAAAGCGATCCGGCCCGCTTCCGGCAACTGCTGTTGAATCTGGTCGGCAACGCGGTCAAGTTCACCGAACGGGGCGGGGTCCAGGCCGTCGCCAAACTGAACGCCGCGCGCGGCGAATTGACCGTCGACATCATCGACACGGGAGTCGGCATTTCGACGGAGATGCACGACGCGATCTTCTCCCCCTTCACGCAGGGCGACAGTTCGGTGACGCGACGCTTCGGAGGGACGGGGCTCGGACTGTCGATCAGCAAGCATATTGCGGTGGGACTCGGCGGCGGGATCACGGTCACCAGCGAGTCGGGTCGCGGCAGCACGTTCTCGGCGACCATTGCCACCGGGTCGCTCGAAGGGATTCGTCTGTTGCAGCAGCCCGCGTCCGACATTCTCTCGACCGAGCACTCCGGCCCGATTCCGGCCTGCGGCCGATTGAACGGCCAGAAGATTCTCGTCGTGGACGATGGCGACACGAACCGCAAACTGATCCGGCTGGTGCTGTCTCGCGCCGGCGCGGAAGTCGTCACGGCCGACAATGGTTTGCAGGCGGTCGAGGCCGCGCGCGAACACGATTTTGCCATGATCCTGATGGACATGCAGATGCCGGTGATGGACGGCTATACCGCGACCGGTCGTCTGCGAGACGACGGCTACGAGCGGCCGATTATCGCGCTGACCGCACACGCCATGCGCGGCGATGCCGAACGGTGCCTGGCGGCGGGCTGCTCCGACTATCTGACGAAGCCCATCAACCCCGAAAAGCTGCTCGAAAAGATCTGCGCGATTCTGATGGGATGCAGCTCGATCCAGCAGGAGGCGAACCGGGCACGCCGGCAGTCTGAATTGCAGGCGCCCCTGGTGTCGGAGCTTCCAACCGACGACCCCGAATTCGCCGAGATCGTCCGCGAGTTCATCGACCGCGCCGAGGAACAACTCGCCGCGATGCACACAGCGCAGGCCGACGACAACACGACCGAACTCGCGGAGTTGTCACACTGGCTCAAGGGAGCCGGCGGAACGGCCGGCTTCCCCAGCCTGACCGAAACAGCCCGGCATCTGGAGAGTGCGATCAGCCGGGGCTACAAGACCGACATCGAAGTCCTGCTCAACGAACTCGACGACCAAATCGGCCGCATCGTGGTACCGGAGTTCGTGGCCACGTAAGCCTCACTCGGCCAGCGCCTGGGCCAGGTCGGCGACCAGGTCGTCCGGGTGCTCGATGCCGACCGAGACGCGGAGCGTGCTGTCGGTGATCCCGGCTTCGCGGCGGGCGGCTTCGTTCATCGAGGCGTGACTCATCGTGTCCGGGTACTCGATCAGAGACTCGACGCCGCCGAGCGACTCGGCCAGTTGGAACATCTTCAGCTTGGAGAGGACCTGCTCGACGAATGGCCGGCCCCCCTTCACGTCGAAGCTGAGCATCGCGCCGAAGCCCGACTGCTGCCTTTTCGCGAGTGCATGCTGCGGATGATCGGGCAGGCCCGGATAGTAGACGTGTGCGACTCGCGGGTGAGCCTGCAGGAACTTCGCCACGGTCATGGCTCCGCGCTGATGAGCCTCCATGCGCGGGCCGAGCGTTTTCACGCCGCGCAGCACGAGCCATGCATCAAACGGCGAGCAAGCCAGTCCGAGAGCGTTCACGATGTAGCTGATCTTCTCGGCCTGGTCCTTGTGGCGGGTGATCACGCAGCCGCCGACGACGTCCGAGTGACCGTTCAGGTACTTCGTGGTCGAATGGACGACGATGTCGCACCCGTGCTCGAACGGCCGCTGGAGATACGGCGACAGGAACGTGTTGTCGGCGATCGAGATCGCGTTCCCCGCACGGGCGACCTCGCAAATCGCGGCGAGGTCCACGATGTTCAGCAGCGGGTTGCTGGGAGTCTCGATCCAGACGCACTTCGTCGCGGGAGTCATCGCGCGGCGGACGTTCTCGGGGTCGCCCATGCGGACGAACGAGAACTCGATCCCCATCTTGCGGAAGACCGAATCGAACAGCCGGTACGTACCGCCGTAGATGTCGTGACCCGCGATGATGTGATCGCCCGGCTGAAACAGATGCATCGTCGCAGCAATGGCCGACATGCCGGTACACGTCGCGCGGCAGTCGATCCCCCCTTCGAGAGCCGCCAGATTCTCTTCGAGTGCCTTCCGGGTGGGGTTGCCGCTGCGCGTGTAATCAAAGCCCCGATTCGTCTTCAAGTCGTCCCACCGGAACGTGGACGAGGGATAAATCGGCGTGGTCGCACTCAGGTAGGCGGAGTCCTTGTCGACGCCGACATGAACGCAACGAGTCTCAAACTGCATGGCACTTGATCCTTCCTCAAAAACGGTCCGGTCACGAGGGCCGACATCCTACGAACGGCCCGCCGGTGAAACAATCGACGACCGCCACGGTGAAGTCTGGCGGATGCAGTCGCTCCTTGGTGGTCGTCTTCCGGTCCCCTCGCCCCCGTCTTCGGGGGAGAGGGTTAGGGTGAGGGGGCCGGGCGGTCGAGAGACGTTGGAATTGGTGAACCCAACGTGAGTCCAGCGGTCACTCTGCCTGAAGCGAATCCCCCCTC
>JANODP010000320.1:0-20956 GCA_031412755.1 Schlesneria sp. | reverse complement strand
CTTCAAACGACGGCGGCACCACGCTGGTTTTGGAATCAAACTCACCACCGCCGTCGTTTGAAGTTTGGAGTGCCTGACCCCAGTGTGTGATGACCCATAAAAAAATTCGACCGCTGCGCGGTGGACCGAGACTTTGTCGCTAATCCACCTCCGCGTGGTCTCCGCCTGCGTGCTCCGATTCCGCTGCGGCTTGACGCCTTGCTCCATCTCCGGACGCAGGCTCCGACCTCGCTCCGGTTTGCTGGTCTGTGGGCACCGGACCGGGGAACAGGCAGACACGAAAGCCCTGGTACCCGCCGCGGTCGCCGGGCCCCCTCCAGACGCGACACGACGCCCGGCAGTACCTGGCCGAATCGAGCCAGGAGCCGCCGCGCACCACGCGACGCAAGTTTTCACCAGCGTCTTGTTCGATGATTCTACGATCAGACACACCGTCCACACGCTTGGCATACGCAAACTGATCCCACTTGTCATGGCACCACTCCCACACGTTGCCGTGCATGTCGTGCAGTCCCGAATCATTCGGCACCTTTTGGCCGACCGGATGTGTCTTGCCCTCGGCATTGCCCGAGTACCAGCCCGCCACGGCGAGCGCGGCCTCACCGTCGCCCGTGTGATACTCCAACGGACAGGAGGTCAGGTGGGCCTCATGATCGCGGCGAACACACGCATACTCCCACTGCGCCTCCGTCGGCAGGCCGGCCACGGTGTCGGGCGGCAGCCCCTGCAACCGGGCCTGAGCCAGACACGTTTGAGTCAGCCAGTCGCAGAACGACTGGGCCTGATGCCAGTCGAGTTGTTCCGCCGGATGCTGCGGGTTGTCGGGAAAACCGTTCTTGTGGTCGATGTTCTCGGCCCGCGTCCAGACGGCGAACTGTTCCTGCGTGACGGGATACTTGCCGAGATAGAACGGCTGCGTGATCTCAACCAGCTGGGCCGGTTCTTCGTTGGCCCAGCCCGCGCGCGATCCCATCCGGAAACGGCCCGGAGGGATCAGGCGGAATTCCATCTTGATGGAGTCGGTCAGCGGGATCGGGAGCGTTTCCAGCAGCGTCTGGTCCACGGATCGTCTGCTCGTCTTGTGGTAATGGATGGTGCCTCAACGAACGTGTTCTCCGCTTCCGGCCTCTGCCGCAGCAGATCTCCACGTTCGTCGAGGGCTGACCCAGGGTTTGTCCGGTCTCAGTTGAGACCGGAACGGGAACACGCGTCGTCCGGTGATGTCCGCCCCTGCGGATCGTCTTCGTGCCGGGGAACAGGCAGACTCGAAAGCCCTGGTACCTGCCGCGGTAGCCGGGCCTCCTCCAGTCGCGATACGACGCCCGGCAGTTCCTGGCCGAATTGTTCCAGGAGCCGCCGCGCACCACGCGATGCAAGTTCCAGCGTGTCCCCGTGGCGATTGTCACCGCTGCTCAACCGGATCACAACCCGGCCCAATCGCCCTGTAGGATGGGCACTCTTGCCCGTCCGTCTTTGGCGTTGCAGACCGGACGGGCAAGAGTGCCCATCCTACAAGACCACGCGCGACCCCTGATCGAGACGCAACTGCACGACCACCCGGCGCCAGGCCAGATCGTCGCCGTGCGCGGCGTGAGCGAACAGGGACGTGCAGCGCTGCTGAAGCTCGTACTCGGGAATCCGGCCGTCACGAAACTCGGACTGCACATGGCCCCACTTGCGGCGCAGCCGCTGGCGTCCCATGCGTCCGAGCCGAACGCGGTCCGGGTAAATCACGAACCCCAGAAACGGAATCCCCCGTGAACACCGGTTCCACTCGCCCCCCTGCTTCATCCGCAGGCCCATCGCGTTCAGTGTCACATCCGCCAGCGCGCGGATCTTCGGCAAATCGTCCGCGCCGGCCCAGATGACGATGTCGTCCATGTAGCGTACAAACTTGCCGCACCAGCCCGAGGCTTTCATGCGGGCGTCAAATTCGTCCAGCACGAAGTTCCCGAGGTACTGGCTTGTCAGCGCTCCGATCGGCAAACCCTTTCCCGGTGACGACTCGTAGGAGGCGAGCAGGCTGTCGAACAGTTTCAGCAGTCGTTGCTCCCGAAATCTGCGGGCCAGCCGCTGTCGCAGGCGCGCGTGATCGACGCTGTCATAAAAGCGCCGGACATCGATCTTGCCATACGACAAGGTTCGGCGCGTCCAGGTGGCGGCCTGTCGCAGCGCGACATGTTGTCCCTTCCCGAGGCGACAGGCGTAGCTCTGTGCGATCGCCCCATTTTCAAAGACCGGGCCGGTGACGCTGATGATCGCCTGATGCACCACGCGGTCGCGAAACGAGGGGGCGTGAATGGTTCGCGTTTTCGTGTCCCGGACCTCGAACGCCTGATACGGTTCAAACCGGAACCGACCGGATTGGAGTTCGGCCTGCAGGCCTCGCAAACGATCATCCAGATCGGTGAAGAAGGACTTCACGTACGGTCGCGTTCGTTTTCCTCTCCCCGCGTTGCAGGCGGCGAGGAGCAGGTTTTCCCGGCTGAGCACCCGCTCAAACAGTTGACCGATCCGCTTCATGATTCGGGAGGGCTCCCGACGGGAAAGGCTTGTACCAACGTCGGCAGGAACGCCGCCGCGTATTTGTCCACGCGGCCCTTGCCCACGCCGTCGATCTTCGACATCTCCGACGCGACCACGGCTTTCCGCTGGACCATTTCCGCCAGTTGGGCGTTGCTGAAGATCGCATACACGGGAACGCCGTCCGCCTCGGCCACCCGTTTGCGGACCTCGCGCAGACTGCTGAAGACGGCAAACTGCTCTTCGCTGAGCGTCTCGCGGTAATCGATGCGTGCGGAGGCCGACGTCCGATCGTCACGCTCCTGTCGCGCCCCGGGAACGCACTCGACGAGAAACAACAGGAGGGGCCCCGAGGGTGTCGCAACGACTTCCCGATGTACGGTCGCAATGCGGTGGCTGGCGAGGAAGGCATTCAGGTCTGCAAGTTCCGGCTCTGCAGGAAGAGCGTATTGAAACAACCGAAAACTCATGCCGGGCTCTCCTCGTGAAAGCGGCTCACCAAGACCGTCTCATCAACGGAATCACTCATTTTTTTTTCGACCGCTGCGCGGTGTGCGGAGCGGCCGCCTCAACGCCACCTCCGCGTGGTCTCCGCCTGCGTCCTGCGACTCCGCTGCGGCTTGACGCCTTGCTACGTCTCCGGACGCGGGCTCCGACGACGCTCCGGTTTGCTGGTCTGTTGGCACCGGACCGGGGAACAGGCAGACCCGAAAGCCCTGGCACCCGCCGCGGTAGCCGGGCCCCCACCAGCCGCGACACGACGCCCGGCAGCTCCAGGCCGAATCGAGCCAGGAGCCGCCGCGCACCACGCGACGCAAGTTTTCACCACCCACGTCATCCTCCATCACTTCGGGATCGCACACGCCGTCCACGCGCTTTGCATACGCAAATTCATCCCACGCATCGCGGCACCACTCCCAGACGTTGCCGTGCAGGTCGAACAGACCGAACGCATTGTCCGCCCGCCCGCCGACCGGTTGTGTCGTGCCGTCCGAATTCGCATCGTACCAACCCGCCTCGGCCAGCGCCGCTTCGCCGTCACCCGTGTGGTATTCCGTTTCGGTCCCCGCTCGGCAGGCATACTCCCACTGCGCCTCCGTCGGCAGCCCGGCCACGTAGTCGTTCGGCAGGCCCCGCAACCGCGCCTGCTTCAAACAGCTCTTCGTCAACCAATCGCAGAACGCGACCGCCTGATTCCAGTCCATGTTCTCCGCCGGGTGAGTCGGCTGGCTGGGGAAGCCGTTCTGATGCTTGATCCGCTTGGACCTGGTCCAGACGGCGAACTGCTCCTGAGTCACCGGCGTCGTCCCGAGGTAGAACGGCCGGGTGATCCGGACCCGATGGATCGGTTCTTCGTCGCGATACTCCCCGCGCGCTCCCATCCGAAACTCGCCGGGCGGGATCAGCCGGAAGTTCATCGTGACCTTCCTGGAGAGATCAAGGTCCAGGTCTGTGGGAAGTCCGTCCATCGGGAATGGCTCTGGTATGGTCGTGGGCGTTGACCTGCGAAGGGGCGGCGAATCTCCATCGTGCAGAATGAGGCCCCCGGTCGCTGCCGTCAATTCGGCAGGAAGCGATGTCTGCTTCCCGTCGGCTGAGCGGAAGAGTTCTCACACGAAGGCACAATGTCACGAAGGTTGGAGCGGTCGTCACGAAGGTGGAATGATCGGAGTCTGTTCCTCTGCTTCGTGGCTTTGTGCCTTCGTGTGACTCCGTCTTGGATGACCGACCGCACCAATTTGAGGCTCTGACTGGTCTTCCCGTTTTGCCTGGGCCGGGTCTTCCGATATAGTGACTGCCCTCAACCGGTTCGCTGCCATTTCGCGGGAGGCTTTGCGTCATGCCCTGCTGCTTTTCGTCGTTGTTACGATTCCCGAGACTGCCCACGCGGGTCGGTGTCGCGACCTTGTTGATGCTGTCCACGTTGACGCTCTTCCCGGCGGTGGGACTTGCCGATGAGCCTCACCAGTTCTCCGATGTCGAGCGGAATCATTGGGCCTTCCAACCGGTCGTGCGTCCGGCGGTGCCGGTGGTGGCTCCGTCGGTCGCCTCGCAGCCGCAGAACGAAGTCGATGCGTTTATCCTCGCGCCGTTGGTGAAGGACGGGATGAGCCTCTCCGCGCCGGCCGACAAGCTGACACTGCTGCGCCGGGTGAAGTTTGATCTGGTGGGGCTCCCGCCGACTCCCGACGAGGCCGCCGAGTTTCTGGCCGACGAGTCACCCGAGGCCTACGAACAACTGGTCGAGCGTCTGCTGGCCAGCCCGCACTACGGAGAGGCCTGGGGCCGCATGTGGCTCGACGTGACGCGGTTCGCCGAGACGGCCGGCTTCAACGCCGATCCGGCCCGACCGTTGGCGTACAAGTACCGCGATTACGTGATCCGTGCGTTCAATCGCGATCTGCCGTTCGACCGCTTCCTCCAGGAGCAGTTGGCCGGAGACGAGTTGTTCCCCGACGATGCCGAGGCCCTCGCCGCGACCGGTTACTGCCGGATGTGGCCGGATGAGAGCAACGCCTCCAACATTCATCTGGCGCGCCAGATCGCCCTCGACGATTTGACGGGGCATGTGGGGGCGGCGGTCCTCGGGCTGTCGATCGGCTGTGCGCAGTGTCACGATCACAAGTTCGATCCGATCCTGCAGACCGACTTCTATCAGTTGCAGGCGTTCTTCTCCGGAATCGTGCTCGAAGACAAGGTTCCCGTGGGACGGCCCGAGCAACTCGTCGAGTACCGCCGTCAGCAGCAACAGTGGCTCGACGACACGGCCGAACTGCGCCACGAACTGCACGAGATCGAGAAGGCCGCGCGGATCAAGATGGCGGGCGACAAGCGGATGAAGTTCCCGGCCGACGTCCTCGCCGCGATCGACTGCCCCGCGGAAGAGCGATCCACGATGCAGCGGCAGCTCGCGTTCTGGTCCGAGCGGCAGATGGAGTACAAGAACGACGACCTGCCGAAACACATCGCCGACGACAAGAAGGCTCGCCGTGACGAGTTGATCGCGCTGCTGGCCGAAGCGAAAAAGAAGCAACCCAAACCGCCGCGCGAAGCGAACGTGATGGCGGTGGCGGAACTCTCGACCATGCCACCGACGACGCACCTGCTGGAGACGGGCAGCTACGACAAGCCGCTCCAGGAACTGCCACCGCACTACCCGGCGATCCTGCGTCGCGAGCCGACGCTCAACCCGCCCGTCATCACGCCGCCGAACGAACGATCGTCGGGACGCCGCTCGGAGTTGGCCCGCTGGCTGACGGCGGCCGATCACCCGCTGACGCATCGCGTCTGGGTCAACCGCGTCTGGCAGGGGCACTTCGGCCGGGGACTCGTCGAAACAGCGAACGACTTCGGCGTTCAAACGCCTCGCCCCCAACATGCCGAACTGTTTGATTGGCTCACGTCCGAGTTCATCGCCAGCGGTTTTAGTACGAAGCACCTGCACCGGCTGATCGTGCTGTCGGCGACGTACCGGCAGCGAGGAGAAGTGCGGAACGCGGAACGCGGAACGCGGAGCGAAAGCAATCCGGCCGATGCTTCAGCTTCTTCCAACTCCGCACTCCGCGCTCCGAGTTCCGCGCTCGCCGTGTTTCCCCGCCAGCGTCTCTCGTCCGAGCGCATCCGCGATGCGTGGCTGGTGGCGTCGGGGAACTTCAACGACACGATGTTCGGAACGGGCGTCCGTCCCGAGTTGCCTCCCAATTTCGGAGGGGCCGCGGCGTGGAAGGTCAGCGATCCGCCGGATCGAGTCCGCCGCTCGGTCTACATCTACGCCAAGCGCAACCTGCCGTACCCGTTGATGGCGGCGTTCGACTTCCCCGACATGCACGAAGCCTGCGGTTGTCGCACCAAGACGACGATCGCTCCGCAGGCGCTGATGCTGCTCAACAGCGACCTGATCGTCAGCGCGGCCAAACAACTGTCGAACCGCTCCAAGACCGAAGCCGGCTCCGCCGATCCGGCCGCCCGCGTCGGTCGAGCCTGGCAAATTGCGTTCGGCCGTTCCCCGAGCGATCGCGAAGTCCAGGCCGCGATGAAGTTCACGTCCGCTCAACAACAAATCATCGCCGACTCGGACACGACCCGCGCGGGCGAAGGTGTCCACACCCCGACCGACGCCGACACCGAAGCCGCCTTCATCGACCTCTGCCACGCCCTGCTGAACGCGAACGAGTTCTTGTTTGTGGAATGAGGGAACGTTTTATTGAATGAGGGAACAGATCTGTCCATCCTTGAGAAAGAGAGACATCATGTTGCACAAATCGATTCTCGGAATTGTCGTCTGCCTGGCCGGTGTCGGTCTGTCATGCGGGCAGGAGTTACCGAAGCCCGGTCCCGAGCACAAACGGTTGGCAGAAGAACTGGTGGGAACCTGGGACGCGGTCATGGACATGGGTGGTCAAAAATCGAAGTGTACCGCCACCTACAAGTCGATCTGCGATGGAATGTGGCTGGCCAGCGACTTTGAGGGAGCAGTGGGAGAGGCCAAGTTCCGCGGCCACGGCCTCGACGGGTACGACCCGCAGAAGAAGAAATATATCGGGGTGTGGGTCGATTCATGGTCCAGCAGCCCGATGCACATGGAGGGCAACTATGACCCGAAGACCAAGCTGCTGACGATGACCGGCGAATCGACCGGTCCGGACGGCAAGCCGCAGAAGTTCAAGAACACCACCGAGACGAAGGACAAGGACCACTTCACATTCAAGATGTACATGGTCCAACCCGACGGCAAGGAAGAACTGGCGTTCACGATTGACTACACGCGGCGGAAGTAGCCCCCGCGAATCTGTGTCGTGTGGTCCAATCGCGAAGTCACCGAGACGCACGCCAAGCCCGAGACTGTCCATGTCATCCACCACCTTGAACAAACCAGCAGACTTGGACTTCCGTGATTGGGAGGTCACGATTCCCGAGTCACTGTCGGAGGATGAGTTCCAAAGCTGGGCAATGCAGCATGAGTCGCGAGTCGAGTGGGTGAACGGGAAGGTGGTCGTCATGGCTCCAGCCAGCCGCAAGCACGTGCAGTTGACCGGCTGGATTCAGAGCCTGCTGTTGATCGTGGTTCAGCAGCAGCAACTCGGCGAAGTTCTGGGGCCGGAGTTCATGGTGCGGCTGCGCAAGGGAGAGAAATCGCGGCGCGTCCCGGACGTGTTGTTTGTCACTTCCGCCCGCAAATCCCTGTTGAAGAGAACCTACCTGGATGGAGCGCCGGACCTCGCCATTGAAGTCGTGTCCCCCGACAGCGTCGCGCGAGACTGGCGCGAGAAATATCTGGCCTATGAGGCGGCTGGCGTGCGCGAATACTGGGTCATCGACCCGCTGTCTCGCCTGATGGAAGTCTATGCCCTCAAACGGAAGAAGTTCCAAGTCGTTGCTCCCGCCACGGACGGCACCGTTGCATCCGCGGTTGTTCCGCAGTTCCGGATTCGTCCGAGTTGGCTCTGGAACGATGCCCTGCCCTCCGTGCTCGACACACTTCGCGACCTCGGCCTGACACCGTGATGGTTGTTGAATCGCCCCCGCCCCCCGCAGTTTCCCGTTTATGAATGACGCCGCCATGCACAATCTCATCTCGACTCATCGCACGCAGGCCACCTCGCGCCGCGACTTTCTCGTTCGTACGGGAGGCGGCTTTGGGGCCGTGGCTCTGGCGGGGATGATGGCCACCGAGCAGCGAACGGCCGATGCGGCCGAGATCGTTCGACGGCGGCCCCATTTTGCCGGGCAAGCAAAAAACGTCATCTTCCTGTTCATGGATGGGGCGTGCAGTTCGATCGACACGTTTGACCCGAAGCCGATGGTCAACGAATACGCCGGGAAACCGCTCCCGCCATCGATCAAGCGGGTCATCACGCCGATGGGCGTCTCCGAAAATCCGCTGCTCGAATGCAAGCGGACCTGGAAGCAGTACGGCGAAAGCGGCATCCCCGTCTCCAACTGGTACAAGCACGTGGGCGAGTGTGCCGACGACCTGTGCGTGATCCGGTCGTGTACGTCCGACGCGCTGAATCACGTCGGCGGCATCTGTCAGATGAACACGGGAAGCATCCTCGCGGGGCGGCCGAGTCTCGGCGCGTGGGTCAACTACGGGCTGGGCTCCGAGAACCGCAACCTGCCCGAGTTCGTCGTGATGATGGACAGCGAACGCGAGCCCCCCGGCGGCAACCGCGTCTGGGGCTCGGGCTTCATGCCCTCGACCTATCAGGGGACAAAATTCCTGCCGGGCAAGCATCCGATCCTGCACCTCAGCACGCCCGACGGCATCAGCGACGCACGGCAGCAAAGCAAGCTCGGCTTCATCAACCAGCTCAACCGCGAGCACCTCGCAGGCCGTCTCGGCGACAGCGAACTCGAAGCCCGCATCGCTTCGTATGAGCTGGCCTTCCGGATGCAGGCCCACGCCCCCGAGGCGGTCGATCTCGCCGAAGAGACCGCCGCGACGCAAGAGGCTTACGGCCTGAACGACAAGGCGACGCAGCCGTTTGGCCGCAACTGCCTGATGGCCCGGCGACTGATCGAGCGCGGCGTCCGCTTCGTCGAGTTGTACTCCGGCTCGGGCAGCAAGTGGGACGCGCACACGAAGCTCGAAGAGAACCATACCAAGTACTGTGGCGAGACCGACCGCCCGATCGCGGCCCTCTTGAAGGACCTCAAACAGCGCGGCCTGTTGGACGAAACGCTCGTCATCTGGGGCGGTGAGTTCGGTCGCACGCCGATGAGCGAGAAGGGAGACGGCCGCGACCACAATCCCTACGGCTTCACGGTCTGGATGGCCGGCGGCGGCGTGAAGGGAGGCCAGATCATCGGCGCGACCGACGAGTTCGGCATGCACGCCATCGAACGCAAGGTCCACGTCCACTCCCTGCACGCGACGATCCTCGCCGCGCTGGGCCTCGAACACACCGAACTGATCTACCGCCTGCAGGGCCGCCCCGAACGCCCCACTGTCAACGAAGGCGAAGTGGTGACCGAGGTCTTCGCGTGAGGTCCGCTGTCAATTGGGGACCATCACCATGACACTTCGCTTTGTACTCGACAATGCCAATCACCCTGGCACAGTGAGTCGGCGCGAATGGTTGCGGATTGGTGGACTCGCGGGAATCGGTCTTGGCCCGGGGTTGCCACCGCGCATCGTGCGGGCCAGCGATGCGGCATCTGCTATCGAGAGACCGCCCGGGTTTGGGAGGGCCAAGTCGGTGATCGTGCTGTATGCGAGTGGCGGGCAGAGTCAGCTCGACACGTGGGATCCGAAGCCTGAGGCGTCCGAGGGGATTCGCGGTGAGTTCGGGTCGATCGCGACGTCGTTGGCGGGCGTGAGAGTCTGTGAACTCATGCCGCGACTGGCTCGGCTGGCGGATCGGTACACGATTGTGCGGAGCCTGTCGCACGACGATCTCGATCACGGTTCGGCGACGTACCTGTCGCTGACGGGGCAGTTTCATCCGAGGAAGTCGTCGAACCCGCCGCCTCGTGATGAGGACGCGCCGGCGCTGGGAGCCATCCTGCAGCGCGTGCGGCCGGCGCAGCGGTTTCCCTACACGGCGGTGAATGTCAACGGGCCGTTGCTCGTTCCCGAGTTGCCGTCGCCGGGCCAGTTCGGTGGGTTCCTCGGTCGCAAGTTTGAGCCGCTCACGGTGGGCGATGTTTCCGATTCGGCGCTGGTGCTCGACGGGCTGGAGCCGCAGCCCGATCTGCCGCTCGTGCGGCAATCGTCGCGCACGTCGCTGCTCGACGCGATCGACCGGACGCGCCGGCAGTTCCACTCGGATCGAAACGCTTTGGAGATGAGCGAACTTTATCGGCAGGCTCATTCGCTGTTGGAGTCGCCTCAGTGTCGTCATGCCTTCAATTTGTCGCAGGAGTCGGACAGGGTGCGCGACCGGTACGGCCGCTTCCGCTCGGGGCAGGCGTGTCTGCTCGCGCGGCGGCTCGTTGAGGCGGGCGTGCCGCTCATCACGGTCTTCCTCAATCACAGCGCCCGCGGTCAGGACAAGGCACCGGATGAGACGGACCTCTACGGTTGGGACACGCACAACGACATCTTCTACGCCATGAAGCAGCACCTGCTGCCCCGGTTCGACATTTGTTTTTCGGCGCTGCTGGAAGACCTCGACCGGCGCGGGTTGCTCGAATCGACGCTGGTGGTCTGCATGGGCGAGTTCGGCCGTGCCCCGCGAGTGGCCCTCGAACCGAACTTCAAGGGGAGCACTCCCGGCCGCAAGCACTGGCCGTCGGTCTACTCGATCGTGATGGCGGGTGCCGGAGTGAAGCGCGGCCACATCGTCGGCGCCTCCGACCGGATCGCTGCCTATCCCGAAACGACGCCGCTCACGCCGGGAGACATCGCGGCGACGACGTTCTCGTCGCTCGGACTCGATCCGTCCGGACACTACACGGACATGAGCGGTCGCCCCTGGCCGAACGCCACCGGCAAGCCGATCAGCGAGCTGTATTAATGACTTAATCGGTTCGGCCCAACAAAGTCAATGAATAGCACGTCGACGAGCTGTTTTGAGATAGCACCTGCATGGGGATTCATCGGTGAGCGAGCGTGTATGTGCCGCAACCATCCAGTGGCAGCGCTGCCTTTGAAGTTGCTCATTTTACTTACGGCCCCCCCCAAAACGTGCGGGAATTGAATCAGTCCGCCGATATGGTATTCGCTCTTGATTGGGACGACGCAATCCGACCAATATGCCATGTTCACGACTGCTTACAGCGGCAGATGCGAGGCGACGTTTTCGAATCACGCACCGCAGAGAGTACGCTCGTACCCAGCCGGTGTGTTGACAAAGCGTGTGTTTCCCGTAATCTAAGATTCAAACTACGAATGGTCACACTGCAATCGACCAGCAGAACGAGTCTTGCGCCACAATACCCGATGTTCGTTTCGTAGCGAAATCACCTGCATTGAAAACGACATCGCCGTCCTTCAAGCTACACGGTCACGATCGCCACTCTTCAACGTGAGTCACACATGAGCGAGTACACAGCCAATATTTTCGACGAGATCGAACGCAAATTTGATTTGGATAGTAATCGCGCCAAGGCTGGAATGCACGACTCACCACAGTGGATGCGCCGGTGTTTTATGACTGGAAAGCAATGTATATTTTGCCCACATGAAACTGTATATGAAAAGGGGGAAGGTGGGCGGAAGAGAGATTCGGTATTCGTGATCATGCCGTTCAAGTCAAATCTGGAAACGTTTTACGAATGGAGCTTGCGTCCTTATTTGAAGCACTTCAATATCAAAGAAGACAACATCCGTCATGCCGATCAATTCGCCAATACAGGCTACGTCATGTGCGAGAAAATCTGCCTGCGGATTCAACAGGCCGGATTTGTAGCAGTCGATCTTTCGCTATACAACCCAAACGTATATTACGAGCTTGGAATGGCTGTCGGCCTCAACAAGCCTATCCTTGCCGTGTGCGACGGAAACAAAAAGGCGAAGGTTGAGAAACTGTGCAGAGCTGTCGGCATAAACTCCGATGAAGTGCTTTTCTACCCAAACGTTGGTTACATAGATGTGGACAAAACGCCCCTGCTTGATCGAATACAGAAGGTCAATTTGCAGCCGCGTAAGACCACGATGAAAACGGTAGGCCTCCTGCTTCGCGATGAAGGAGAGAGGCGTGAAGACGATAGTCCATATGGGAATCAAGATATTCATGTCAGTTTCCACAAGGCGCTGGAGGCTGCAGTCGGGGTAGCAATGCGCATTTTGGAGGAGAAGCACCGAAGCCCTCAGGCCGTCAAGAACAGTACGGACTCGTCGGATCCGGCAGCGCAACTCTCCACCATGCTTGCGGAAATGCAGGAGTCCGAACTCGAAAATCTTCGTGAATGCACTCACGCATTTATCATGGACGAGAAGGAACTGCCTCATTCGTTTGAGGATATCTGTAAGCATCTCGATTCAGCGTTGATCGCTATGGTGGACCTAATCTCTCAAGATGCCTTGTCGTATTTTTGGCTGGGTTACTGCCATGCGCGTAACATTAATGTCGTACCAATTTATCGTGAAGGGCAGGAAGGATCGCAGCCCTCCAACCGCCTCTTCCAGGGCTCGCCTCCGCGAGACGCGGAATCTTTGCTTCAGTCGAATACAACACAGGAAAAGGTTGGTCGGCCAAGAGAGCACATCCTTGCGTTTGACATTCGCGCACTTTGGTATATGTGGCACAAAGAGGAAGAAGCCAAGAAGTTAGCCGGCAAACTTGCCGCGGTCTTTGAGCCGATCTTGGTGCGGGATGTGGCTACGCAACAGCGGCGTATTTTCTGGGAGCGTCTGACGCGTAGTGGCAAGGTATTGATTTACAACGGTGCCGTTCATCATCAGAGCTTGAATCGTGAAGTAGTAGGAGACTGGGATTTAAGGACGGCATCAGAATTGATTAGCTACCTTTCGTCCACGGACGAATCGGTAATGCCCGATCTCAAAAGTCCGCTATACTCGCCCGAGACTATTGCGGATAAGTTGGGAAAGACGGCTGACAAGGACTTCCTGCGGTCTTATGCCGAGTTGGTTAAGGAACAGTTGAAAGGGAAAAACTGCCTGATAGTCGCGTCCGCTGACGTAAATCCAATTACAGAAATTATCCTCGCTAACGTCCACAAAAAGAAAAACTCGGATCCAGCGTGTTTCATTGAGGCGGATCCAATCAAAGAAACCTCGCTCGTCATTGCCTTCAAAGGTGAATCGTTGGGCGATTTGAGTGGAAGTAGTGAGACGTGGCGTCGCACTCCATTACCTCGCCATTTTTGCCGAGTTGAAGGCAAACCGGATGAGCGAGGGTTTTACATTGACGGGGATAAGAAACCACAGACGTATTATTCTCAGGATAAGGCTGTAAAAGAGTTTCAGATCCTTGCTCATTTGGTCGTGGCTAGAAATCCGTTTTCAGAGGAAAACGTGGTAGTCATTCTAAATGGTGTGAGTGGTCCGGCCACTTACGGGTTGGCTCAGCTTCTTACCGGCGCTGGTGGGACGAAAGCGTCTGCTTCCGAGAAGCTGCTCAAGGAGATCAATGAGAAATGGGCCACGCGTGTTGAGTCAGACCGCAAATTTAAGGGTGTTGAGGCCATCGTCAGCGTAAGCGTCTCGCCCCCACAGCCGCGCGAGTCTGCGAATCAGGACGGTGAAAACCTGAAGGCAGAGATTGATAACGTACTTTTTGACAAGCGCACTGTGGGCGAATGGAAATTTCTCACCGAAGAAGATTGCGGTTATGCGATCAACGTCGGTAATCCGCGAGAGTTTCCTAACATTTGAACGTCGCACTGCATCGGTGCGGTTGTTAATGGATGGTCGTTCCGCGTCGGGATTGGGCAATTCGTCAAAGGGAATGAGTGACGTGTGGCACGCAACGACGCGAGCATTGTCGTGTCATCGCAATCCTGACGCGTGCCATTAACTTCTATGTTGGCGACTCCAACGATCAGCCATGTTTTGATGGAGTTACTGTCGACTGAGCCTGCAACGACTTCGCAGTATGACTCTGGGGCTCAAGTAGGGTGCTGAGTCGGACTGGCGAGGGGCTAAGTGACACGAGGGCGCGAAGGGGCTGTCGGTCGATGGAATTGACCCATGACGAATTGGAACGACTCGATCATCAGGCGGAATCCGACCGGGAGCGCGAGTACGCACACCGGTCCATCCTGATGTTCGACTTTGACGAGGCCCGCTGCGACAACTCATTCGAGTCGCATCTGCCGGTCATCGCCCGGCTGTGCGAGCGGCTGGCGGGGGCGGACGCCTCGTCGAAGATCGACCTCGCGTCTCGACCCGCACCGCGGCGCACCGCGTGGGCGGTTCTCGATGACAGCGGTCGGGGGCTGCTGTTCCACCA
The DNA here is from genome assembly GCA_031412755.1 of Schlesneria sp. Taxonomy (GTDB): domain Bacteria; phylum Planctomycetota; class Planctomycetia; order Planctomycetales; family Planctomycetaceae; genus Schlesneria. Next base: position 6,575 of record JANODP010000320.1, on the reverse strand, counting down.
CGACACGCTGGTGCAGGGCCGTCCGAAAGACGAAGGGGAGTTCGTCGAATTCTTCTGGTCGACGGTCGGTTTGCCGGACGCCTTCGCCGTGTGCTACCTGTTCGGACGTTATTTTCTCGGCGGCGACTACGACGTGTACCTGGCCCCGACCGTGGAAGTGAATTCGAACCTGCCCGAAGAACAGCACGCCGCCGCCATTCGCGAGTTTGCGGAGTCCATGCTCGCGCTGGGGTTTCCGCGCAGGAAGTCGCACGAGCAGGCCTGATTTGCTCCGCTCGAACTCAGCCCGCTTCCACCGCCGTGTGAGCTTTCAGCGCCTCTTCGATCAGGCCGAGTGTTTCATCGAGTTCGGGGCGGAACAGGTCGCCGATCAGCAGGTCGGTGAGATCACCCTTGCGATGCGGGTGGGCGGCGACAAACTTGCCGAAGCTGAAGCCGGCGTAGTACGCGCAGACCAAAGATCGCATGCGGTCCATGCCGCGCACGTAATCGGCTTCCCAGCAACCGAGCTGCGCGGCGGAGGTGTCTCCCTTGGCCAGCCCGTCGCAGACCGCATCGGCCGCCAGCTCGCCCGACTTCAGCGCCAGCAGCACTCCCGACGAATAGAGCGGGTCGAGGAATCCGAACGCATCGCCCACCAACACCCAGCCGTTCCCCGCCGCGCGCTGCGAGCGGTACGAATACTCCTTGGCCGCACGATAGGGTTGAACCCGCTTGCCGATCTCGATCCGCTGCTTCACCGCCGGGCATTTCTCGACCTCAGCGTTGTAGATGGCCTCGAAATCCTTGGTGTCCCGATTCTTGAAGAGGTACTCGTACCCCGCGACCACGCCGACGCTGACGATGTTGTCGTGCAGCGGGATGTACCAGAACCAGCCCGCCTTTCCCTGAGTCTGCAGGACGATGGTCGCACCCTCGTCCTTGTCCGTGTCGCGGTAGGCCCCCTCCCAGTACGTCCAGACCGCCGCCTTCTTGAGGACCGGATCCCATTCGCGCAGACCCAGCTTGCCCATGATCAGCGAACTCTGCCCGCTGGCATCGACGATCACGTCGGCTCGTTCGATTCGTTCGCTGCCGCCCTCGTTCTGAACCCGCACGCCGACCGCGCGGTCTCCCTCGAACAAGACCTCCAGGACACGCACGCCCTGCTGCACCTCAACGCCGTGCTCGACCGCATTGTCGAGCATCATCTTGTCGAACTCTTCGCGTTTCACCTGCCACGTCTGAGAACACTCGTGCGGCCGGTTGTCCCAAAAGTAGAACGGCTCGGAGAGGCGACCGCTCGATCCGACAAACTGCACGCTGTACTTCTTGATGAAGTGGCTCCCCTTCATCTTGTCGAGCATGTTCAGCCGCTTCAGCGTCCAGTACGTCTGCGGAATGAGCGACTCGCCGATGTGGAAACGCGGAAATGTCTCTCGCTCAAACAATCGGACACGATGGCCCTTCTGAGCGATCAACGTGGCGGCCGTCGAACCGGATGGTCCGCCGCCGATGACGATGACGTTGGGTTGAGTGGACGGGGTCATGTTGTGTCTTCCTTCCCGAAGGTGTCTTGCCAAATCAGCCCGACGCGCCAGCGAGGGCCAACCGTGGATGAACGCCAAGCCCTCGCTCGCGCGGTGGGCTGGCGAGTACGACTAACTCTTCTCCTTGCTGTGCCAGCGACTCCCCTCCTCCTCATGAGGGTTCCGCGCCGCTTGTAACAGTTCGATCAGTTGTTTCAGTTCGTGAGCCGTCATGTGACCAAGTTGCCGTTTGTGACCCTCGCGCACCTGCGACGAAAGCTCTTCGAGCAATTGCAGGCCCGCCGGTGCAATCGCCACCTCCACGACACGCCGGTTCTCGGGACGCCGTTCGCGCTGAACGAGGCTTCGTTCTTCGAGCCGGTCCAGCATCCGGGTCATGTCCGGAGCGCGCGAAATCAATCGCTGGCCCAGTGCCAGCGTCGGCATCGTGCCGGGGTGGACCGTTTCGAGCAGCCGCAGCGCGTTGTACTGCTGCGCCGACAGGTCGTACTTTACGAACAGCTCATCTTCGACGACCTTCAACCGGTCGTACGTCCGCCACAGATTCAGATACGCCTCCTGCTGGAGCGAATCGAATCGAGTGTGTCGAACGGTGGATGAGCGGGTGGCTGTCATGGGCAGCGACGATACCGGCAGTCTCTTCGGACGTCAAGACAATAGTTGTTGAAACGTCTATAGTCCTGACGGTCTTCGGGGCCCCAGGCAATTTCCCAGCCGGGCGGTGTGCCGCTCAACCGCCCACGATCCCCAGCCAGTCCTGGAACAGGAACTCCAACCGCATCGTCAGCAGCGTGATGCGACTCATCACGGTCAGTGCAAACGAAGCTCCGAACGTGATCATCAAGACCCACACGCCCAGTCGCGAGATCCGCCCGACGACTCCCGTGTGCTCCACCGAGAAATAGAAGTACGTCAGACTGGTCAGCACGCCGGCCACCAGCACGATGTTTTCGAGCGACTGCTTCCAGTCGAACACCCGCGCGCCGCCCTGGTCGGTGGCGAAGACCACCAGTGGCAGGATCGTGCTGCGAATCTGGCTGATGAAGTCGGCATCGAGAAACGAGATCAGCTTCAGCCCGGCTGTCGTTCCCACCACGAAGGCCAGCGGCCAGCGCGCCAGCCATTTGCCCTTGGGCAGCCAGCGGGCGAACACCAGCACACCGAGAATCAGCGGTACGAGATAGAGCCATTCGGTGTCGTTGCCGGTGGGCGTATCGGGAACGAAGGCGTACCGAGCCACGTTGGGAGTCAGCCTCACCAGGAACTTCGCGATCAGGACATCCCAGAAGGCGACGACCATCGCGTAGCCCGCCGAGACTCCGACGATCAGGGCTTCCGCCAGCTTGTAGCAGACGTTATCCCGGTACATGTACGAGAAGATGCACAGCGTCAGCAGGGCCGCCAGCCAGATTCCAATCGTGCGCGACAGACTGAAGACGGCCGAGGTGTCGCCGTGCAGAGCTTCCACGTACTGGGTGGCTCGTTGCATCCGGTGATACCGACTGTCGTCCACCGTGATCGTCTTCGGATCGACTTCGACAATCTTGCCTGCTGTCTCGTCGAACAGTCCGGCGATTTCACGGGCGACGACATACTGGCGGCCCACCCCGCGCTCGGTTGCCACGGCGCGGAGCAGCAGGAACACGGCACCGAAGGCAAGCAGCATCGTCCAAATGAGCGTCTCCCGCTTCATCGCCGCCCCCTTCCGCGCCGCGAGGCGATGTGGATCGCATTGCCCAGCAGGATCAGCCCGATCATCAGGCGATGCGCCCATTGCTGGGCACCCATCCGGCGCGTGCCGTCTCGCCAGCGGAGTTCGTTGTACTGCGGGTACGCTTTGGCCAGAATCGCCTCGTATTCGGCGGCACCGCGGATAGCGGCCACCAGTCCCACCAACTGGTCGGGGTGATAGGGAAAGAGCTGCGTGGCCTGAACGCCCGTGCAACCCGCTCCCATGGGAATGTTGTGAGGCGTGCTGCCATACTGCACCCACTCCTTCGCGCCGGGATAGCCTCCCGACACGTTGACGATGAGTTGCATGTCCTTCCCGCCATTGACGCCGTTCATCATCGGCAGTGCATCCAGACTGATCCCTTTCGAGTCCTGTGACTTGGACTGACGCAGGTTCGAGCAGATCGGGTTCACCGCGCCGAACTCACCGGGGAAGTAACCCAGGTTGAGATAGTCTTCACCGTACTTCATCGGTCGGCCGCTGGAATCGAACTCGCCCAGCACGACCTTGGAGATCGTCTTGTCGAGCATCGGCGGACCACTGGGCCACAGCGTCAGGAAGTAGAGCTTGTGTCGCTTCAGGCAGCAGTGTCGCGTGAAGGAATAGGCCATCGGAGTCAGCTCGGCCTCAGAACTCGGATCGTAGTCGAGGGCCATCAGAACGCGCGAGCCTGCGGGCAGAGCTTCGATGTAGTCGAACATCCGCTGCGTCTGGGCGGTTGGCTGCTCGGTGGCACCGATTCCCAGCAAGATCGGGATCGCGACCGCCAGGCCCATTGCGAGAAACACCCAGCGGCGATCGAGCGTGTTCAAGAAGTCGAGCATAATCGGTTACTCGTCGCCTCCCAGATAGGACCGATCCAGACCGAGCAGGATGCGCAGCGACGTGGCCGCGACGCCCAGGGCGATCCCGATCATGATGGCCCGCTGTCCGGCCGTGACGAATGTTTTCTTGCACAGTTCCGTCAGCGTCTCGAACCGGATGAACGAGAGTTGCTCGGGCAGGAAATCGCGATCCGGCGTCTGGCCGATCAACACGATGATGGCAGTGACGAGCAGCAGTGCCGCCTCAAAGTTCTTCGCCCGGAATGCTCGAAAAGCGGCCGATGCCACATAGAACGCCAGCAAAGCAAACATCGTGGACATCATCGGCGAGTAGACGTACTGAAACATCCACCAGAACGCGCCCCCTTCCTGCAAGTAGCCGCCAGACCAGGCGCGATCGAGGTTCCTCGCCGACTCGGGCACCACACCCACCTTGAGCACTCCGACTCCGACGGTGATGACAAACGTCAGCAGCGTCACGGCCGAGAAGCCCCAGCCCGCCTCGCGATCCGAAATTCTGCGCAGATGATGCACGCACAGGTTTGTTCCGCCGAGCAGCATCGCGATCGCGGCCAGAATGGTGAACCATTCCTCGGCCTTCTCGCGCATCCACAAGAGCGGTGGCGAGAAGAACGCCAAGGCCATCAAGGCCCCCACGCTGCCGGCGATCACCACGGGTACGGTCTTTTGCATCATCCCCCCTTCAACACTTCGTCGCGCAGAAACTGAGTCCGTGGCGGCAGGTCTTTTCCTTGAGCGTCTTTCCCGCGCGGCAAGATCGAATCCCAAGTCGCCAGCAGGCAACCGATGACCACGAGCACCATCGCCGCCAGCTTGCCGAAGTCCTGCCCCTTGAGCATCCCCAACTGCGCCGGTTCTCCCGACAAATAGGCCGACGCCGCAAACAACTCTTCACCGATCAGCGTGTAATCACACGCGGCCACGAAGAAGGGAAGCTGGGTCGTTTCAGCCGTCCCCGCGATTTGAATGGCTCCCACCGCGTTGCCGGTTTCGGCGAGGATCAACGACTCGGCATAAAACTTCCCAAGATAGAAACAAGCGGCCGGTTGTTCGCGATACATCCAGCCGCAGGTGTGAGCGACGTAACCGAACTGCTCGTCAGTCACGTAGTAGATGCGGTCTTCGTTGTAATAGTCGGGCCGCCCCGCCGCGAGGGCCGCTGCCTGCACGGCCTCTCGCGCGGCCGTCATCACTAGTGACCGTGTGGTCGGCACTTCGATCGGCGTGTCGTACTCGGCCGCCGTCTTGGCGACGCTCGACAGGATCGTCAGCCCCGCCACCGTATCGATCTCATTCATATCCTGAATGCCGGGGACAAAGAGCATCGGCTTGCCCATCTCGGTCGCACGACCAACAGCCTCTTCAATCGCCTGCAACCCGGCAATCGGCCGCACATAAAACGGCTTCCCCCGCCGGGCCAACTCCGTGCAGACGATGACCGTGCCGCAGACGAGAATTACCACGAGAGCAAACCATGACTTGTCAATCGGTGCCGTCTGAGGACTCGTTCGGAAACGGGGAAATGTGACAGCATTGGAATACGCCGATCGAGCCTTGTCTGTACCGATGGACACGACTGAAACTCTGAACGTGGATCCCGAGTCCACGCCAGTCCCATCGAAGCTGCTTCCGTCGTAGTATTTCGAGGGCTCGATCGATCGCGCACCGGGGAGTGTCTGTAAACGCATGACAAACGAACTTCCACGGCCTCTCCAGACGCGATTCCAAATCCAACCGGGGAGAAACCGAAATGCAAGGGACTCAATTTGCGAGAACGGCTTCGGCACCTGATCGAACCGAATTTCGTAGGCTTCAACACGCGAATCTCCGTCAGTCGTATCGTCTGGAGACAAATCCCAACTGACTTTGATTGAGGTGCCTCCCCGGTAGGGAATCTCTTCCACCTTAACGTTTGACGGCGGGCGAATTGGATCGGCAGCAGACACAACGGTCGGCTCGAACAGTTCAAGTGTGATGAAGGCCACCAGTAGCAACAACCTCCACGCGGCACATGGCACGATTCCGAGGGATTGCCGAGCACTGAGTACTGAATACTGAGTCCTTGCTTCGTCGCAGGCCCCGTGTTGCGTTTGTGTCTGGCGCATCGCCAAATGCCGAATGCTGATTGCTGATCGCCACATTCCTCACCCCTCAATCAATTCGACGTTGGCGCGAGGCACGATGACTGGCGAGCCGTCGGCCAGCTTCACCTCGACGACGCGCGCGAACGACTCAGACTCCAGCAGCCTCGGTTCGTGAGGCATCCCGGTGACCGTGCCGAGCAATCCGAAGTTCGGTTCGCGAATGATCCGCACCGGAGCGCCGATCTCCAACGTTCCCGCCGTGCGCTCAGAGGCAATGTCCTCGCTGGGCATAAAGGGGTCAGGTGGTGGGAAAATTTAATTTAGAGGCGGACGCGCCCCGCGCCGAGGGGGGGGCAGAAAGCCCGCGGTTATAGAATTTTAAAAC
>JANODP010000319.1:0-4437 GCA_031412755.1 Schlesneria sp. | reverse complement strand
TCCCATCTTCGGCCAGTGTGGTGTTGCTCGTGATGGTCGCGGGATAGACAGCGCCGTCGGCCGTCTTCCCTTTGATGAGGATCAGATCCCCCTCGCACCCCTGAGCCAGTTGGCACTCGATCGACGTCATCCACACGCCATTCTGCGACCCGTCGGGTCCGACCCCGTGCAGCAGCACGCCCGAATTGCGAACGTACTTGTCCGTGGGATTCTTCCGACCCCAGCGGTATTCGACGCTCAGGTGATAGTCCCGGTACGCCTCGCGCGTGGCGATGTAACCCATGTCTTCGTCACCGCAGCGGAGGACACCGTTCTCCAACCGGAAGACGTGTTCGGGATCTTCACGCCCGGTCTTTTTCAGCCACGTGGAGAAACGCTCCAGATCTTTTTCCTTTTGATCGAACGGTCGAATGACCCCGGTCGGAACCTTGGCATCATCGGCCACGCCGTCATGGGACGACATCAACAGCACGAATCCGATGCCGGCCAGCACGAGGATTCGCAGTGGGCTTTCGGTCATACCGATCTCCTCATCGCGCGTGTTTCGCCAGCCGCCGCCGTGGACATGGCAACTGGAGCGATACCGAACCGAGTTTGCGGGAACATCGACTGGCGCACACTCTGGCGAGTGTGGCTGCGACTTTCAAACAAAGTCTGGCGGGACGGCGTCAGGCGATGATCTCAGGCATGACGGGGCCGGGCTCGCCGGTACGTGATGACCGCCGTTACCCTGAATCATCCGGGTCAGTTCTGGGTGCCCAGCAGCGAACTGAGTTGCGTGGACGAGACGTTGTTTCGACCTCCCAGACGCGGTTCGACCCAGATCATGAGCCCGGGGTTGTTCTTGCTCGCGTCGTAGTTGGCTCCGACGTGGACCAGCAGCCATTCGCCGACGCGGGTGACGGTCAGTGACTGCCCGCGATTGCGGTTCTCGCCCAGATCGTAGGCGGCACTCATCGTCGAGACCCACTTGGGGCTCATCGCGTAGCTGTAGCTGGCGGTGAGGATGCGGCTGTCGAGCGGGCCGCCTTTGATTTGTCTCAAGCCCACATAGACGCTGCCTCGCAGGCCGCGCTGGTTCTGCACTCCCGCGTGCCACAGTTGCTGGCCGTTGTCGAAGAAGTCGTACAGGCTGCCCGCGATGATGCTCGTCCGGTCGCCGACATTCCAAATGTAGCGCGTGCTGAACAGGCCGAGGTCCTCGCCAAAGTTGTCTCGATTGGCGGAGGGGAAGTAGGACAGGCCCAGGTCGAGCAGCATCCAGTCCTTGATCCGCTGGCGGTCGGGCGGACCGACTTTCGTTTGCAGACGCTGCCGCATGCCGAGCCGCAAAACCTGTTGATCGTCCACCAGTTCGTGGTACGGCGAGGTCACACTGGAACCGGCTCCACTGCGGACGGCGTAAAAGCGCGGATCGAACTGGCCCGGCAGGACGCCTCCAAACTCGTTCAGGATGAATCGCGAGCGGAACCGTTCCTGGGCGTTGTCGTCGAACTCGTTCCACTGCGGAATCGCGGCGAGATCCCGGGTCGAGCCGGAGAAGCTGTAGTCGGCGTCGAGCACCACCTTGTGAGCCAGACCGTCGAGGTTGAAAATGTCGCTCTGGATTTGCGGAAACACCCGTCCGAATTGAAGGCTGCCGCGAATGCCGCCACGCCCGTAAAGCCGGTCGATCGACTGCGACGTGAAGCTGTCGCCCCAGAACGCCGCCTCACCCATCGCATAGGGTGCCAGTTTGATCGGCCCCAGATTGAACGGCATCTCTACCTCATGCCGCGACATCGCCACCAAGCCGTTCGCATCGGTGTAGTACGGAAGCGGGCTGAAGATGTCGAGCGGATTGGTCGGCGCGCTGGCCTGATTCACCGCGGCATACGCCGCCGACGAATGGGAACTCCAATTCAGCAGTCCGCCGAACAACGGCTCGCCGAGAAAGTACAGATCGCCGCGCGGCAACCAGGCCGTGTTGTTCTCGAACTGATTGACCGTCGGCCGCACCAGCAGCGACCACATCCAGTTTTCCTCGGGCTGCTGCCGCAGAGAGGCCAGCGTTTCGAGATCCTTGCCGGTGTCGAAATCTTTCTCGCGATAGGACTCGCGAAAATTGCGATCGCTGGCACCGCCGAGTTCGGCATCCAGCGTCATGTTGTACGCTTCAAAGAAGTGGCGGTGCTGCCACTGCAGGATGCCCCGGTTGGGGTCGGTCGGAGCGAGGAACCGCCGATCCAATCCGAGGTTGTCGTTTCCGGAATCGTAGATGTAGTAACCGAGCCCCGTGCCGCCGAAGCGGTTGCCGCGGGAGTCGATTCCCGAGTAACGACCGTCGGTTCCCACCGCCGGACCACGTGCACTCAGATAGTCGAGTTGGAGTCCCCAGTTGGCGTCCAGGCCCTCGGGACGCTGAATGCCGAAGAGCCGCATCGCATCCCACCGCGTCCGCAGTTGAGTGCCAAACACCCGGTCCTGCCCCACGGCCACAGACGTGATCGGAACGCCGGGGTCTCCCAGCGGCGCACTGATCTGTGGCAGGTAAAACAGCGGCACCTCGCCGACCAGCAACTGCGTGTTGAGCGCCGTCATCCAGTAAGTGTCTTGAGGGACCAATTCCCCGGTCACGGGATCGACCTGTGTCGCGACCAGCTTGGTCGTCGGACCGGGTTCGAGGAAGATGTCGCTGGCTTGAATGCGATAGCCGGGCTGGCCGTACTGACTCGTCGTGAACCACGCATTTTGAGCGTGATACGACTGCCGCGAGTTCTGCCGCAATCGCTCGGCTCGCACGCGCACTCCCGCATCCAGTGAGGGAACATACGATTGCAGTTCCGCATCCAGGATGAGAGCCCGGTTCTCGCGCGCGTCGTAAAACGCGCGCGAGGCGCGCACGACGTTGCTCACCTCGCGATCGCCGAACTGCTCAAGCCGCGATTGCTGGCGAACGACGATATTGCCTTCGAGATACAACTGAAACGACGCCTCCGGCCGCTGCATCATCTCGGGTGAGAACTGCCCGTCCTGCGTCGCCTCGGTCCAAATCACGACGCGATCCGCACTGAGGTCGATGGCGCCGAGACCCTCGAAACCGCCGAGGACGATTCCCTCCACCAACACATTCACGCCACCCGTCAGAATGGTGATCTGCTCGGCGGGAGTCGTGTTTTTTGACTCAAAGCTTTGCACGCTGTAGGGCATCGCGAAGCTGCGCGGTGAGACTCGGATGTGACGCAGACCGTGGGGCTGTTGAAGTTGAACTTCACGCCAGGTCGGCTCTGCTCCGCCCGGAACCGGCACCGTCAACTGCGTCTGCTGAAGCGAGCCCCGCTGCGAGCCCCCCTGGCGATGGACGGCCCGGCGAAACAGCGGATCATCGGTCCCCGGACGATCCGCCACGCGACCTCGGACCGTGAGCGTCATGCCGGCCGCCGAATCGAGGTCCACCCAGATCGACTGTTCGGTACGGGAACTGTTGGCCTCGCGGACCTCGACCGACTCTTCGAGGTACACCGTCAACCGCTGCCGCTCGGCATCGTCGGCGTCAGAATTGTGAACCCACACCACCATGTTGTTCGCGGCGTAGGATCGCTCACCCTGAACGAGGCGGCACGATCCCCGAAACAGAGCGATGGTGGTCTCACCGTCGCGCCACTCCTGGCACCAGTCGGCGGAGATCTGAATGGGAGCGGTCGCCACGAACGGGACCGATTCATCGGCCAATCCGAAAACGTAGGGGCGCGTCGCCGCCACCACGACCGCGATCATCGCGGTGCAGAGTGTCAGTAACCAGCCGATTCGCAACGGGTGTTGATTGCCCGACACGGGCGCTCCCGAGTGAATGGTTGCTTCGCGCGACCAAGTCCCGCAGCCGTCATCGTGACGGAAATCTGTTGGCACCGATCGTTTGAAGACGAGTCCGAACTGAGCCGTCCCTGGAGTTCCGGCCTCCGCATTGACATGACCTTCGCCGCGTCTGGCCCTAAAAATCGGGTCGTTTGCGGTTCGACAGAACGAACCAACAACCGACCGACCAACCGCGACGAAACCCCCGGGGGGAAAGGGGCGGGAATATATGGTGGCCTGTTCTTTAGTGTCAATTTGGGTTTCGGCACAGAACGGCAGGAGCAGAGCCGATTCGCCAACGAACATCGGCAATTGCTGCCGGTGGATGGCCCCAGGGATGTGATCGCACGCGACAGTTTCAGGGCCTTCCCTTCAAAACCAGCCCGACGCGCGAGCGAGGGTTGAGGAGGGACGGGAGTGGAAGCCATCGCTCGCGCGTTTTGAACTTGCGCTGTTTTGGATTTCCGCCCCAAAGGGGCGAAGTGATGCCAGCCCGGGGCCAGCGACCAGCGGGAGCGCCGCCCCGGGTTGGTGGTTTCCGTGAATCTCAAGCCCTGAAGGGGCGGCACTACCGGTTTCATTCGTCGTCTCCTTCAATTCGTC
>JANODP010000318.1:0-13079 GCA_031412755.1 Schlesneria sp. | reverse complement strand
GAGAAGCCCCCCTCACCCTAGCCCTCTCCCCCGAAGACAGGGGCGAGGGGACAGGAGGGAAGATTCGACTCGCTTCGCTCGCTCAAGCTCATCGCAGCGGCTGGGCCGGAGCGGGCGAGTTGTTTGTCGTCGAAAGCTGTGAGTTCCAGCGGAGCTTTCTCGATTTCCAACCGCGTTACGCCGCGATCCTGAACGTGGAGCCGGACCACTTCGACTGCTTTGCCGATCTGCCCGCAGTGGAGTTGGCGTTCGAGGAATTCGTGCAACGGGTCACTTCCGGCGGAGTGCTGGTTGTGAGCGGCAACGGCGCCGCGGCACTTGCCAATGTGCGGCAATCGTGTGCGAAGGTCGTCACGTTTGGCATCGGCTCGAATTGCGACTGGCAAGCCGACTCGATTCGCCACACGCCTGAGGGCGTGCGGTTCCGAGCGGTCTGGCGGGAACAGACGTGGGGCGAGATCGAGTTGAGTTTGCACGGAGACCACAACGTGCAGAACGCGCTGGCGGCGGCGGCGCTCTGTGCCGAGATCGGGCTGTCGGCCGAAGAGGTCATCGCCGGGCTACGGTTGTTTCCGGGACTCCGCCGGCGGTTTGAAGTCGTCGGTGAGTGGAACGGGATCACGCGGATCAACGATTACGCGCACCATCCGACCGCGGTGCGAGCCAGCTTGAAAACGGCGCGTGAGGTGTTTGGCGCGCGTCGCGTCTGGTGTGCCTTCCAGCCGCATCAGGTTTCCCGCACTCTGGCACTGATGGACGAGTTCGCGGCGAGCTTCGATCAGGCCGACGAAGTTCTCATCGCGCCGGTGTTCGCCGCGCGGGAGCGCGTGACCGACGAACCGGTTCTCGCCTCGCAGGAATTGGTTCGCCGCATCGCCTCGCGGGGCGTGCCGGTCCGGTTCGTCGAGTCCCTTGACCGAATCGCGGCAACCGTAGAGGATGCCGCCCGCCCCGGCGACGTGATGATCGCAATGGGTGCCGGCGACATCGAACGGATTTTTTCTCGCCGCGACGGTGTGTCAGACACAGGACTCGCGACCTCCCGCGACTGAAGTCTCCGTCGCCCAATCAATCGGAATTCCATGAGCTTTGCCGACGACTTTGCCGACATTCTGAAGCGGGACGAACCGCTCGCCCCCTACACGTGGTTGAAGGTGGGCGGCCCGGCTCAATTCTTTCTCGAACCGCGCAGCGTGGACGAATTGATCCGCGCGGTTCGGGCCTGCTGCCACGAAGGGATTCCCGTGCGCGTGCTGGGTGGCGGGTCGAACCTGATCGTGCGCGATGAGGGTGTCAGCGGCGTCGTGCTGCGACTGAGTCACCCCGCGTTTGCCGAAGTGAAGATCGACGGCACGCGCGTCACGGCGGGCGGGGGCGCGCTGCTGTCGCACGTCATTTCCGAAACGGTGCGCGCGGGACTGGCCGGGTTCGAAAACCTTTCCGGAATCCCGGGGACCATTGGTGGCGCCTTGCACGGCAACGTCGGAGGCCGTCACGGCGAGATCGCCCAGTTCGTGCGCAGCGTCACCGTGCTGACCGCCAGCGGTGAGAAGCTGGTGCGGTCCGAGGACGAGCTGTCGTTCGACTACCGCCAGAGCAATCTCGACGAGTTGCTGGTGCTGGAGGCGGAGTTCGAGTTGCAGCAGGATGACCCGGATCAAATCTCGCAGCGGTTGAAGAAGATCTGGATCGCGAAGAAGGCATCGCAGCCGCTCAGTTCCCAGACGGTCGGCTGCATCTTTAAAAACCCGCGCGGCCAGCGGGCCGGGCAGTTGATCGAGCAGGCCGGTCTGAAGGGGACGCGCATCGGCGGAGCCGAAATCAACGATCGGCACGCCAACTTCATCGTCACGCACGAAGGGGCCTCGTCCAGCGACGTGCTGCGACTGATGGACCTCGTCCGTTCCAAGGTCGCCGAACAGTTCGGAGTCCCTCTGGAGCCAGAAGTCAAAATCTGGTAACACCCCGCCGCGTCGGGCCAGTTACGGGACCGCTCTCGGTGGTTTCGTCTCAACTCAGGGAGGAGATGAGATGTCGATGATTTCGTTTTGGTGCGGCTGTTCGCTGTTCGTCGCGGCCTGGGGCGCAGAGAGCCCGGCCGTGGAGAGCCCGCCGTTGAAGGTCGCCTCGCCCGCCACGGCGACATCCAAACAAAAGCACTACGTCGTCCAGATCAAGTTGATCGAAGTCGATGAGCAGGGCCGTGAGACCGTGCTGGGCTCGCCACAGGTCAAGACCACGGGCGGGAACGCCGGTCTGTCGATCGACCATGCTGACGGCCGCCACTTCGACTTCACGATCAATCTGCGCGACGGGCGGGGACCGATTGGCGTCCCGCGGGATCTCACTCCGGTGGCCGGAACGGGCGAAACCGGAGACGAATCTGTCGAGCGGCGACTCGTTCGAAAGATCACGCTGCAGTCCGCCCAGCAGACGCGCCGGGACGTACTGCGCGAGGTGGCCCAGCAGGCGGGAATCAACATTGCAATCGACCCGGAAAGCGCGAAGTCGGTGAAGGCTCAACTGGAGACACCGATCGACTTCAAGGCGGACGGCGAATCGGTGACCGAAGTGCTCGACCGGATCGTGCAGCCGCTGAAGCTGGGCTACGCGGTGAAATACGAAGTCGTGCTGATCGCCGTCGCCGAGAAATTGCTGCCCGATCCGGAAGAGTATTCGGTCAAGACTTATGAAGTGGCGGATCTCGTCGGACCGAAGGCCGGGACCGGCGAGACCAAGTCCGACTTCGGGCCGCTCATGCAACGCGTCAAGACGACCATCCAACCCGAGACGTGGGATCGCAAGGGTGGTTCGGCGACCATCCGGCCGTTCAACTCGACTTCCTCGCTGGTCGTGCGTCAGACGGCGGCGGGCCACATCGCCGTCGAACGGTTGCTGGAAAAGATGCGGCAGGAGCGACCGAAGGTCATCGGCGAATAAGGTTGATGGTCGATGGTTGAGGGTTGATCGACAGAGAAGACGCTTTTGCGACAGCGTCTTTCTGAGTCTTTCTGACCATCAACCCTCAACCATCGACCATCAACCCTGGACCGTCAACACCTCGGAAAGGACGCACCAACAATGCTCGAACACAAATCATGGCGAGTGGCCGTGCTGGCGGGCGGCGATTCCGACGAACGGACGATCAGCCTGCAAAGTGGAGCGGCCGTTCAGCAGGCACTGACCGCGCGAGGTCACTTGGCGCTGCACCTCGATCCCTCGGTCGTGGACCTCGCCGGCATCGACTGGCGACAGTTCGATGTGGCGTTCCTCGCGCTGCATGGACAGTTCGGTGAGGACGGCCAGGTGCAGCAGATTCTCGATGAGGCCGGCATCCCCTACACGGGGAGCAGCGCGACGGCCTCGCGTCTGGCATTCAGCAAGTCGGCGGCGAAAGAACGCTTTCTCCAGTTCGGTGTGCCGACGCCAGCCTATTCGCTGCTGCATTACACTGACGACGCCAGCCGCATCCGGACGGTGACCGAAGAGATCGGCTACCCGCTCGTCGTGAAGCCCGATTGCCAGGGATCGAGCCTCGGCATCAGCATCGTGAAGTCGGCGGCCGAACTTCCCCAGGCGATCAAACTTTGTTTTCAGTTCGACAGCTTTGCCGTGATCGAAGCGGCAATCCTCGGCACCGAGTGGACCGTCGGCCTGCTCGACGACCTGGTGCTGCCCCCCATCCGCATCGAGACCGATCGTGAATTCTTCGACTGGCACGCCAAGTACGAGGACGATTCCACTCGTTACGTGTTCGACTTTCCATTGCCTCACGCGGTGATCGCCTCGATGGAGGAGGCGGCTCGCGGCGCCTGCCGTTCGCTGGGGACGCGCGGACTGATGCGGGTCGATCTGCGCTTGGATGAGACCTTGCATCCGTGGGTGCTGGAGGTCAACACGATCCCCGGCCTCACCGGCCACAGCCTGGTCCCCAAGGCCGCCGCGCGGATGGGGATCGAGTTTGGCGATTTGTGCGAACGAGCGATCCGCGCGTGTCTGCCCGATCCGCTGCCTCACCCGCACATCTTGCCGAGGCCGACTATCCGGCAGACCTTCGACGGCAGATAAGCGACGCCGGACAAGCGGCATCATCTGCCGTTCGGTTCGTTCCGATGAAGGATCAGCGACGCTGTGTCGGTCCCGCGATTGGGTCGCCTTGCGTCGCGAGCCTCCGTTGGAATCGAATGCCTCATGCTGTCCGATCCGTCTGCTGGTGATGACGCTTCTTCTGCGGGATCGTCCCGCGCGCCCGAGCCGCCGTTGTCGCCGCATTGGGTCCACGCGGTCTTTCGACCCGCACGCCTGGCAAAGCTGGCGCTGGTCGTCGGAGTCGTCACGCTGCTGCCGTATCTCATTCAGCGTCTGCCGCGTCTCGCTGCCCGGCCCGAGTACCGTTTGGCGACGAAGCAGATTCGGATCGTTCCCGCACCGGAAAGTCCCGTTCCCGGCAACCTGTTGGATCAGGTGCGCGAACAAGCCAAGCTGCCGCGTGAGCTCTCGCTGCTCGACGACAAACTGGCCGCCGATTTGGCGCGAGCCTTCGCCCGGCATCCATGGATCGCGAAGGTGGTCTCGGTCCGCAAGTCGCATCCCGCCACCGTGACCGTTGAGGTCCAGTATCGCGCGCCGGTGGGAATGGTTGAGGTGAAGGGCGGACGCTTCCCCATCGATGCGTCCGGCGTCGTGCTGCCTCCCGGCGACTTCACGGCCGCGGACTTGAAACGCTATCCCACCATCCAGGGGCTGACGCCTTCCCATTCCGTCCGACCGGGAGTCGCCTGGAAGGACCCCTCGCTGCTCGCGGCGGCCCGACTCGCCGAACTGCTCGCTCCCAAATGGAGCGAACTTCATTTGGAGTCGATCGTCGTCCCGAATCGTTCGGAGCCGGTGATCGACTCGTCGAAGATTGTGCTCGAACTGCGAGCCAGCGGCGGATCGAAGATCATTTGGGGCCGAGCACCGGGAACGAAACATCCGGGAGAGCTGACGACGGCCCAGAAAATCGGACGACTGGAAAAATACCTGTCCGAGTTCGGCGGGTTTGATCGTCCGAACGGGCCTTATGAAATCGACATC
This sequence comes from Schlesneria sp., assembly GCA_031412755.1. Lineage (GTDB taxonomy): Bacteria > Planctomycetota > Planctomycetia > Planctomycetales > Planctomycetaceae > Schlesneria. The sequence goes on along the minus strand of JANODP010000318.1, from coordinate 8,003 downwards.
CGGCACTGGCAGGAAATCTCCCGCCGCCCACTGTCATCGGGTCAGGCCAACTCGCGCGGCAACAGTTCCAGCAACCGTGCGCGCCGGTGAGGGGTGATGCCACTTCCCGTTGATTCGCCGCCAGCGGCTGGAGCGACGGAGAGGACGAACAGGACCGCAAGCACGAAGATCAAGCAGACATCGAACTCGGTCTGATTCCTTCAGTCCTTAGCCCGGATTACTCACGCCTCGGGTCGTGTCGTCGACAGAGCGTGGCATTGAAGCCTGACGCGCAAGCGAAGGGATGTCACAGCAGAACCTTCGCTTGCGCGTCAGGCTTCAATGCGACCATGAAAAAACCGGCTCAGAGCAGCGTCTCCAGCAGCATCCGAATCTTGCGGAGCTCGAGTGCCCGATCGTTGCCGTTGAGCAGCGACGGGAGAATCTCGACCGAGAGGGCTCGGGCGTAGTTGTAGCGACGCAACTGACCAATGATCCGGCTGTAATCGATCTCACCGAGGCCGACCGCCACCTGCAATTCCGAGGGGAGCGTGTCGCGCAGGTGCGTGTGGTACACATACGGAAAGATCTGATCGTGCGACTGGTTGGAGAACCGGCTGCAGATGTAATAGCTCGGGTCGTACGTGATTCCCAAGCCGGGAACGGCCTGACATAGTTCGACCGCCGTTTGGGGATCCTCGGTCAGAAACCCCGTCTGCGTTTTGAGAGACAGCCGGATTCCCGAGAAGTTGGCGGCGGCGAGACGACTGCGAAGCCGATCGATCTCCTCGTTGAACGGCGTTCCGACGGGAGCCGCCGGCAGCGTGATTTGCGTGATCTTGAGCATCTTGGCGAGTCGGCAGAGACCGTCGAACACGTCCTGCGGCGCATCGTCACCGACGCAGAGTCCAACGGGAGTCAACCGTGTCATTTCGCGATATTGAATCGCGAACCGATCCGGCGCGGCGGCCACTTCAGACGGCTTGAGATGCTCAGACTTTTCATCCATCCACAGTTCGATCTTGTCATAGCCCAAGTCGGCCAACTGTTGACAGGCTTCGCGCAGACTCTTGTCCTCGAAACATCTCGATGAGGCGGAGACGAACACTGCTCACACTCCCTTGCATCCCATGAAACTTTTCTGGAGGTACCGACGAATCAAGCGGGTCTGATCATCGTTACGCCCCAGACTTGCTGTTTCACGATCGACCGCGAACAACACAACTCCCAGTCAGCCAGCGACTTGTTGCATCTTCCGTCCATGTCGCCCGGCCAGGGGAGCGGGCGGTAAGTTAATCCGATTGGGCAGTTTCTGCAAGAACCGTCAGTTGTTCTTGTGGCAAGGATTTTGACGGACCTGCGGAATGTTCGCATTCTTCCGGTGAAAACGCCGATACAAGGTGACGAAGAGGATGGGTCAGAGCGACCATCGAGCGAGCCGCCTTTCGGGGAAAGTCACATGCAGATCAGATCGAGTTGGGGATTGATGGTCGTTGTCGCCGTTGCGGCTGCCGTGGGATGTTCACAATCCCGGCCGACGATTCGCGGACAGTCTCCCGCCATTCCGGCCGGAGTGGCTTGCCCGGAGGGGCAGGGACCGATCATCGGTTCCGCGCCGGGATACGGTCAGTTCGTGCATGGTGATCATCATCACCCGGGTTACGGAAACAATGCGGACGCCCGCAAGGCCAAACACAGTCATCACGACTTCAACATCGCCCCCGGGTTTCACGACAACAATTTCGGCTATGAAGGTGGGTTCTACGCCGGCCCCGACGGCTACTACACCGAACACGACCGCTCCTACATGGTTGGCGGCGGTGGACATGGCGACCACGGAATGGCCGGAGTATTGGGCCACGGTCCCAATGGCTTTCCGACTCACTACCAAACGTATCGCCACGACTGGCCTCAGAACCAGGTCTACCCAACTGGTCCTGTTCCGGCGGGCATGGTGCAGTACCCGTACTACACGTTCCGAGGCCCAACGGACTTCTTCATGAAGTAGTCCCTGGCGAAGTTTGAACATCGTCCAAATCCGACAGCCCACGCGAAATCGCGTGGGCTGTTGGCATTCAGGCACGTGCTTTCGGCGACGTTCGACCGCGTGTCAACCTTCGTTCGGTTCGTCATCGACGGTGATTCGGCAAGTCGTGCCGTTTCCGAACCCCACGACGACGATGGGGACGTTGGGTGTCAGCCGTTTGCTCGCTGAGTCCTCACCGACCTTAATTTGGAGCAATTGGAGAGGATTTCGGGTCAAGCGTCTGTCAAACCTTGCCGATGATAACGATTAGCACGATTGCGCAGAGGATGCGTCGTGTGGGTCGCACATCTCAAGTCTCGGCAGATCACAGGCTCAGCATGGACACACCCAACTTTCGACCGGAACGAACTGCTCGCCGCCCGATGATTCTGGCAATCCAGAGTCTCTCGGTGGCAACAGCCTCTTCGCTGTTGTTGTGGACGGCCGGGGGCGGCTTCGATGGGCCGCTTCCCAAGCTGGTGTCGGCCGGTACAAAAATCGAGAAGCCCGCGAACCCCTCGGCATCGAGAATCTCAGCCGAGGTCCAGGAACGAAAGGTCAAGCTGAACTACTTCCTCGGCACGTCGTGGGAGAAAGTTCTTAAAGACGTGGCCGAAGCAACAGGTTCGCAGTTGATTGCAGATCGAGTTCCCGCTGGTCTCTTCAGCCGCCGCGATGCCACCGAATACACGCGGCACGATGCGGTGCGCATCATCAACAAGGACATCGAACCGCTCGGCTTCCGCCTGATCGAAAAGGGCGACTTCCTGATCGTGATCGATCTGCCGTCGCAACGACCGCGCTATCAACCGGTCGTCGTGTCGAAGGAAAATGGCGAGGAGAGAGTCGTCGATCCCAACCAGGCGCCGTCGTCTCCGTTCGAACGTCGTGTCGAGGCGATCACGAAGCGAGACAACTCGTCGAACGAGCCGGCACGAACGGAATCACCTCGCCGCGCGGATCACAAGCCGGTGAGACAGGTCTCGCACGACGATCCCGCAGCGGACGCCAACGAATCCGCACCGAGACGCATCACGACCGCCGAGGCGACCGCTCCGGCGCGGCTCGACGAGGAGCCAGTGGCCAACGGCTCGCAGGCCGTCTTCCGCCCGAGGCATCGCACGGTGGTCGATCTGTCGAAGCAGGTCTATCGCACGCTCAAGGCTCGCGCTCAACTGATCTCGCACGGACCCAATGGTCTGCCGGCTTTCCGCATCAGTTCGATGAACGCGGCACCGAAGGACGGAGCCAGGACCGCGGGTCAGCCACACGGCGGCCCGGCTTTCACGATTGCCATCGACGAGGCGAGCGACGAGTTGTTGATCGAAGGTCGGAAGATCGAAACCGATGCCATGCTGAAGCTGTTGCGCACGCTCGATCGCCCCGCCAACATCGAGGATCCGCTCCACATCGCGGCGAGTACGAAATACGTCTGTCAGATCGCACATCAACTCCCCGCCGAAATTGAACGGCTGCGGGCGGCGAATCAGCAGGACGGTCAGCCACCCGCGTCGAGTGAACGCGGTGAGGTTTCGACTGGTGCCGAGCCTCGTACAAGACGATCGATGCTTCCGCTGTCGATTGGCGATGCGATCGGCAGCCTCAAGGGCGAAGTGACGATTGAGTCGGTCGACGACCTGGGTGTCCTGATCCTCCGCGGCAACGAAAAAGACGTCGAGCAGGTGATGAAGGTGATCGAGCAGTTGGAGAAACTCAGCGAAGCGACCGCGCCCAAGGTTCATCTGCTCTATCTGAAGAACGTCGATGCCGAGTCGCTCGCCGAATTGTTGACGACCGTTTACGAGAAGTTGACCAAGTTTCCCAATAAAGCGACGCAGTCTCGTCAAAGCGCCGCGATCCTGCCGGTCACGAAGCCGAATTCGCTGCTCATCATCGCCCCCGAATCGGACCTGGAGTCGATCCTCGACCTGGCCGAGGAACTCGATCGGCCCGTCGATCCGTTGACCGAATTTCAAGTCTTTCATCTGAAGACGGCGATTGCGACGCAGGTCGAGGAATTGATCACCAAGTTTTACGACGACGAAGTGCGCAAGAATCTGGGCGCGAAGATCCTGGTGACCTCCGACGGCCGCTCCAACGCCGTCATCGTGCGGGCACAACCCCGCGACCTCGACGAGATTTCTTCGTTGATCAAGAAGCTGGATCGCGAGTTCAGCGAGTCGATCAGCCAGTTGAGGATCTTCCCGCTGAAGAGCGCGGTGGCCCTCGAATTGTCCGCCGTAATCAACGCGGCGATTCAGAGTGTGATCGCGCCACCGACATCCAGTACGGGTGGCGGTGGTGGTCAGCAGGGCGCCTTGCAGGGACTGAACCCCGGACAGGTTGATGAGCAGTTCAAGACAGTCAAAGCGACCGTGCTGGAATGGAAGATGGGTGACCAGCTCTTGAAATCGGGGATGCTGGCCGACATTCGCGTCACGCCCGATTCGCGGGCCAACGCGCTGATCGTGTCGGCCTCCGAACAGAGCATGGCCCTGATCGAACAACTCATCAAACAACTCGACAAGCCGACTTCGACCGTCTCCGAAATCAAGGTCTTCACGCTGGCGAACGCCGATGCGGAGTTGATGGTCACGCAGCTCAACACACTGTTCAACGGCGGACAAACCCAGGGGGGGCAGGGCAACCGACAGGGCCAGCAACTCGGCCTGGCACTGGCCGGAGCCGACGATGCCAGCTCCAGCCTGGTGCCGCTCAAGTTTTCGGTGGACAAGCGGACGAACAGCATCGTCGCCACGGGCTCCGCCGACGCACTGAAGGTGGTCGAGGCCATTCTGCTCCGTCTCGACGAGAGCGATCTGCGGGCGCGACAAACAGTGGTACTGCGTCTGCAAAACAGCCCGGCCACACAAGTCGCGGCCGAGATCAACCAGTTCTTCACCTCTCAGCGAGACCTCACCCAGAACGATCCCAACCTGATCAGTTCGATCGAGCAACTGGAGCGCGACGTGGTCGTCGTGGCCGACACGGCGACGAACAGCCTGATCATCAGCGCGACGCCCCGCTATTTTGATGACATCAAGAAGATGGTCTCCAAACTGGACGAGGCCCCGCGCCAGGTCATCATCCAGGCGCTGCTCGTCGAAGTTGAATTGGCCAACACTGACGAGTTTGGAATTGAGTTGGGCTTTCAGGATTCGATTCTGTTCAATCGAAGCACGTTGGATGCGCCCGTCGTAACGACGGAGACACTTTTCAACGCCGTCGGCCAACCTGTAGGGACCACACAGAACATCATTTCGCAGACGGGCCAACCCGGATTCAACTTCAACAATCCGTCGCTCCCGCTGGGAAACAACCTGAACGGAGTAGGTGTTAAACGTCACACGGTGGCTACCCAAGGTTTGAGCAATTTCTCACTCGGCCGTGTCAATGGCGATCTGGGCTTCGGAGGACTTGTACTCTCGGCTGGCTCAGACTCGGTCAACGCCTTGCTCCGCGCTCTCTCCGCACACCGGCGCATCCAGATTCTCAGTCGCCCGCAAATCCGGGCACTCGACAATCAGCAAGCCGAGATCTTCAGCGGACAAAAAATCCCGACTATCGTTGGCTTCACGTCGAACGCCACCACTGGAGTGAATACTCCCACAGTGCAATCTAATGATGTTGGTATCGGTTTGACCTGTATTCCCCGAGTGACCTCGGAGGGACAAGTTTTCATGCAGGTCTTTGCGCAGCGCAGTCAGTATCGAAACGAAGGTGTGCCACTTTCAACGGATGCGGCGGGAAATACGATCGAGTCGCCGATTCTGGATATCAGTCGCGCCAATACCACCATCAGCGTGCAAACCGGCCAGACCGTGGTCATTGGCGGTCTGATCAGCAATCGCGACGAAGCATTCACGAACAAGGTTCCATTCCTGGGTGACATCCCGCTGATCGGGACGGCATTCCGTTACGACTCGCGCAGCACTCGACGAGTGGAACTGTTGGTCTTCCTCACTCCCCGCGTCATCGGCGGTCCGATGGACGAGGAGTCGATCAAAGAGGTCGAGATGGGACGCCTGCACTACATCGAGAGTGAAGCCGAAGAAATTCACGGTCCGCTGCGAGCGCTGCCGGCTCCCGACCAGGTCTTCGACGAAAACGGAACGCCGTGGCAGGGACCGGGCAAGATGGTTCCCGGCAGCACCGGCCCTGCTTTGCAATCTTCGCCGCAGATGCCACCGGCACCGATGTCTGATGACTCCAGCACGAGCTCACCTGTCATTCGCGACCCGGCCGTTAGTCCGGCCAGCGCGTCCCGGTTGCAGTACACCGAACAGGACGACCAGCCCGCGCGTGTGACGCAGGCCAACGCCGAAGAGCTCTCGTCCGGTCGGCGCAGCCAAAAGAAACCGCTCACCAAACCGGGCTTCAAGGGTTGGAGCGGCCGTAACTGACCAGCGATCGACTCCGTGCCGAGTCCCCGGTAACGGGGTCCGATCCATGACACATTGCCCGCGTCCACAAAGCCACCGTCTGCGGAGTCCTTTCCATGCTACAAGCCTCGCGAATTCTGATCAGACTGCTGTGCGGCTGCCTCTTGGTGACCTCGGTCGGCTGCGCCACGTTACAGCTTCCATTCGGCACGGACCGGTTTGAGAAGGCGACCGCCCGCAACCCGGTCACGCAGATCATCTGCATTTGGCAACCTTCCGAGGGACGCGATCCGAACGGGATGCCCTGCCGAGGTTTCGCCGGGCAGATTTTGTTTCTGGCGGGCCGCAATTCGCTGCCCGTTCAGATGGAGGGTGACGTGCGGATTTATCTGTTCGACGATCAGGGAACGGCCGAAGAACAGTCGAAGCCAATTCACCAGTACGACTTCGATTCGGGGGCTTGGTCGCGGCACTTGACGAAAGGGACGCTCGGCCCGACCTACAGCGTGTTCGTTCCGTACACACGTCGCGGAGTCAGCGAAGCCCGGTGTGCGTTGCGGGTTCGATTGCAGGCCGGCAACCAACAGGCGGTCTTCTCGGACATGTCGAACATTGCTTTGGACGGTCGCGAAAAGAAAAAGAGCGGTGTCGAAGATCAAGTGCCCACCGCCGAAGACTCGAAAGCGACGACCGAAGCCGTGTCGCAGACCATGCGTCGGACCACGACGATTTCGATGAACGGCGAGACCGCGAAACCAACCACGAAGGGCGGTCGTCCGCGGACCGAATCGCCGGCTGCTCGTGCCGAAGAGGCCTCGGGACGGGTGCAGCTTGCCAACTATGAAGTGGGAGCCGAATCGACCGACCCCGGCGCGCAGCGCATCGAACAACTCGAACAACTCGTGCAGCAACTGCTCGAACAGCAGAAGGGACAGAACAAGGAACTGATTCGACGCCCGGATTCGAATCCCGCAGCCTCGCCGGCACCCGACGAGTCGTCGGATCGGAACCGGCATCGTTTGATGAAGCATGAGAGCAGCGAGGGGGCCACTGCTGCTCCAGCACCTCTGACGTCGGATGTTCAAGCCCGGCATCCGCTCAACGATTTCGAGGCCGAAGACGCGCCGCGACCGATCCGCACCGCAGCGCGGCAGCGCGGCGAACCAGCGTCGAATCATCCCCTCGCCGCACTCGACGAAGAACTGTCGCGAGAGGAAACGTTCATGCGACCGGCCAGGAAGTCACCTACTCAGCCGATCGTGAGGACTGGCGAGGAACCCTTCCCGAGCCCGCGCACCATCCGCGCCAGCGAACAGTCCGAACATCGCGAACGGTCCTGGAGCGATGCCTTCGAGCCCATCGACACCGAAGCGATGGAAACGACCTCGGTTGAAGCCGACGCCACCCGCCGACAACGCCTCCGCGCCGCACGATAATGCGAGGTCGGCCGCCAGTTGGCGGCGTGCAGTCGCTCATTGGTGGTCGTCTTCCGGTCCCCTCGCCCCCGTCTTCGGGGGAGAGGGTTAGGGTGAGGGGGCCGGGCGGTCGAGAGACGTTGGAATTGGTGAACCCAACGTGAGTCCAGCGGTCACTCTGCCTGAAGCGAATCCCCCCTC
>JANODP010000317.1:0-7759 GCA_031412755.1 Schlesneria sp. | reverse complement strand
AGAGTCTGTTCCGCCGGTGAATATCCTGCTTGCAGGACGTTCATCACAGGTCGGGCTCAAATCAGTAATTTACTCAACAGACCGCAACGATGCGGCAAAGCCCTCTCAGAACCTCCAGCCATTTTCATAACCCCAGCCCCGTCTGCTCAGCAGCCGGGGCTGGGGTGTTTCTTTGACTACGCCAATCTTGAGAATGCAACGGGATCGTTCGCTAACTTGGTCCGGCGAGTTGACCGGGCATCCACTTGCTTCAATAATCGCGCACCTGTTTCCCTTGAACGCAGATCCTTCGCAGTCAAATGAGTTGTCCATGCCCAGCGCCGTCGTGCCGCCGAGTCGTGCCAGTTCCCATGTCCCCGACCAAGAGGGACGATTCGGTGAGTTCGGGAGGCGATTCGTCCCCGAAACCCTGATGCATGCCCTTGAGGAATTGACCGTTGAGTATGCGCGGGCGAAAAGCGACCCGGAGTTTGGTCGGCGACTGGACGAGTTGCTGAAAACGTTCGTCGGACGTCCAAACCCGCTCTATTTCGCCGAGCGGCTGAGTCACGAGTGCGGTGGTGCCCGGATCTTCTTCAAGCGGGAAGACCTCAACCACACGGGTGCCCACAAGATCAACAACACCATCGGTCAGACACTTCTCACGTTGCGGATGGGCAAGCAGCGAGTCATCGCTGAAACGGGAGCCGGTCAGCATGGCGTGGCCACGGCGACCGCGTGTGCCCGATTTGGACTGCCGTGCGTGGTCTACATGGGCGAAGAGGACATCCGGCGTCAAAAGTTGAATGTCTTCATCATGCGAACGATGGGGGCGGAGGTCCGTCCGGTGACCAGCGGCTCGCGAACGTTGCGAGACGCGATCAATGAGGCGATGCGAGATTGGATGGCCTCTGTCGAGGATACGCATTACATCCTCGGGTCGGTTGTGGGTCCGCATCCCTTTCCAATGATCGTTCGCGATTTCCAATCGGTCATCGGACGCGAAACTCGTCAACAATGCTTGGAGACGATTGGCCGCCTGCCTGACGAAGTGGTTGCGTGTGTGGGGGGCGGTTCCAACTCGGCCGGCATGTTTTATCCGTTCGTCGATGACGCAGACGTCGAGTTGACGGGGGTTGAACCCGGGGGGCGAGGCAAGAAGCCGGGCGATCATGCGAGCACCCTGTGCTATGGGACGAAGGGTGTCTTGCACGGCAGCTACAGCTATGTCCTTCAGGATGAGGACGGTCAGACGATGGACGTTCATTCGATCTCAGCGGGACTGGACTATCCGGGAGTCGGCCCCGAGCACAGTTACTGGCATGACACCGGACGAGTCAGGTACGTCAACATCGGCGATCAACAGGCTCTCGAAACGGTCACCAAGGTGGCTCGCATGGAGGGAATCCTCCCCGCGTTGGAGAGTTCACACGCGATTGCCTACGCGATCGAACAGGCGAAACGACGGAAGCCGACGGACGTCATCGTCGTCTGCTTGTCGGGACGCGGCGACAAGGACGTGAACGAGGTGGCACGCCTCACCGGACAAGTGCTTTGATCACGCCCTCGCAGCCACTCGTCCGCACGATCCATTGGCCCACCCGCTTGGCCAACAGCATTCAGAAAGCCTGACCTTTGACTCAAGCCTCGCGCATTGCCACCGTTTTTTCTCAACGGAAACAGCAGGGTCAACTGGCGTTCATGCCGTTTCTGGCGGCGGGTGATCCCGATGTGACCACGACCGATCGCGTCATTCGCGAACTCGCCTCAGCCGGAGCCGACCTCATCGAAGTCGGCTTTCCGTACAGCGATCCGATTGCCGACGGGCCGGTGATCCAGAGTTCGTACACGCGGGCGCTCAACAAGCGGTTGAAGCTCAAAGACATTTTCGAGTGCATCGCGGGCGTCAGCGGTCAGGTTGGTTGTCCTCTGGTGGCGATGGTTTCCTATGCGATCATCTTCCGGACGGGGACGGACTCGTTTGTGAAACAAGCGAGCGACGCCGGCTTCTCCGGGCTGATCGTGCCCGATCTGCCGGGTGATGAAGCGGCCGAGTTCGCGGCGCTGGTGGCTCGGCAGGGGATGGACCTGATCCAGCTTGTGGCTCCGACGACGCCTTCGGATCGTGCGGCGAGGATCCTGCAAAACGCGACCGGCTTCGTGTACTGCATCGCCGTGGCGGGAACGACTGGCGCGCGGGACATTCTCGCTCCCCAACTGGCCGACATGTTGAAGTCGCTTCGTGGTCAAACGCCGCTGCCGTTGGCGGTTGGCTTTGGCATCAGCCGTCCCGAGCAGGTCGAGCAACTGCGGGGGTTGGCGGATGGCGTCATTGTCGGCTCGGCGATCGTGCGGCATCTCGAAGCGTTGAGCATCGATCCCTCGAAGACCGATGACGTGATGCGGCAGCTCGTCGAGTATGCCTCCAGCATCGCTCAGGCGGCGCACACGGCCCGGTGAGGAATCGTCCTCACCGCAGTGCCTGCTCCAGGTGCCACGTCACGAGCGACAGGTCCGCCTTCAGTTTCTCGAAGGTCGCGAGCCGATAGGCTTCTCCGTCGGGATCCGGTGTCTTGCGGCGGACGGCTCGCAGCAGGAGATTCTTTGGCGTGTGTTCGAGGTCGATGAATTCGAGCACCTGCGTTTTGTAGCCGCGCACTTCGAGCAGCCTTGCACGGAGAGCGTCCGTCGCCAGCGATGCGAAGCGGTCGCGCATGATGCCGTAACCCGTCAGGCCGGGCAGGAGGTCGCGGCTCAACGTCTGATTCAGTTCGTGCTGGCAACACGGTACCGCGAGGATGGCGTCCGATTGCCAACGAATTGCCGCCGCGAGGGCATCGTCGGTCGCGGTGTCACAGGCATGCAGCGACACCGTCAGATGAACGGCCCCGGCGGGATCGAAGCAGGTTGGCTGGAACGATTCGATGCGTCCGACCTCGAACCGCAGTCCCTCGCACCCGAGCTTCTTCGCAATCTGTGAGCAGTCTTCGATCACGTCTACTTTCACATCGAGACCAACAATCGAGACGGTTCGATTCCGAATCTTCGTCAACAGGTGATGCAGGGCGAACGTGAGATAACTTTTGCCACAGCCGAAGTCGACGACATTCAGCGTTCCCTCGTCGGGCAGGTACTGCAGGATGTCATTGACGAATTCGAGGTAGCGGTTGATCTGGCGAAACTTGTGGTACATCGCCGGCCGGACCTTGCCGTCGGGCAGCATGATGCCGACCTCGACCAGGAACGGACACGGCTTGCCGACGGGGATCAGGTATTCCTTCTCGCGGTTGTGGCCTTCGACGGGCTGCGGCGCGAGCGACGAGGGGCCGCGCTTGACCTTCAGCGGGCCGCCGGGTTTCTTCCGCAGCGTGATGTCGGCTTCGCTCGTGAACAGGTGAGCGTCGCCAAACGCTGTCCCAAACACGGTCTTCGCACGCTGACGCAACTGCTCGCCGGTCAGGTTCTCGTGCGTCTCCTGCGGACCGATGCGAGCCGTCCACTGGTAAGACGTCTGTCCATTGAGGTCGATCGGACGCACGGTGACTTTGCTGGAATTCCCCTTCGTCTGGAGCGGTTGGCTCAGGACGAGCCGTTGAAAGGTGTTGCCGTTCAATGATTGAGCAAGCAGAGAGGTCAATGATTCCATCGGGGTCGTGGTCCGGAAGGGAACGGCTGTGATTCGCGGACCGCAATTTGTACGATGCCGCCCCCGCGACCGAAAGCCCTGCGGCGCGGAACGGCCTGTGAATCGAAGAGGGCTGGAGGTGGGTGGCCGATGACAGTTGGATCGCACGACGGTTTCACGATCCGTCCCGCGTTGGAGTCGGATGTCGAGGCACTCGGCCTGTTCATCGCGCCGTTTGTCGAACGGGGACGGCTGTTGCCGCGAACTCAAGACGAACTCGAAGACCTGACGGTGGACGGGTTCATCGCCGAGTCGGCCGGCCGGATCGTGGGCTTTGCCGCGCTGGAAATCTACTCATCCAAGCTGGCCGAACTGCGCAGTCTGGCAGTCGCGGCCGATCAGCAGGGGCGCGGCATCGGCAAGGCGCTGGTCGGTGCCTGCGTCGAGCGGGCGAAGCAGCGTCACGTCTTCGAGGTGATGGCGATCACGTCCTCGGAAGAGTTCTTCCAACGCTGCGGCTTCGATTTCACTCTGCCCGGTGAAAAGAAGGCGGTCTTCCTGCAAACGCGCGAGATGTACTGATCCATCGAGACAACGCCGCCCGACGCCGCGATGTGCTGCGTCGGGCTGCAAGGTTGTTCAGTGCGGCCAAGTGAACCGGCGCTACTTCTTCTTGACGATCGTGGCCTTCTTGATGGAATCCAGTCCCGGGAACTTGGCGTCGAGGAATTTGTTCCCCTGCGACTGAATCTCCCCCTGAAACTCGGACGGCTCGCCACCGTACTTGCCATTCAATTTGTCGACGACATCCATGCCGGAAATGACCTGCCCAAACGGTGAGAAGCCCATGTCGTCCAACCGACGGTTGTCTTTGTAGTTGATGAAGACCTGGGTGGTGCGCGAGTCCTTACCGGAAGTCGCGAAGGTGATATAGCCCCGCTTGTTGGACTTCGTGACGGGATCGTCCTTGATTGTGTTGGTTTTCCACTTCTTGGAAATGGCGGGATCGCCATTGATTCCGAACTGCACCATGAAGTCCTTGATCACGCGGAAGAACCGGCAGTCGTCGAGCACTTTCCCCTCCACCATCTCACGGAAGCGTTCCGCGCCCTTCGGTGCCCAGTCCGGATGGACCTCGACAACGAAGTCACCGGCGGTCGTTTCAAACTTCACTTGATACGTCTCGGCCCCCGCAGCATCTCCCTTGGCCGTGTCGGCCTGGGCGATTGCCGGAGCTTTGGGAATGGGCGGCTCTCCGTTGACCGTCGGCCCCGAACCGCAGCCGACCAGGGCCACCCACGCCACCATCAACAGCCATTCCCGACGTTCCATTTTGTCTCTCCTTGAGTTGAACCTTTGATCTCGCTGAATCGCCCCGATCGAGCGGCCAGATTCTAGCGAGGCGAAGCGATGAGCCAAAGGAAGAAAGATGAAGGATGAGAGATGAAGGATGAAAGCGATTCCGTCCTCATTCCTCATTCCTCATTCCTCATTCCTCATCCCTCATTCCTCATTCCTCATTCCTCATTCCTCATCCCTCATCCCTCATCCCTCATCCCTCATCCCTCATCCCTCATCCCTCATCCCTCATCCCTCATCCTTCTCCGCGACCGCAGCCTGCGCCAGAGCGAACCGCACAGCAGCCGGATCGCGTCCCACTTCGTTACCTTGGGGCGGGTCTCCCAGACTCGACAGCCGATGGCTTCGATCCGCTCCAGGATGCGCAGGCCGCCGCGCGCGAAGAGGTCGATATCGACTTGCAGCCGGCCGGGCAGTTGCTCGATGAGCGGCAGGCCGTTCGTCAGGAATGTTCTGGCGCGGACGACCTCAAAGTGCATCAGTTCGAGGAACGCCGGGTTGGTGAGTCGCGCGTCGAAGTCTTCGCGGCGGTAGCCGACGCGTTCGTAGTCTTCGCGCGGCAGATAGATTCGGCCGATCGCGAAGTCTCGCGCCACGTCCTGCCAGAAGTTGGCAAGCTGCAGGCCGGTGCAGATCGAGTCGGACCAGAGGACGTTCTGTTCGGTGTGTGCCCGGCAGAGGTGCAGCACCAGCCGGCCGACGGGATCGGCACTGCGACGACAGTAGTCGCGAAGCTGCTCGAACGTGTCGTACTCGCGCACCGACTGGTCCTGCTCGAAGGCCGAGATCAGATCGAGAAACGGCTCGCGCGGGATCGAGAACTCGTCGATGGTGGACCGCAAGGCGACGAAGACCGGATGCCGCGTCTGACCCTCGTAGCAATCTTCCAACTCGCCTCGCCACCACGCCAGCAGTTCGAGCGACTTCGCGGCATCACCCACTTCGTCGCCGAGATCGTCCGCCCAGCGACAGTAGGCGTAGACGTTGTAGAAGTGCTGGTGCAGACCCTTCGGCAGCAGCCACGACACGAGCGGGAAGTTCTCGTAATGAGATGTCGCCAGCGTGCGGCAATAGGCTTCCGCGGTGGCCCGGTCCGGCGGAGACGCGGTGAGCAGGGCCTCGGGGCCGAAGCGTTGCAGGTCGGTGGCGAACAATCTTGGCTCCGTGACTCCAGAGTCGGCGAATTCGCGGCTATCATACTGCGGGAGGGTTGAGGGTCGAGGGTCGAGGGTTGAGAGGCGGAAAAACGCGATGTCGCGCGTGTCCTCTTCTGCCCTTCAACCTTCGACCCTCAACCCTCAACTCTTCTCGATCATCCAGTTGGATAAGAATTCGCCATGTCCGTTCCGAAAGTGGCCATTGTGGGCCGGCCCAATGTGGGTAAGAGTTCGATCATGAACTGGTTGGCTCACAAGCGCATCTCGGTCGTCGATCCGATGGCCGGGGTGACGCGGGACCGCGTGACGTACCTGATGCACGTCGCCGACCGTTACTTCGAGATGATCGACACCGGCGGAGTCGGCATCGTCGACGTGGGCGAGCTGACCGACGAGGTCGACACGCAGATCCGGATCGCAATGGACGAGGCCGATCTGATCCTGTTCGTGGTCGAGGGATCGGCGGGCATCACGGCGCTCGATCAGGAAGTGTCGCGGCGGCTGCGGCGGATCGACACGCCGAAGGTGATCGTCATCAACAAGTGCGACTCGCCGAAACTCGATCGCGAGGCGGCGACGTTCCACGCCCTCGGTGACACTCACATGGAGTTGATCCCGGTCAGCGTGAAGGGGAACCGCAATCAGGAGGAGTTGCTGCAGGTGATCCTGCGGCACCTGCCCCCGGCGGATGACCTCGAAGCCGAGCAGGGGGAGGATCTGGATGAGGTTCCCGAACTGAAGCTGGCGATCGTGGGGCGGCGCAACGTCGGCAAGAGCACGTTCATCAACCAGCTCGCCGAAACGGAGCGCGTGATCGTGAGCGAGATTCCGGGAACGACGCGCGACAGCATCGACGTGCGGTTCCAGATGGACGGCAAGTCGTTCGTGGCGATCGACACGCCGGGCGTGCGGAAACGGAAGAGCCTCGCCAACGACGTCGAATGGTACGGGCTGGCCCGCGCCAAGCGGAGCATCCGCCGGGCGAACGTGGTGCTGATGTTCCTCGACTGCCTGGAGACGATCTCGCGCGTCGACAAGCAGCTCGTGTCCGAAATCCACGAGGAATGCAAGCCCTGCATCTTCGTCACGAACAAGTGGGATCTCGCCGTCAACAAGTCGGCCGAGGACTGGTCGGACTATGTCTTCAAGCACTTCTCGCACATGCGGCACGTCCCGATCGCCATCATCACGGCGAAGACGGGCAAGAACGTGAAGAAGCTGATCAACCTGGCTCAGGCGATTTACAAGCAGTCCCGCCAGCGCGTCCCGACCGGCGTGCTGAACCGGGTGGTCCGGGCCGCGGTCAAGAACTGGGCTCCGCCGCTGCGGATGAACCGCATCCCGCGGATCCTGTTCGCGGTGCAGGTCGGATCGGAACCGCCGACCATCGTGCTGAAGTGCAACGCCAAGGAACTGTTCGACGAGGACTACAAGCGTTACCTGCTGGGCGTGTTCCGCGAGCAGCTTCCGTTCAAGGAGGTTCCGATCAAGCTCTACTTCCGCTCCAAGGACTCCGACCCCGATCAGGCCGCGCGCGAGGAAGCGAAGGCGAAACTGGCGGAGGAGATGGAAGACGAAGGCAACTTTGACGACCTGGACGACGAAGAGTTGACCGATGCCGACTTCGACGACGAGTGAG
>JANODP010000316.1:0-11327 GCA_031412755.1 Schlesneria sp. | reverse complement strand
ATCAGGACCATCGCCTTATTCAATTTGGGGTGGCCCCGCTGTGTGAGCCGGGCGAATGAGGAACCGGCCCGAAATCCGCACGGCTGCACAGCCGTGGCACCCAATCCCCCAGTTTCAACACGGCGATGGTCCTGGTGGTGTGATGCGACACTCTCCGCTCGCTTCGGCGCGTTACTGAGCGGTGAGGATCACGCGGCCCTGACGGCGCAACGTCTCCAGCAATTGATCGAGATGTTCGGCGGTGGTCAGGGGATTGATCAGCGTCACGCGCAGGGCGTCGACTCCGTTCAGGTTGGTCGCGACGAGGTAGAACTCGCCCGATTCGATGACCGCCCGGCGAAGCTGCCGCTGGAACTCGCCGAGTCGTTCGGGCGTGGCATCGGCCAGTTCGGCGGGGACGTGGCGGAACGTGACGATGTTGCACTGCGGGACGTGCAGCGGCACGAAGTCGGACGTGGCGAGCAGCTTCTGATGGAAGACGCGGCCGAGGTCGAAGGTCACGTCGACCAGGTCGGCGAACAGTTGCGGACCGAACATCGACCAGACGCCCCACAGGCCGTACACGGCCGCCCGCTTGGTGCATTCAAACGTGCGCAGACCGAGGTCGAACTCGGCGAGGCCCGGCGCGCTGGGGTCGAACAGGTACGGGGCGTTCTGGTGAAACGCCTCGTAACTGTGCCGCTGGTCCCGGAAGAACAGGAAGGCACACAGCGCGGGGACGAACATCATCTTGTGAGCGTCCCACACGAGACTGTCGGCCCGTTCCAGGCCCGCGACCAGGTGACGATGCCGCTCGCTGAGCAACGCCGATCCACCGTGAGCCGCATCGACGTGCAGCCAGACCTGGTGCCGTTCGCAGATGTCGGCGACGGCGTTTAACGGATCGAAGGCTCCGATGGGCGTCGAGCACGCGCAGGCCACGACGGCGATGATCGGATGTCCCTGCGCCTGGAGATCGCGAAGTGTGGAATCGAGCTGGCGCACATCCATCCGCCGCTGCCCGTCGAGGCCCACCTTCACGACGCACCTGGTCCCGAGACCCAGAATCCCCGCCGCACGAGCGATGCAGTAATGAGCGTCGGCCTGAACAACGAGGACCGGGGCGGCGGTTCTTGTCCCCTCGCCCCCCGCCTTGGGGGGGAGAGGGTTAGGGTGAGGGGGGATGATCGTCAGATCCAACTTGCCACAATCATCCAGTGCTCTTGAAGAGGCAACTTCGGAATTGGAGGTCTTCACACCGCTCGGCCCCCTCACCCTAACCCGCTCCCCCGAAGACGGGGGCGAGGGGACAGGAGAAGAGTCATCGGCGAACACCCCTCGTCGACCCTCAACCCCCTCTTCCCAGCAGCCGTGCAGCGCGACATTTCTCGCCACGAGCAGCGCGTTCAGATTGGCGAGCGTTCCGCCGTGAGTGACGATGCCGGCAAAAGTCCCCTCGCGCCAGCCGAGGTATCCGGCCAGTTTGCGGACCATTGCCTGTTCGACCGCCGTGGCCCACGGTCCCATTTCGTAGATGGCCATCACCTGATTCGTGACCGAGCCGACCGCATCGAACAACCCGGCCAGCGGCACCGGCGCGGGAACCTGATGCCCGACATAGCGCGGATCGTGCAGGTTGTGCCCGTGCGACAGCATTTCGTGAACGAGCGACTCAAACCGCGCCGCAAGCTGTTCCGCATTCGCCGAGCCAACCCATTCGTCGGCCACTCGACCCGCGAGCGCGATGTTGTCGGGAGGCTCGGCCCAGTTGAGCACCCTCTCACCGCTGGCCTGCACGCTGGAAAGATGGCTGGCGAGCTGCTCGATCAATCGGTTCCCGGCCGTTCGCACCAGCGCCGGATCGTACGCGAGCCGAATGCGCTCGCGAATTGCATCCATCTCTGGGGCGTTGATGTCCATTGGTTCACTCGGGGCTCGGTCGGTCAGCTCGTCTATTTCAGCGAGTTCAGCGCGTTCTGAGCGTCGAGGCGGATGCGGGGTTCGGCATGAGTGCGAATCAGCGGTTGGACCAGTTCGCGAAACTCGGCCCGGTCTTCAAACGTCATCAGCGGGGCCAGGTCCGTGACGGCCTTGAGCGAGTTTCTCAGGATCGTCGAATGTTCCGCCACCCGGTTGTTGAGGTTGATGACGTCGGCGCTCTGATTCAGCGTGCCCGTCTGAGTTGCGGGCTGTGCCGCGCGGCCATCGGGAGTGGTCGGGACCTTTTCGATCAGTGCCTGTTTGAACACGGCCAAGCCCTCGGTCGAGCCGCTGCGTGACAGGGCAATCGCGGCGTTGACGCGGGTCATCCAGTCGTCGTTCGCCAACAGGACCTGCAACTGTTGAGTGGCCTCGGGCGAACGGAACAGGCCCAGCGCGAAGGCTGCGGCCTGGCGCATGACGGCCTGCTGGTCGGTCGAGACATCGACGAGGGCCTGCACAAGTCCGGGGGCTTCGAGCGGCTGGCCGCGCTCCAACGCCCGGCCCGCGATGAAGGCGATGGAAGCTGCGGCACTCTTCCGGATTTCGATGTCGCGTGTCGGCTCGAGCGCGAGCTTGAGCGCAGCGGCCACCGTAACGGCGGCACTGGCCCGCGGGTCGTTGCCCACCGAACCGGCTTCCCGCGGCCCGGCTTCCTTCGAACCGGCTTCCTTCGGCAAGTCACCCGATGACTCGAAAGGGTCGAGCAAACCGAGCGCTCGCGTCAGGTACTGCTGCATCGCGAAGGTTTCCTTGGAGTTCGATCCCGATCTCAACTCTTTCATCAACTGGTCGGCCAGCCCCTGCGCGATCTCGGGGTTCACCGACAGATGCTGTCCCTGCTCGCCGCGTCGCCGATCCTGATCGAGCACCTGCGCCAAGCCGTACATCGCCCGGGGGCGAATGTGATTGTTGGGGCTTTGCAGTTCGAGGACGAGCTTCCTCCAGTCCTGCTCACCCGCGGCGATGCGTCCGAACATGACCCACACGGCGACGACGGCCAGCACGATCAGGCCCGGCACGACGAAGAGCTGAACGATGAAGCCCGCCGACGGCGGCTGCACCGGCGGCAGATCGTCGGACAACTCGGAGGGGTGCGGCAGCGAGGCGGATTCCTGGTCGAACGAATCGGACATGGATGAACCATTTGACGGAGCGGGCGAGCCATTGATCGGGCATCTCCGACGGAACGGCCCGTCGAAGTGCGACGGATTATAGGCTCGGTCCGGGCTGTTGAGAACTTGGTCTCGACAGTGTGACAGAGAAGCGGGAGTCGTCCACCCCCGGAGGGCCGCGTCTGGGGGTGCAGTCGTTATTTGGTGGTTGCTTTTTCCGGTCCCCTCTCCCGCCCGTCTTCGGGGGGAGAGGGTTAGGGTTAGGGTGAGGGGGGATTCGTTTCAGAGTGGCAGCAACCGGACTCATCGTGACCCAGCTCGTGCGGATTCGTTCCCCATTTTTCAATGCTTCTCGGCCGCTCCGCCCCCTCACCCTAACCCTCTCCCCCGAAGACGGGGGAGAGGGGACCGGAAGAGGACCACCATTTGATGACTGCACCCTGCGTCCGCGTGAGACGTGGTCTCACGATGCTCGGGTCGAATAAAGTTGATGGCCCGCAATGTAGGCTTCGACGGAGCGCGGGACGAGATAGCGGATGCTGCGTCCCTCGGCGCGGCGCTGTCGGATGTCGCCGGCCGACAGGTCGAGGCCCGGCATCTCGACAAACCGCAGGCGGGCGGCCTGGGCCGGTCCCAGTTGCTGTGCCAACAGTGACCGGTCCGGCAACGGTCGGTCTCCCCGATTGACGGCCACCACCGTGGCCAGTTCCTGGATGCGTTGCGGCTCGCGCCACTGAGGCAGATCGGTCAGCGAGTCGGCTCCGATCAACAGGAACAACTCGCGCGACGCATCTTCCGCCCGAAGCTGCTCCAACGTGGTGACGGTGAACGACGGGCCGGTCCGTTCGAGTTCGATGCGGCTCAATTTGAACTGCGGATGGCCCGCGATGGCAAACTCGATCATCTCGCAGCGAGCCTTGGCGGACGAGATCGCCGCATCGAGCTTGTGCGGGGGTTGAGCGGCGGGAACGAACCAGACCTCGTCGAGTTGGCACTGTTCGCGGCACTGCTCGGCCAGCACGAGATGGCCGTAATGAATCGGATCGAACGTGCCGCCGTAGATGCCGAGTCGCATGAGTCGCTGACTTTCTGTGCGGCGTTGGGCGTCATACCACGGGTTTTTCGACGGCCGCGAATAGGTCGCCGAGCTTCAACTGAAAGCCCGGCAGAATGAGGCCTCCCTCCACGAGGCCCGTCTCGCCGACGACGCGAATCTGCTCGGCGGAATCGTAAACGTGCAGCCGCCGCGTCTCCGGAAAAAGCACCCAGACGGATCGAACACCGGCGGCAAAGTACTCCACGACCTTGCGGTCGATCTCGACGCTGGTGTTGCTGGGGCTGACCACTTCCACGGCCAGATCCGGCACCGTGTTCCAGGCGCTGTCCGACTCGGGGTCGTCACCAACCCAGCGGGCATTGGAGACGAACGCCACGTCGGGACGGCGTTTGAGATCAATCGACGCGTCCAGCACAAACAAGACCTCGGTGACGGCCAAGCCCAGCTTGCGCGGGCTCACAAAACCGGTGAGCAGATAACACAACATGGACGCCAGCTTGCCCGCAAAGACTCCCATCGGTTTCTTCTCCTGCCGCAGACCGCGCACGATTTCAAAAAGGGCGTCTTCCGAGACCGTCGTCCGGGACGCTGGCGGCCCGGTCAATGTTGAGGTGGTCATGCTGTCTCCCTGGGTGAACGGAACCGGGTCACGCGCCGTATTTCTCCAACCGGCCGGCGTGAGCCAGCGCGAGGAGCATCAGGTGCTTGGCCTCAAACTGGCCGAGGCCGCCGCGCAGGCATTGTGACTCGCCGAAGGACGTCGATCCGTCGAACCGGCAGGTGTCGGCGGCGAGCAGCGTCGGGACGGGATGCCAACTGTGCGACTTCATCTTGCTCGGCGTGCTGTGATCCCCGGTGACGATGATCACTGCGGGTTCGAGGGCCGTGATGCGCGGGATGGCCGAATCGAGTTCCTCCGTCCGCTGCACCTTCAGCGCGAAGTTGCCGTCTTCGCCTGACGAGTCGGTGTACTTCCAGTGGATGAAGAAGAAGTCGTGGTCGTTCCAGGCCGCTTCCAGCCGGGCCATCTGATCGTCGAGCGTGTGCCCGGCGTCGAGGATGTCCATGCCGACGAGCCGCGCGAGGCCGCGATACATCGGATAGACCGCGATGGCCGCGGCCCGCAGTCCGTAGACCTCCTGGAACGGCGGAATGTGCGGCAGCTTGTCGATGCCGCGCAGCGTGAGAAAGTTCGCGGGGGCGTCGTTCTTCAAGAGCTCTTTGGCCTGCCGCAGGAACTCCTTCGCGGTGGCGGCGGTCTTGTCGCTGCCAGCCGATCTCGCCACCGGCTCCAACGCGGGAACGCCGGTCTTCTGCGGATCGGTATCGCCCACGTCACCGCCGAGACCTTCACCCCGGAAAATGAGAACCGTGCGGTAGCCTTCGCCCGCGCGCACGAAGACCTCGACGCCCGGAATCTTGATCTCGTTGAGTTTGGCACTCAGCTTCGAGCCGACTTCGGTCGGGATGCGGCCCGCGCGGCGATCGGTGATGTTGCCCGCCGCGTCAATCGTGCAGAAGTTGCCTCGAATGGCGACGTCGTTCGGGCCGAGGGCAAAGTCGATCCCGAGCGCCTCCAGCACACCGCGACCGATCTGGTACTTGATCGGGTCGTAACCGAAGAGGCCAAGATGCCCCGGCCCGCTGCCCGGCGCGATCCCCGGCAGAACCGGAATGCTCAGGCCGAGCGTGCCGCGACTCGCCAGCGCATCGAGGTTCGGCGTTTGAGCCGTTTCGAGTTCCGTCTTGCCACCCGGTTCGAGCGGCAACCCGCCGAGGCCGTCTCCCACCACCAGGACGATCTTGGAGCCATTGTCCTTCTGCAAGCGGCGAGTCAAATCATGCGGGTCGGTCATCGGAGAAAAATCACTTTCGAGGAGAGGCCTGAAGTTGCGAGTGCTCGCCGCCACGGATCACACTCGCGGCGGGTAGAGAGGGATTGTTGACGAGACTCCGATACCATGCAAGCGACGCCGCGCCGCACGCGATGGCCGTCTTTGATCTTAACAATTTCGCCGTCTTCGTTTCCTTCGTGGCCTTCTGTTCAATCATCAAACGATCATTGAACAGAAGGCCACGAAGGAAACGAAGGAAACGAAGTACGAGTGCTGGAGGGTGTTCATGGTTGACAGGGGTTCGGCGTCTGTGACAGATCGTTCGGCTTGGTCGATTCCCGACGGCGTGATTTATCTCAACCACGGCTCGTTCGGTCCGGCGCCGCGCGTCGTGCAGGAGGTGCGCGAGGAATGGTCGCGGCGGTTGAACGCCAATCCGATGGATTTTTTTCTAAGGGCGATGGAGCCGGCGCTGGATGAGGCGGCCGCGCGGTTGGGCCAACTGGTCGGTGCCGAGGCGCGAGACCTCGTGTTCGTGGAGAATGCGACCGTCGCGATGAACGTCGTGGCCGAATCGCTGCCGCTCGGACCCGGCGACGAGGTGTTGCTGAACGACCACGAATACGGAGCCGTCTTCCGCGTCTGGCGTCGCGCGTGCGAACGAACCGGCGCGAAGATTGTTTCGGCAACGCTGGGGGTCACCGAAAAGACAAGCCCCCCTCACCCTAGCCCTCTCCCCCCGCAGACGGGCGGGAGAGGGGACGAAGACATGGAACCAAGACGGTTCGTGGACGCAGTGGCCGACATCATCGAGCCGATCCTCGCGGCGATCACTCCGCGCACGAAGTTGATCGTGGTGAGTCACGTCACGTCGCCGACGGGGATTGTGTTCCCGGTGGCCGAGATTTGTCAGGCGGCCCGGGCGCGGGGCATTCCCGTCTGCATCGACGGGCCGCACGCGATTGCGATGCGCGAGATCAACCTGCGGAAGATCGACTGTGACTTTTACTGTGCCAGCCTGCACAAGTGGCTCAGTGCGCCGTTCGGTTCGGGATTTTTGTACGTGCGCCGCCGTTGGCAGTCGAAACTGAAGCCGCATCTCGTCAGTTGGGGCCGCAGTCTGGGAGGCCGACCCGCGCGGTGGCAGGACGATTTGAACTGGCTCGGGACGCGCGACCCCGCGCCGTTTCTCGCCGTCCCCGCCGCAATCGAGTTCCTCGAACGAATCGGCTTCGACACGTTTCGAGCGCAGACTCACGAACTCGCGCGGTACGCGCGGCAACGGATCGAGGAGGCTCTCGGCCAGATCGCGACGATTCCCGATTCGCCCGACTGGTACGGCTCGATGATCGCGGTGCCGCTGGCGAAGGGAAGGGATCGGGAGTCGGGAGACCGGAGTCAGGAGAAAAGCCCGTCGCCGAAGAAGTCGTGGCCGAATGCCATCCATCCGTTGCAGCAGTGGTTGTGGGATCGGCATCGAATCGAAGTCCTGGTCACCGAGTGCCACGGTCAACAGTATCTGCGGACTTCATGCCAGCTTTATAATTCGAAGTCAGACATTGATGCTCTGACAGCCGCCGTGGGGGAAGGCATGCGGGTGGAATGACGGTTGAGGCGACGTTACTCTGCCGGGCCGCATCTCGTTCCGCCCCGGTTCTGGCCGGGTTCTCGCTCGTTCCGTTTGGTCAACGCCATGCACGACTGCGTTCGCTTCCACCTCCTGTCGGCCCGACGGCGACTGGCCACAGTGCTGGCGGTCGTTGTGACGGTGGTCGTCGGGAACTCAGTTGCCCGGGGACAAGCCGAGAAGCCGGAGGTTCAGTATTCGGTCGTGCGGGCTTCCTCCGGCGGCGTGCATGCCTACGCTCCCGGCAAGTGGGGAACGCTGCACATCAACCTGGTCAACAACCGGGATGTCCCGCGTGATCTGTTGTGCGCGACCTACTTCGACGGCGCTCCGACGTTGCAGTATGGTCGTCGCGTCTGGTTGCCGGCCCGATCGCAACTGATGACCTCGCAGCCGATCCTGATTCCCCCGATGACGCCCGAACAGGGGCGGTCGCTCAACTTCCGGTCTTTGGTGCTCGATGCGAATGCGTCGAGAGAAGTGTTGCTCCGGGATGACCTGGGGCACATGCTGCATGACGGCGCGATTCTGGTCACTCACCAGTCGTCGATCACGGGACTGATCGACGACCTCGCCAATGACATCGAGCAACAATCGAGCGACACATTCGATCTGGCGATCGCCTGCCGGCTCAACGAAGGACAAAGCCGCCAGATCGCGCTGCCGTCCAGTCTGGAATTGGCCAGCGACGAGTACAACCTGCAGGCGCTCGATCATTTGATTCTGGCGAGCAGCCGGCTGGCGGACGATGCCGGCGCGGTCGCCTCGGTGCGGCGCTGGCTGTTTGGTGGAGGGAGTCTGTGGGTGATGCTCGACCGCACCGACCCGAGAATTCTGGAGCTGTTGCTGGGGGACCGCTTCAACGGTGCCGTGGTCGATCGAGTCGGCCTGACGACGGTTCGCATCAACAAGGCCGTGACGGACGGTTCGAAACCGCCGGTCGAGGTGACCGACTATGAGACCCCCGTCGATTTCGTCCGCCTCGCCGTTCAGGACGTCGACGTGTCGTATGAAGTGGAGGGTTGGCCCGCCGCCTTTTGGATGAAATGTGGCAACGGCCGCCTGCTGGTGACGACTCTGGGTGCCAGAGCGTGGTCGGTTCCCCGTGCCGGCGGCTCCGCGAGTCAGCCAGCCAATCCGCCAGGTAACACGACGAGGAAGGCACCTTCGCGGAATGATTCGCCTTTGTTCCATCTCCGCCCGACGGTTCCCATGTCGAATCTGGCGACGGATTTTCTGGGAGCGCGTCTGCCCGAGTTGCTGCCAGCGGCGGCGCTCGAGAAACAAGTCGGTGAGTACATTGGCTACTCGATTCCCCCTCGCGGCGTGATCCTGGGGACGCTGGCGGGAATGGTGTTCGTGCTGGCGGCACTGGGTTGGTGGATGTCCTCGCGCGGTGCGGTCGAGCAGATGGGATGGATCGGTCCCCTGCTGGCGATCGTCGTTGGCGCGGGTCTGTTGCAGGTGGGACGCTCGAATCGACACAGCATCTCCGACACGGCGGCGGCGCTGCAATTCGTGCAGCCCATTCCGGGGACGGACGACGTTCAAACACACGGCGTCGTGGCTGTCTATCTGCGTGAGGGAAGTCAGGAGCCGATTCGAGCCACCAGGGGCGGGCGGCTGATGCCGGACATGACTGGCCGCGACGGATCGGTTCGTCGGATGGTGTGGAGCGATGCCGAGACGTGGAGTTGGGAACATCTCCCGCAGGCGCCCGGACAGCAGACCGCGACCTTTGCCGTTTCGGGCCTCGAGGTACCGCGCATCGAGGCCCGCGCCACGTTCCATTCCGATGGGTTGCAAGGTCGCGTCGTCGGCGTGCCGAAGCTGTCCGATGCCATCCTCGCCACGCGCGACGGGCGAATGGGAGTCACCGTGCGAGACGACGGAACGTTCGTGGCCCGCACCGGGGACGTCTTTGGGCGCGAGCAGTTTCTCGGTGCCGATCTGCTGGCCGACGAGCAGGATCGCCGCCGCCGCACACTCGAAAAACTGCTGAACAACAAACAGCGGCGCGATTATCCGGAGCAACCGCTGCTGCTCGCCTGGACCGACCGACCGAACACCGATTTCCATTTTGGCGACGGTCTCAGTTCGAGGGGCTCGACGCTGATGGCCATTCCGCTGGTGCTGGAACGGCCGCGCGACAACCAGGAGATCGTCATTCCCGCGCCGTGGATCTCCTATCGAAACACCAACGCTCCCGATGGCACGCCCCCCTCCGCCATGTGGAACTACAAATTGAAAGAGTGGCAGGAGCGGGCGGCACCGAGTTCCGCGTGGCTCCGCTTTCAAGTCCCTCGCGAACTGCTTCCCGTGGCCGCCAGCCGGGCCCAGGTGGTTGTCCAGGTCGCCGGTCCCGTGGGCCGTCTCGAATTGCTGGGACGGCAGGACGGTGCCGCTCAATCCATTCAAACCATCACCGATCCCGTCGGTCGGCTGGTGTTTGAGATCACCGATCCGAAGCTGCTTCAAATCACGCCGGACGGTGAACTGGTGCTCGGCCTGAATGCGGGCGATCCCAGCCGGCCCGAGTTGACCCACACCAAGGGCGATCGCGACGCCAAGGTCAACTACTGGCGGATCGAATCACTGGGCTTGCAACTGTGGGCCCGGCCCACCGGTACTTCCACAGGGGAATGATGCATGGCATCCGACAAACCGGTCGTCGTCATGGAACGGCTGACCAAAAAATATGGGACGTTCACGGCGCTCGACGATCTGACGCTCACGCTCTACGCCGGGCAGATCCTCGGCTTGATCGGCCCCAACGGCGCCGGCAAGACGACGGCGATCAAGATTCTCGTCGGGCTGAGCCGGCCGACCTCGGGAACGGCCACGATCGCCGGAGCCGACTGCGTGCGAGACTCCCACAAGATCAAGCGGCTGGTCGGCTACATGCCCGACACGTTCGGGGCCTACGACAACATGCGCGTCCGCGAATACCTCGACTTCTTCGGAGCCGCCTTCGGCATCTGGCGTCGCGACCGCGTGAAGCGGATCGAGGAAGTGATGGACATCACCGGCACCGGCTACATGCGCGACAAGTACGTGGTGAGCCTCAGTCACGGCATGCAGCAGCGCGTCGGGCTGGCCCGCACGCTGCTGCACGACCCGCAGGTGCTGATCCTTGACGAACCCGTGAACGGACTCGATCCCCAGGCGCGGATTGAGATGCGCGACCTGATGATCCGCCTGGCCCAGTTCGGCAAGACCCTGCTGGTCACGAGCCACATCCTTCCCGAGCTGTCCCGCATCTGTGACAGCATCGCGATCCTGACTCACGGGAAGATGCGCGCCTTCGGGACCGTCGAAGAGATCGGACGACAGGTCAGTCAGCGCCGCACGATGGAAGCCCACCTCGTTTCGGCCGATCAATTGTCCGCCGCCGCCGCCGCGATCCGCGAAATTGTCGAACCCGACGCGGACATCGTGGAGGTGGCTCAGGAGGCGACGGTTCGATTCCGCACGGCGAAGCAGGAGTCAGAACTGGGTGACGTGCTGACCCGGCTGGTTCAAGCGGGCATCCGCGTGACGCAGTTTCGCGAGGTACAGACGGATCTCGAAGAGGCGTTCATGACGTTCGCCCGGACCGCGGAACCAAATGGCGAAGCCAAGCCCGTGGCCGGAGGGCGAGTCCATGCTTAGAAATTGGATCGAAACAGTTTCCCGAGATCGCGACGGTGTGGCTGGGGTCGAGTCTTCGAGCCCCCAGCGAGTTGCCATCCGAC
>JANODP010000315.1:0-13413 GCA_031412755.1 Schlesneria sp. | reverse complement strand
GGGCGGCGGTGGGGATGTCGCGGCATGGCGCTGATTGCAATGGGCCTCGGAACCGCATTCGGCTGGGTGGGAGTCAACTCCGAAGATCCGCAGCAGATCATCCTGTTCTATTCGCTGTCGATGGGCTCGTTCGGCCTGTGCGAATCGATCTTCTGGACGACCGCTCCCACGCTGGAGAGACGCAGCGGCGGACTGGCCTGTGCGTTTCTCAACACGGTCGGCAATGCGGTGGGCCTGCTGGCTCCCATCTTCACGCCGTGGATCGGCAGACATTACGGCTGGACCACCGCTATTGCCGTGGCCTGCGTCGTCTGCGGCCTGGGAGCGATCTTGTGGCTGTGGATCGACTCCGACGCGGCGCGGCACACTCCGACCGACAATTGACGAACGAATGTTTTACAGGGACCGACATCCCCGAATGGCCGGCATTCCGGCTGAGTTTGTAGAGACCACAAAAATGATCACCCGACGATTTGTTGTGTTGTTTGCCAGTCTGCTTGTCTGCGGCATGTCGGCTGTGTCCGCGGCGGAACCAACGAAGCCGGTGAAGGTCTTTCTCCTCGCCGGGCAGTCCAACATGGAGGGACAGGCGGTCGCGGACCTCGACGGCAAGGACTACAACGACGGTAAGGGGACGCTGAAATTCCTGCTGAAGGATTCGGAGCAGGCTCCGCGTTTCCAGCATCTCGCGACCGGCACCGGCGAGTGGGCGGTGCGCGAGGACGTCTGGGTCCACTACCAGCCGGAGCGAGGTCCGTTGAAATCGGGTTCGCTGGGGATGGGCTTCACTCCCTACGGCAAGCACCACTTCGGACCCGAGTTGCAGTTCGGTCACGTCCTCGGCGATCACTTCGACAATCAAGTCCTGCTGATCAAGACCGCCTGGGGCGGCAAGAGCCTCTTCAAGGACTTTCGGCCTCCGTCATCGGGAGGCGAGGTCGGGCCGTACTACACCAAGATGATCGCGCAGGTTCGCGATGCGCTGAGCAACCTCAAACGAGACTTCCCCGGCTATGACGGAGGCGGCTACGAGCTGGCCGGTTTCGTCTGGTATCACGGTTGGAACGATGGCGTCGATCCGAAGCGCGCGATCCCCGAGTACGAGCAGAATCTGGTCAACCTCATCCACGATGTTCGCCAGGATCTGAACGTTCCAAAGCTGCCGGTCGTCGTCGGCGAGTTGACCGGCGCGTGGGTCAACGCCCCCGGCGAATGGACGACGCTGCGAAACGCTCAACGGAAGGCAGCCGAACGACCGGAGTTCAAAGGGACGGTCCTGTTCGTCGAGACGCACGACTTCGTTCGCAAGCCCGAGGACTCTCCCAACCCCGGCCACGGTCATCACGAATTCGGCAATGCCGAGACGTACTTCCTGGTCGGCGACGCACTGGGCAAGGGGATGAAGAGGCTGCTCTCGTCCACGCCAGCCGAAGACTCAGAACGTGCCACCCCAACGCCCGCTCCACCAAAAGAAGAAGCCAAACTACCTCAGCCGACGTCCCGCTCCGTGCGGGAACTCGAAGGCTGGACGCTGCGTGTGGACGACCGGTTGCTCGGCGAGATGCCCGACGCGGCGCTCGGCACACGGGCGCTGAAGTTCCTCGAAGCGAAGCTCGTCGAGATCAAGGCGGTCGTTCCGGCGGAGCGGCTCAAGGACTTGCAGTCGGTCACGATCGTCATGGATCTGAACTGCGGCAAGCTCGGTTCGATGCAATATCACCCCGACGCTGGCTGGCTGAAGGCGAACGGCTATCCGACCGACCTCGCGAAGTGCGTCCATCTGCCGCGCGCCGCCGACCTGCCGACGCGCCGCAACATCAACGAACAACCGTGGGTGATCCTGCACGAGTTGGCTCACGCCTTCCACGACCAGAAACTGAGCTTCGATGAACCACGCATCAAGGCGGCCCAGGAAAAATTCAAAGAAAGCGGCCACGGCGACCAGGCACTGCTCTACAACGGCAAGCGAGTCAAACACTACGGCCTGACCAACCAGATGGAATTCTTCGCCGAGATGACCGAAGCCTTCTTCGGCGTCAACGACTTCTACCCCTTCAACCGCGCCGAACTCCAGGAAGCCGAGCCGGAACTGTTTAAACTCCTCACGGAAATCTGGATCGAGTCGCCGAAGCCATCGCACTGAGAACACCGGCTCCGCAGCAGCGGGGACAGTCTCCCATTGCCGGTCTTCGTCCGGTCCCCTCGCCCCCGCCTTCGGGCATGGGTCTCGATACATCTTGTGATTTCTGTCGCCTTCGACACGACTCTCCGAGGAGACTGGCAGAACGATGCGGGCAGAACGATGGTCGAAAGAAACGGCTGCGAAAGTTCGTCTTCATCGTTCTGCCCCCATCGTTCTGCCAGTCCTGATTTGGCGGTGACTGAAGCGGATTCCCGGCGATTCAATGGATTGGATGCGGCGAATGAAACAGGCCGGGATCTGTCACCAAAGTGCCTGACTCCTGATCAAGGCCGCACCCCGGGTACTGGCGGCACAGTGTGTTGATGACCACGCCCCGGTTATCCTCTTGCCACCATGATCTCATCCTACACGCGCACCAAGGATTTGTTGAGGGAATGCCTCAAGGCGCGATTGCCGCCCGAACTGCGGAAACGGATCGAAAAGAATCTCGCGCAAATGCAGGGCGGGTTCCACAGACGCAAGGCTGATCGCGCCAAGATCGCCGCTCTGCGGACCAAGGGATGGTCAACCGCACGGATCGCCGCGAAGCTCGGGTGCCACGTCAGCAGCGTGAACAAAGCCGAGCGGAAGTGAAAACCGCGTCGCGGGGTACTGTGTGTCACGGCGGTTGATCGTCGGCAGGGGGCTGGCTATCCCATTGACCTCGTCGTAAGATTTAGGATGGCAGTCGGGATTGCGAGTTTGGACCCCGCAACGCCGTCGATTTGGACTCGACAGCAACGCACTCTACCGGTCTGAATACGCTCCCGACCACCAAACACTCCGGCCCGTGGGGAAGCCCACGGGCCGGTCGCATTATCCAACCTGTGCAATGTCGTTGAATCCGCCTGATTCGTCCTCGTCTTGTTTGCGCACTTTTGGAAGCAGTCCGCGCTTACGCATCGCCGTCAGGATGCCGACGAGCATGTTTCCGGGCACAACGCGCCCTGTGCGATGATGGAACTCCGTCGCGATCATTGCCATCACTTCCGGCTCGTAGGCAATGTTATCTGAACCACTTCCAAGGTCGGCGACGTGCTCGTAGTAGATATCGACCAAGACTTCCCTGTGCTCGGCGGTCAGCTCTGGAAGGGTTGGCGTAGGCTCCTGCGCGCCATTGAGTTTTGGCCACTTGCCGCTCTTGCGCCGTGTTCGCATGAAATGGTGAATGTCGCCGTCAGACTCGGTACGACCGAATTGGGACCGCCATTCATTGCACAGTGCGTGCAGGTCGTCCTGCCTCACTTCGTACTGTTCAATCGTGATTTTTCTCCTGAGATACGCCTCCTCAAGGCCGCGCCGCTCATGGTCGAACATCTTGATTGACTTCCTGATCTCCTTCATTACAATCCTCTCTGCGATACGCGAGGGTGGTGAAGATTCCTTGTCCGGGGTGCCTTCACCACCATCTAGTTTTTGGCTCGCTGTGCCATCGGCGATGGCAGGGATTATTCAGTTACGAGCCTGAGCATCCGAGCGGTGTCTGTCCCGCCTTTTTCTTCTCTGTGAATCACACCGCAGTAATCCGTGATTTCAATGATTCGCCTGCGCAGCTCCCCTTCCTGGATGCCGGTGATTCGCTCAGCATCTACCCACGTCAACTGGCCAGTATGAAGCGCGGTTTCCATCAACGTCTCGAATCGGACCGCTCTGTCTCGCCAAACAAAGCCCGGTTCCTCGGTCTTCCATCCGCGAGCGATAATCTCTGTCCATAGCCGCCGAGCTATTGTGGTTGGGATAATCTTAGACTTCTCCGCTCGAAACACCATGCTTGCGAGCGATACGCCATAGCGTTCGCGAAATTCAATCAACCTCAGGAACGATCTTCCCACGAATGCTTGTTCAAGCTGATCCTGCGGAAGCAGCAGTTCAGAAGCGAAGTCATGCGCCCGCCGTTCTACCAAGTCATCCGACCATCCTAGTGACTGCTTGCAACCATCATAAACAACATGGGCGATTTCATGAGCGAGTGTCAGTCGCAGCCTGTCGTTCCGAATGTCCGGGTTGATGATGATAATCACTGAACCGGCGTGCCTCGCCGTGAGGCTGTCGAGATGAAGTGACGGCCTAAGCTCCAACACCCGAACCGCGAACAATTCGAGCAGAGAAACGACATTCTGAATGGGGATGGATTCTGAAATGCCGACGGCGCTTCGCAATGAAGCCGCCAACTGCATTGGACCTGTGTCGGTATCACCGAACTCATGAATCTTCGGAGTGAGCACCGCATTCAAGTGCGTCTCTAGGTTCGAGTAGGCATCTGCCCACTTCCCCGCAATGGCCTCAAATTGGCGTTTGTCATTCAGTCGCACGCGGGAAGGAAGATTACGATAACGAAGGTCGCTCAGCCCGCCGCGCTCTTCAACAAACCAGTTGAGCGTCCGATGGTAGAGAGTCGCCAAGGCCCCGAGCACGTCAATTGGCGGAACCGTCACGCCCTTCTCGTAACTTGAGATTGTTGTGCGCGACACGGCAAGGCGTTTCGGCAGACTGTCAGCGACGTCTCGGGTAGATAACCCCGCCTCGCGCCTTGCCTCACTGAGGCGGCGAGCCAGATTACGATCAATTCGAGAAACGATCTTCTTGGGCATTCGATGCAACTCCGGCAGGTATTCTTGCCAAAACTGCAAAATCACCGCAAGTGCAAACAGGGATCTTTGTTAGAAGTTTCGGAAAAAAAGCCGCGTCGCACGAACCCGCTATGGCGCGGTGCGTCAATAAGAGCAACGGAGAGCGGCCCGCGTCTTGGTTGGCGCACCAGTCTTATACGCTGGCGGAGGGGTCTGTCACGGATGGGATCGAAACCCCCGGTCTCCGCTTAGCGTAGCTTCGGCTTGCTGCTCGCGGCTTTGTTCAGCCTGTCCTTGATCCAAGCGGACAGCTTCATCTCATCACGTTCGGCGGCCTCTTGCCAAACAGCCTTCTCGGCGTTGGTGAGCCTCAACTGGACCAATGCGTCCGCTCGATCCTCATCGGACTTCGGCGGGCGACCTCGCGGCAGTTTCGTCGGTTGTTTTTTCATGCCGCGATTGTAGTGACAAGAAATCTTTCGTCAACTGGCAGAAAGTGAGTTGACACTTCGTTTGTTGTCACTACAATAAACACGTCAAACAAATCCCGGTGACTGTTGAAGCAATCACCGGGACGCAATCACAAACCGACGTTTCCGCCCGAATGCGACATGGCAATGTCATTCTAGCGGACACGTCCCAAACGGGAAAGATGTCCAAATGAATTGCAAACACTGCGGGGAAGACGTGGCCGTGAAGTTCGGGAAAGATCGCAAGGGCCAGCAGCGGCACAAGTGCCTCGCGTGCAAGAAGACGTTTGTTGAAGCCCATGCGCTGACCGGAATGCAGACGGGCTTGAAAGAGGCCGTCATGGCGCTGCGGATGCTGTTGGAAGGAATGAGTCTGCGGGCGGCTTCCAGACTCACCGGGCTTGATCGGGAGACCATTCTCCGCGCGATGATCCAAGCCGGTGAACAATGCCGCGCCTTCATGGAAGCGAACATCCACGACGTGAAGGCTGAACAAATCGAATTGGACGAGCAGTGGGCTTTCATCTACTGCAAGGCCAAGACGGCGCTGCGGGCCGGTCACGAATCCACCGAACAAATCGGCGATTCCTACGTGTTCACAGCGATTGACCGTGACTCCAAACTGCTCTTGTGCTGGCATCTCGGCAAGCGGGACGGAGACCACACCCGGACATTCGTCAAGAAACTCCACCCGTGCGTGGCCGGTCGTCCGCAGGTTTCGTCAGATGGTTTCGCGTCCTACCGGGAAGCGGTCGAGAACGCATGGAACGGGCAGGTTGACTTCGCCATGATAGTGAAGGATTTCATCAGCCCGTCCAAGACGGATCAAACGCGGTACTCACCGGCGGCAATAATCCGCGTCAAGAAGACCATCGTCTGCGGCAACCCCAAAGAGAACGAAGTGGGCACGTCGAGAATGGAAAGATTCAATCTTTCCACCCGGATGCACAACCGCCGCTACACGCGGCTGACGAACGCACACAGCAAGAAATGGGCGAACCATGAAGCGATGCTCGGCTTGCAGTTCGCTTGGTACAACTGGTGCCGTCGCCACATGACCATCAAGACGACGCCCGCCGTTGCGGCTGGCCTCGCGACCGAGCCTTGGACGCTGGAAAGACTGTTGACCGAAGCCGCGAAGACAGTCGCCGCGTGAGGATCGACAGGAACAAAAGAACCCCGCGACTCATCATCGCGGGGCTTCTCTTTTTCCTTCCAACAAACAAAAATGCCTGCGTGGACCGTCAAGAACGCATGAAAGGTAGCGAATGAGTCGCGAGAATAAGATTCACCTGCTCACACTTCTGTTCCTCAAAGTCTCGAATCACGGCGTCCTAACGTGGGGAGAAACGGAGAACGGTTATCGGTGGACCTGCGAGAACCACGGAATCGCCAGCAGGCTCGCCGCGAGTTTGCTGGAATTGGTTGATGTTCTGAAAATGGATACGGGCAAGTTTCCCTACCGATTTGAGCCGGACGGCGGCGCGACAGTTATTTTCGAGCCTGTGGGTGACTAACCAGTGGACAACAGCAAACGGCGACCTATGTTCCTCGTCGAGTGACGTGATAGCCCTCACGGACTCAACACGGCGTGTTTTGGGGATCATGCTGGAGAACGGCCGACAGTTTTGCTGTCGGCCGTTTTTGTTTGACATTCAATCATCAGCGCCATCAACACAGAGTGCCGCCAGTACCGCACCCCGCAACACTTCTGAGGGATTCTGCTGGCTTTCCCCGGCGGGACTCAGAATAATTCTGCTCGCTCCCGCCGCCGTTGCGGCGGGATGGACCAATCTTTCGAGCGAGTCCCACATGGCCAAGCGGGCGGTGAGCAAATCCGACAAGCGAACGATCCCGGTCTTCATCGCCTCACCGGGCGATCTGGCGGTGGAGCGGGCGACGTTCAAGGAAGTGATTGACGAACTCAATGACGGCTTCGGCGACGGAGCGGGAGTGACGTTCGAGTTGCTGGCGTGGGAGGCGACTCCGGCGGTGATGACGCGGCGGTCGCAGGGGTTGATCAATCAAAAGATCGACCAATGCGAGGTGTTTGTGCTGGCGATGCATCGCCGCTGGGGGCAGGAAGCTCCCGATGCCAAGCCGTACTCGTCTTATACCGAAGAAGAGTTTCACCGGGCGGTCGATCGTTGGCAGCGAACCGGATCGCCGACGGTTCTGGTCTTCTTCAAGGAGATCGAATCGGGCTACATGGTCGATCCGGGGGAGCAGCTTCAGAAGGTGCTTGCCTTTCGTCGGCAGTTGGAGGCGCAGCGGACGTTGCTCTATCGCCCGTTCGCGACGGCGGCCGAGTTCAAAGAGGAAGTGCGGAACCATCTGCGAGCCTATGTGCGGGGGGAATTGCCAGCGGCCGATGCGGCGTTGGAAAAGGTGGTACTGCCGCAGCACGCGATCGAGGAAGTGGCCCAGGCGAGGGCGAAGGCGGCGGAAGCGGAGGCGAAGGCGGAGCGTGAGCATCAGGCGGCTGAGGCGGCAGCGGCCCGCGCGGAGAGGTTTGCTCTGGAATTCGCCGAGCGGGCGTCGAAGGCTGTACGCGAAGGGCGGGTGGAAGAGGCTCGACAGGATTTCGCCAAGGCGACCGACGGAACCGCTAACTTGCAGGTGCTGTATCTCGCCTTTTTGTTTTACTGGCGCACAGGAGATTTGGTGACGGCCGAGGAACTGACCGAGCGCCGTTTGGCGATCAGCGGCCGTGACACCGCGACCCCCGCTATCACAAGAGCGCTGGGCAACCTCGGGCTGATCTATCAGACGCGGGGCGAACTGGACCGGGCCGAAGAGATGCATCGGAAGGCACTGGCCATTGACGAGAAACTCGACAATCAAGAGGGGATCGCCCGTCATTGCGGCAACCTCGGAATAATCTATCGGACGCGGGGTGAATTGGAGCGGGCAGAAGAGATGCACCGAACCTCGCTGGAGACCGCGGAGAAGATTGACTTTCAGGAGTGCGTCTCCAACCAATATGGCAACCTCGGGCTGATCTACCAGACGCGGGGCGAGTTGGATCGGGCCGAAGAGTTGCATCGGAAGTCGCTGGAGACTGCGGAGAAGCTCGGCCGCCCGGAGGGAATGGCCATCCAGTACGGCAACCTCGGGTCGATCTACGAGAAGCGGGGAGAGCTGGACCGAGGCGAAGAGATGTACCGGAAGGCGTTTGACATCAATGAGAAGCTCGGCCATCAGCCGGGGATGGCCATTCAGTTCGCGAACCTCGGGAAGATCTATCAGAAACGAGGCGACCTGGACTGGGCGGAAGTGATGCTTCAGAAAGCGCTTGCCATTCAAGAAAGGCTCGGCCTTCAGGAGGGCATGGCCGGTCAGTACGCGAACCTTGGCTTGATAGCCAAAGATCGGGGCGAGATGGATCAGGCGCGGGTATTGTGGACAAAGGCTCGCGACCTGTATGCCAAGATCGGGATGCCGCACGAGGTCAAGGAGGTGCAGAGATCGCTCGATGGGTTGCCGAAGCCAGCGGCCAAGTCGAAGCGAGCGATCGGCGGGGGAGGGGCAGGACGCGGAAAGGGAGGAATACGTGAGAGGCCAAAGTAGCCTTCATCGCTCCGCGTGAAGAGGGCCGGGCGCGAGTTCGGCGGGGACTGTTCCAGCCAGTTCCCTCGCACTCGGCTGACTTCACGCGGAGCGATGAAGGCTACTTTCAGGCGAGCCAGCGGTCGGGTGCGTGCCGTCGAGACGGCGAGGTGTGGTCGTGGCGGCATGACGCATGGCCCGGTGCGTTCCGAAGACTCCACGCATCATTGCTTGGGACTTCCATGAATGTAATGGTCGTGCTCGGCGGCCATGTCTTCGGGTAAGTCCGTCGCGCGGCCGATCACGTTTTGGAATCGTTCAGCCAGCGTTTTGCGGGGAGCGGAAGGGATGGCCTGTACCTGCACCTCCGTCCCCTCGGGTAACTCCGGCTTCTCGTCCAAGACCACGACGCCGTTCTTGATTTGTCCATGATAGATCATTTCTCATCCTCCGGGTGGCGACCAGCGCCCGGCTCCTTCGAGACGCCGGGCGTTTGAGTTTGACAGGCATCAGGCGAGCCACGCTGGCTCGAAGCCCTTGCGGTAGGGTTTGGTCAGCAGGGCGTTGGCCTTGGTGTGGTTGGTGACCTTCCCTTCGGCGGCGTTGTAGGTGAGTGATTCGCCCGGCAGGCGGATCGCGACGGTGCCGAGCAGCACGGCTTCGGTCAGCGGCACGGCGTAGTCGAAGTGCGAGGTCGTGTGGTCGGCACCTCGGCAGGCGTCGGCCCAACTGACGTAGTGGTCGCGCGCCGGTTGCATCTCGATCTGCTTGTCGGCGAAGGTTTCTTCCGGGAACAGCTTCGGGGCCGCGACGTGGGGGATGACCAGCGAACCCTTCTCACCGATCAGCACCGAACCGGAGCCGGGGAGCTTGTAGCCGTCTGGCAAGCCGTGAGCTTCGCTCGGAGGGAGGTGGCCTTCGCCGTCGTACCAGGTCACCTTGATCGAGCCGGACGTGGTCAGTTCCGTGGCGGGGAACTCGTACGAGACCTTCGACTGCTTGTACCAGACCTCACGATTCATGGCGGACGCCTCGGCCTTCACGCTGGTCGGTGACGTCAGCTTCAACGCCGAGAAGACCGGGTCGAGGATGTGGCAACCGAAATCTCCCAGTTGTCCGTTGGAGTAGTCCTGCCACGCTCGCCAATTAAACGAGTGATAAATCTTGCTGACATAGGGCCGCTCGGGCGCGACGCCGAGCCATTCGTCCCAGTGCAGCGTCGTCGGCACATCGTCCTTCGTGTCGGGACGGTCGTCGACGAGGATCCAACCCATCTTGCCGCTCTGCCACGCATGGACTTCTTTGACCTTGCCGATCGCGCCCGCATGCACCAGCGAGACGGCCGTGCGATAAAACTGATGCGACTGAATCTGGTTCCCCATCTGCGTGACGAGCTTGTGCTTCGCCGCCGCCGCCCGCATCTGCCGAGCCTCGTGGATCGTGTGAGTCAGCGGCTTCTGACAATAGACGTGCTTGCCAAGCTGCATGGCCGGCAATGCGATCGGCGCGTGCATGTGATCGGGCGTCGAGACAATGACCGCATCGAACGCTTTTTGGTTGGCATCGTCCAGCAGCTTCCGGTAATCGAAGAACCGCCTGGCCTCAGAGAACCTCTCGGCCGCCCGTCCCAGATGTCCCGGCGTCTCATCGACGTCGCACAGCACGACGACATGCACGTGAGGACTTTTCGCCACCTGAGTCAGGTCGTCCCAGCCTTTGCCTCCCGTTCCGATCGACGCAATGTTCAGCCGTTCGTTGGCACCGTGGACCCGCTTCCAACTGGCCGCCGTGAACCCGACGGTCGCTCCGCAGACGAGAGATTGCTTCAGAAAATCGCGGCGAGTGGAACGTGTCATGTGGACTTTCCCGGAACTGGAGGAGTATGAGGCGGAAGCGGACGTCAGTCGACGCGAACACTTGAACAGAACCTTGTGCGAACGGGTAGCATCCGTCAAGGCTTTGACCCCGTTGGATGGAATTCAATGTCTGAGATGAGACGGACCAAGCCACTCGACGACGCTCGCCGCCTCCTCGCGCAGGTTGCACCAACTGACGCGAGGCATCTCGTTCGCGAGTTGCCGGAAGTAGGGGTCGATCAGTTCCAGGCGGGTGGCTTCGTCGAGGGTCAGGTTGGCGGGCAGGCTCGTGGATTTCAGCAGGATCAGTTCGTCGGCGTCCCAACGGGCGGCGGTCCAGGCGGCGATCGAATCGCTGGTCACGTCCCAGCAATGAGGCAGCGGAGATCGATCGCGGCTCTCGGCGCCTCGCAGGCAGGCTTCCGCGTCGAGCAGGAGCGGTCGGATTCCCTCGGACCAGAGCGATTCGGCGGCGGCGCGGGTGGAGACTTCGCGCGATTCGGGCAGCAGGTTTCGGACCAGTGCTCGGTTGAGCGAGAGGGATCTCAGGGCGAGCCAGTGCGCGGCCTCTTCGGACAGAGAGTGAATGCGGCTCCAGTCGCGAACGACATCTGCCGCCGCACCGCCTCCCACCACGATCAGCGACCGATCGTCGGGTCGTTGTTGAAAGACGGCCCTCAAGCGTGCGGCGAGATCGACGCACGAGAGCAGACTTCCGCCCAGCTTGTAGACGACCAGGCCCATGCCGTGCGGCCTCCGCAAGATCTCGACCGGCGCACCAAACGAAAAAAGCCCCGCACTTTGCGGAGCTCGGTGAATCATTGGAGTGGCCAGGGCCGGGATCGAACCGGCGACACCAGGATTTTCAGTCCTGTGCTCTACCAACTGAGCTACCTGGCCAAACCCGAGTTGCCTCGCGAAACAAGACCCTCAAGTCGGGCGGGAGGATGACGGATGATCTAATGCCTGTCAAGGTTCGGGGAATTGTCATCACGCGGCTCCGTTTCGCTGGCGTTCACCGAGCGAAGTCACCTCGCGCGACGCTGGCGACATCGCGGCCAGGTTGAGACACTGCCTCGCGTTCGGTCCTCCGATTCTCTCCGCAAACTTCTCGTGAACCATTCGAACCCGCCCATGCCCGACCTCGACTCCGCATCCGTTCGGCGAGCCATCGTCCAGCAGTTGGAAGGCTTTCGGCGAGCCGGACTGACTCACTGGACGAAGATCGCTCCGCTGCCGGTTGAGATGCCCGCGCCCATCACTTCGGCAACCGCCGGTGCCGAGCGAGATCCTGCGACGGGCCGTTCACTTGCGACGACAGCGACCGCTCGCGCGGATGTCGCTCCACCTCCTCTCACCCGGGCCGAATCCATGCCTGCTGCCTCTCGATCAGATCGTACGTCGTCGGCCGTTGCCTCCGTAGCGGCTGCACTCCCGAGGGCCTCCGACTGTGCGGCGTTTCAACCGTTGAATCTGCCGCGCGAGGAACGAGTCTCACAACTCGCCGTGCTGGCCGAGCGGGTCGCCGCGTGCGTGAGATGCCAGGAACTGGCGAGCACTCGCAAGCAGACCGTCTTCGGCGTGGGCAACCCCGAAGCGAAGATCATGTTCATCGGTGAGGCCCCCGGCGCGGATGAGGATGCGCAGGGCGAGCCGTTCGTCGGACGGGCCGGTCAACTGCTGAACGACATCATCAAAGCCTGCCGCATGCAGCGCGAGGACGTTTACATCTGCAACGTCCTGCGCTGCCGGCCACCCGGCAACCGGCTGCCGTCTCCCGAGGAGGCGGGCAACTGCCGCGAGTACCTCGACGGCCAGATCGCCCTCGTCAATCCCGATTACATTGTCTGCTGGGGCTCGACCGCCGCGAAGAACCTGCTGGCGTCCGAGGCCACCATCGGCAAGCTGCGTCGCCAATTCTTCCAGTACGGCCGCGCGAAGGTCCTCTGCACCTATCACCCGTCGTACCTGCTGCGCAATCCGGCAGCCAAGAAGGACGTGTGGGAGGATATGAAACTTCTCTTCAGTGACATGGGCGTGGACCTCACCGCGAAGACGTGAACCACAACTCACGCCGACCAACTTGAGATCTTTCGGAGCGGGGCGGCGTCAGCCCCCTGGCTCTTGGGCGTTAGCCCTCTTCGTTTCATTCCAACGGCGGCAGCACGTCGGGTTCGATCTGATAACCGTCGGCCAGGGAGTTGGTGCTGTTGAACAGGGCCACAATGGCCAGGACTTCACCGAGAGCCTCGACACTCAGCCCGAGCTTGCGAACCGCCGCCGTGTGCGAGTTGACGCAGTACCGGCAACCGTTCGTGGCCGAGACCGCCACGGCGATGATCTCGCGCGTGAGCGGATCGAGTGGCGATTTACGTCCGACCGCCTCGGGGT
Organism: Schlesneria sp.; assembly: GCA_031412755.1. Lineage (GTDB taxonomy): Bacteria > Planctomycetota > Planctomycetia > Planctomycetales > Planctomycetaceae > Schlesneria. The sequence goes on along the minus strand of JANODP010000315.1, from coordinate 395 downwards.
GCATCAGAGTCTTGAGCCGGGACCACATCAGTTCGAGCTGGTCCGGGTTCGTCGCCAGCACACGCCAAAAGGCCGGAACAAAATCGATCTGCTTCGTCCGCTTGATGTCCTCAAACACGGCGGCCACTCGGGGATCGGAAGGGATTTCATCAACAGGTCGCACAGTCGCGATGCGATCCGGTGGAACAACGGGAGTTGGCATGCAAGACTCCAAAATCTGGTGTGCAATTCCAAACAGAACACCCCGGTTGTTTGCATGCAACCGGGGTGTGGGCTCGAAGTGACGATGACGACGCGATCCTAAGGAACCGGCTCGAAACAACTTCCCGAGATCGAGTTTGTGTGGCTGGGGTCGAGTCTTCGAGCCCCCAGCGAGTTGTCAGCAGAACTGGGGG
>JANODP010000314.1:0-10770 GCA_031412755.1 Schlesneria sp. | reverse complement strand
GCGTAACGGGTTGCGGGTCGCGGGTAGCTATATGTTATTTTGCCGGGGGGTCCTGCTCCCAACTCGGCGCTCCGTGTTCCGCGCTCCGAATTCAGCCACCCCAACGCGCTCAGTTCCTGAAAGGCCTTCCACATGCCGATCAAGCCGGTGCCGCCGCCGGTCGGGTAGAGGATCACGTCGGGAAGTTGCCAGTCGAATTGCTCGGCCAGCTCCAGGCCCATCGTCTTCTTGCCCTCGATGCGATACGGCTCCTTGAGCGTCGAGAGATCGAACCAGTCCATGCGCTGTTTGCCCTCGCGCACGATGCGGCCGCAGTCGGTGATCAGTCCGTTGACGAGGAACGTCTTCGCGCCGGCCAGCCGGCACTCGTAGACGTTGACGACGGGCGTGTCCTGCGGCATGAAGACGTAGGCTTCCAGACCGGCTCGCGCGGCATAGGCCGCCGCCGCGCCTCCCGCGTTTCCGGCCGAAGGCAGGGCGACGCGACGGACTCCGAAGTGTTTGGCCATCGTGATGGCCATCGCCAGCCCGCGGCTCTTGAAGCTGCCCGTCGGCAGGTGCGATTCGTCCTTGATCCACAACTGGTCGAGGCCAAATCGCGAGGCCAGGCGCGAGCAGGGCAACAGCGGCGTCTGGCCTTCTCCGAGCGAGACGGGTTCCGTCTCGAACGGAACCGGCAGCAGTTCGCGACACCGCCACATGTCGAGCGGCCGCTCACGCAGGTTGGCTTTCGCGAGCGTTTGCCCCACCGCCGCCAGGTCATACCGCACCCACAGCGGCCGATCGTTGTGCAACGTTTGCAGTCGATCGGCGGGAAGCGTCGTTCCGTCGATGGCGGCTTCGAGGTGCGAGACGAATGAAGTCATAACTTCCAAACTCCAAGAACCAAATCCCAAACGAATCTCAAATCTCAAACACCAATGACAGAAACAAAAACCGGTACGAACAAGGCGTGGTTGAAATCGGTTCCCCGTTTGTCGCCTTGAGATTTGGAATTTGTTCGGTGTTTGGTTCTTGGAGTTTGGGATTTGCACTTTGATCGGAACAAATTCGAGGACTTGTTCTTGGTCGGGTGCTTACTGCCCGCCGCTGACTCCGGCCACGCGATCGACGGAGAGGAACTTCGTGGACGGGATGAATTCGATGCGGCGGCCGGAGGCATTGCCCCGCGGTCCTCCCTCGGAATCTCGGGTGATCGTCGCATTCTGATTGCCATTGGCCCGGAGCATGTACAGCCCCTTCGCGCCGTCGTAGCTGATCTCGTCGGCGTTGGCATAGTAGCCACGACCCTCGATCTCGGCGTTGCCCTTGCCGACCAGTTGCTGATAGGCCGCCGGATTGTCCGCCGTTCTGGGGTGGTATGAGAATTCGAGCTTGTCGCAGCGCATGGCCCCCGCCTCGGCGGGCAGGTTGTCGGCGTCGATCGTGTCATTGGGGAGCTTGACCGGTCCGTACACGACGCGCACCGAGTCATGGAATCTGGAACGTTGTCCCTTGATGTCGCCGGTCATGCATCCCTTGAAATCGATGCGCGTGTACTTCCAGTCGGAGGCGACCACGGTGATCGGCCGGTTGGCCTGGATGACGTCGCGCGGTGCCAGTCCCGCCTGATTGTGCTTCCCCCGCTGCCACAGCTTCATGTGTCCCGGTCCCTGGGCGAGTGCCGAGTTGCGGGCCTGATCGAGCGTGAATTCGGCCACCTGTCCGCGGACGACCTGTACCAGCTTCGTTCCCTCGGACTTGGAATTCTCGAACGACACGTCCTCGCGGCAATGGATCGACCTGAGGTCCGGCCGTTGCTTGAGATCCGGCTCCGCGAACGAGAGTCTCGCCAGGAGTTCGACGTCCATCTGCTCGCAGTTCATGCGCGTCAGACCGAGTTCCGCGCGGACTTTGCCGAGAAATTTGGCCGTCTGCCCGTCGAATTCCATCTTCTCGTCCCACCAGACGTCGAGGTCCGGGTCGCCCGTCGCGTCGCCCAGGGAGGCAAAGGGAGATTCGAAGGGAGATTCCTCGGATGTCGGCAATGACGGAGATTTCTTGGGCAGGGGCAACTGAAGCAGTCCGTGCCCGTTGACCCACGCCCGATTGGCGGCCCGGTCGAGATGGACGTCGCGTCCTTCAATGTGCAGCCCCCGATCGCGCAGATGCGCCGGGCTGCCGAACAGGTGGATCACCTCGCGAGACGGACCTTCGACGGTCAGGTTCATCCGGTCCCCTTCGGCGGTCAGCGGTTGTTCGCCGGGCTTTCTGTTTTGGCGAACGACGACGTGACCCTGCGTTTCCACGTGAGAGACCTCGGGCTCCGACTGGCCGCTCCGTTTGCGGAGTCTCACGCCGATGCGGTCCGCTTTCAGATCGAGCGGTTCGCTGGAACGCGGAATCTGGCCGGTGACTCGCCCGCGCCGCACGTCATGGGACGGGGACGACGGGATGTCGATCGGAGGACCGAGCGAACCGTCTGTCCCGACGGGAATGGCGGCGAACGCGGTGAGCTGAAGCGGCGCGCGGCGCGGCAGGTTCAATTCCGCCGGTTGCAGCCCGGTCCGCGATCTCAGGCTGAGCCTTTGCGGCGGAGCAACGTCCTCGTCGAAGCGGACGTCGAGTTCGCCGGTGCGGGCCACGAGCTGGGGACTGATGAGCGCCACTTCGCGTTCGGCGAAGAGTCGCTTGATGTCCGGGTCGCCGGTCGAAGTCGGTGCGGCGGCGCCGGCGGGACTCATCGCCGCGTTGAGCGGAATGGGTACGAGCCAGATGCGGATCAGTTCGGCACCCAAACCGATCTGCTTGTCCGGCTGTCGAAACGAGGCGTGCTGTTCGAGTTCGATCAGGTCGAGTCCCGTGGCCTGGTCGGTCGATTTGCGAAGTTGTCTGGCCCACGTCGCGATGAAGGCGAGTTCGTTCGTGCCGGGTTGTGTCGTTTCCAGCCGGCCCGCGCCGAGACACAGCACTTCACCGACCGTATTGTTCTCGCCGAGCAGCAAGACGACCTCCGGTACGCGCAGGGTGGACCCCTGTTGCGACGCCAGAACCCCCTTCGGATCACTCGGGTCACTCATGCGCAGGGTGCGATCGTGCGTGTCATAGACCAGCTTTGTCATGAAGGCGCGGACGTCATGCCGTTGTGAGACGATCTTCACTTTGCGACCGTCGAACCCCTCGGCCGTCAACCGCCGGAAGGCGAGGTCGGTCTCGATCTGCTGGTAATTCTTCTTTCGTGCGGAGACGGCCTCCGGCGGCGGACTGTGCTCGCGGCTGGAGAGATCCTTGGGTCTCGCCTCGAATTGCAGGGTGAGCCGTTCACAGTCCATCCCGTCGTACTCTTTCGGCCCCGTCCGGGTGAAGACGCGCACCTCCTGCGAGAACACGGCGGTTTGAGAAGCGACGTCGTATTCGAGTTCTCGCGCGCCGCGAATGTTGATCACGAGCGGCTGGCCCCGCTGTTTCATCTGGACGTCGAGTCGCACGTCTTCAAACTTCTTCGTTTTGGGATCGGTTCCGCTGGAGAGGCGAATCGTGCGGATGCCAAACACGTGCGGCCGGTCCTTGCCCGGCAGTCCCTCGGCGGGAACCAGGCTCATGTGCAGGCTGCGTCCCGAGCCCTTGTGCTGGCCGTATTGAAACTGCACCGGGTTGGTGGTGACCAGCGACGGAGCCGACTCGTCGAAGATGAACCGCCGGCCGACAACGGCCAGCCCGTCGGTCCCCTTCACCTGCACGTCGCCTTCGAGAACCGCACCCACCACGCGGCCGGGGTTCGGATTTTTCTCATCGAACTCCGAGGCGAACTTGAGCTGCGCCGAATCGCTCACCAGGGACACGGCTTGTTCCCGCCCGTGTTTGTCCGTGCTCAGCCAGACCATGGCAAAGGGCCTGAACCGCACCTTCTGGTTGTTTCCCTCGTCGCGCCGCCATTCGTTGGTGAAGACAAACGCCTGACCGGCACGCAGCATGTACTGGGATTGTGCGGCCCAGTTCTGTTCGGGGAGGTACGACTCGGCGACGCGGACGTTTTCGACGGGTCGATGCGTGGCGATCTCGTCGGGTGTCTCGACCAGTTCCGCAGGTCCCTCGGGGATGACGACCAGCGGACGGACCGCGACCGCATACACCGCATACAGCCCGGTCAGGCTGACGGCCGTCGCGATCGTGAGGAGCAGGCGGGAAAACATCAGTGGGGGAAATCCGAAATTCCAAGAACCAAACACCAAACGAATTCCAAATCCCAAATCTCAAAGGGCCAATCGGCGGCGTGGCCGCCACGATTCGTTGTTGTTCGTACTGGGTTTTGTTTCTGTCATTGGTGCTTGAGATTTGAGATTCGTTTGGGATTTGGTTCTTGGAGTTTGGGATTTCAACGGAACGAATTCGTGGACTCATTCCCGGACAGGCTCTATCCGATTCCAATCAGGTCGGTGATGTCGATCAGCCCGAGCGGTCGGCCGTCGGCATCAATCACGGGGAGTTCGCTGACGTGTCTGGCACCCAGCAGTTGCAGGGCTTCCTCGACGATGGCGTCGGGACCGATGGTCATCGGGCGGTGAGTCATCACTTCCGAGATGGGTCGGTCGAAGTGTTCGTCCTGGCGGCGTTCGAGCAGGCGTGCCAGATCGCTGTCCGTGAACAGGCCCGACAGGCGGCCGTCTCGATCGACCAGCATGACCGCGCCGGTGCGGCGTCCGGGCCGGGAGAGATTCACGAAGACTTCGCGAATCGTGGCTGCGTCGTCGGCGATGCGCACCTGCTCGCCGCAACGCATGACGTCCCTCACCGAAGCCAGTCGCCGGCCCAGGCTGCCGCCGGGATGAAAGACGGCGAACTGCTGCGGCGTGAAGTTGCGATGCTGACTGAGGACGAGAGCCAGCGCGTCGCCGAGGGCCAGCATCGCGGTGGTGCTGGTCGAGGGAGCGAGCCCGTGCGCACCGGCTTCGACCAGTCGGCCGAGCCGGATCGTGACATCGGCCTCCGCACCGAGCGTGCTCGCGCTGCCGGACGTGATCGCGATGATCGACTGGCGGCGTTCGCGGATCAGCGGCAGGAGACGACAGACTTCGTCCGTCTCACCGCTGTTGGAAAACAACAACCAGACATCGTCGTCGCCGACGCAGCCGAAGTCGCCGTGCAGGGCCTCGGTCGGATGCAGGAAGTGGGCGCGGGTTCCGGTGGAGGAGAGTGTGGCCGCGACCTTGCGGGCGATCAGGCCCGCCTTGCCGACGCCCGTCAGCATCGCGCTGCCGCGACAGGCGGCGAGCAGATCGAGCGCCTCGCAGAACGCCACGTCCAACCGGCGCGAAAGGTCGAGCAGCGTCTGGCCTTCGTGGGCGATGATGTCTCGCGCCGCACGCAACTGCGCGAGTCGCGACGCCGGCACGATCTCGGGACCGGTCGAGGACTCGGACAATGGTTGACGGACTGCGCTCATGCGTGCTTCCCTGCCGCGCGAACCGCACCGTCCTGGCGCGGGGCGGGAGTGTATCGGCCGTTTCCGGGAGGGTCAATCCGTTCCGGCGCGGGCCGCAGCCGCCGAAGTTGCGACGACGCGACCTCGCCACAAGAATGCGGCGGTCAGGGGTGGAGCGATTCCAAACTCACCCGATGTCCACGACCGCGGTGGAGACTTTCGCAGGGTAAGCCTCTGGCTTGCCGGTGTTTTTCTCGATGGCCACCGTGTTTTTCTCGACGGCCAATCGGCGACAAACGAACGCGGGCAAGCCAGAGGCTTACCCTGCGAAAGGAGGCTGCGATAAAACTGTCCGCTGTGATTGTGCTGGCTCAAGCCGACCGCAACCCCCGCGCCGGGCTGTTGTGCCTGGCGCTGGTGGGGTTGTTGTTTTACCTGTTGCCGGGAGCGATCGCCGTTTTGCGCGGGCATCACAATGCGTTTGCGATCCTGCTGCTGAACGTGCTGTTGGGCTGGACGTTCGTCGGCTGGGTGGTGTCGCTCGTCTGGGCCTTCACCGCCATTGAGCGACAAGACTGAACGTCCTCAGTCGTCTCGTGACCCGTCGGGCCGTACTTCGCTCACGGCGATGACCGGAGGAGGTGGCGGCGTGGGAAGGCCGGTGTCTTTCAGGCCCAGGTGATTGGCGGCTTCCCACAAACGCGTGGCGAAACCCTCTTCGGCCTTGCTCGGAGTGGCCGGGGACTTCTTGAGTTCGGTCACCACGCGTGGCAGTTCGTCGCGAGCGGCCCACAGTAGCGACTGCTTGCCCAGATCGTCTCGGCTGGCCTTGGTCTTCAGGTCGGCGGTGACGGCCTTGCTGACTTGATCGGCCTGTTTCATGACGGGCAAATAGTCGTTGGAATTGCTGGCTCGTTTAGACTTAATCTCGTCGTAAATCTGCTTCAGTGCCTGGAAGTGTTTCCTGTCGGCAGCGCTGCTCTTGGGGAGGTATCCCCAACCGACGAACAGCAACACCAGCGCGAGCACGCCCATCGCTCCGAGGGCCTTCGGGTCTTTCAAGACCGCCAGAGAATCGGACAGAGACGAGGACGACGAACGCCCGCGTGACGGAGCCGGTCGGGGCGTGGGTCGGACCGGCGGCGGCGCCGCCGCCGGTCGCGTCGTTGAGTACGAACTGCTCGCGGAGATCGAGGAGGAGTAACCGCCGCTCATGGGTGAGGGGGTGTGAACGGGTCTCGATTCCACCGGAGCAGCGACCGGCTTCGTCCGCTTCACTTCCACTGCGGGCTTCACTTCCATCGCGGACAGTTCGGCCTCCAAATCAATATCAATTGGTTGTTCGACAATTGGTCGTCTGGGAGACTCGGTGCGGACCGACATCTCTGGCGTCGAATCGGAAGCCCTCCGTTTGGGTACGACTGCTTCAACTGGCTGCGTTCGCCCGGGATTCTCGCGGGGAGTTGTTTGCGTCGCGCTGTTCGTCGCCGGCGTTGTGACAGCGGTCGCGGGCTTGGACAACACTTGAGGTGGAACTGCCGGTGGTGGAGATGCCAGGGCGGCTGCGGCCTGCGCCTGTTCCTTCGCCAGCCTGAGTGCCTCGGTTGCTTTGCCCATTGTTGCGACCGCGTTGTACAGACCGGGGGCACTCGATGAAGGAAAGAATTGTCCGGTGGGTCCGTTGCGGACGAAGTCGGAGGGTTTGAGTTGGCCGTTCTTGGCCAACGCCAGAACCTGCATAAATCCGACCGGTCCGAATTCGACTCCGCCCATGAAGCCCCACCAGTCGGGATTGACGTTTGGGGCGAAGGCCCACGCGAGTTCCGCCTTGACCGATTCTTCCGCCGCTTTGAAGGCTGCTTCCGCCTGAGCCATCATCGATTCGGCGATCTGGGCCTTCGCCTGCTCGTAAGCGGCCTGGTAGGCCGCCTGCAGATCGACTTGAACGGCCGATTCGTCCCGGGCCGGTGCCGGCGGGCGAGAACTCTCTTCTTGATGAGGCTCGACAACCGGTTGCTCGGCCGCGGGAGTTTTCGAGCGGGTCGCCGGTTTCGATTTGGTGGCCGGCACCGGCGTCTTGCTTTCCACAGGCCGATAGGGAAGCACGGCGACCAGTCGTCCGATCGAGCCGACTCGCCGCCACTTGCCGTTCGCGCCGAGTCTCACCTCATCATCGGCGGAGAGGTTTTCGTGCTCGGCGTACTTGACGAGTTCTTCAAAACTGAGCGGCCCCATTTCGCGGTCGAGAACCTTGCAGTACCAATCGTCGAGACCGACTGGGGTCGTAGAGAGATCCGTCGCCGTGTCGGAATTGTCCGCGGTCGCGACCACCGCCCCGCCGTCGTTGGTGCAGAGGCCCAGTCCCTCGACCGAGTCGGCCCTCATCCAACGGTCGGAGCCTTCGGAGCGAACTTCATCGTCCGCGCCGACAGTTCCCTTGTCGGCCATCTCCCGAAGTTTTTCAAACGAGACCGGGCCGAAGTCTTCGCCAAACATGCGGTAGAACCACTGATCTGCCATGTCGTATTTCCAGGAAGGTTGAATCGGGTTGTCGCTGCGGGCGGTGAGCCCATCGAAACCGATCATCGCGAAGGAAGGTCGCGCTCCCCGGTGCATCGGCGGACGCAAGCGGCGGGAACACGGTGGGAGCGGCCGGATTGTCCCGTTTCTCGCGGAATGGGCAAGACGACCGCGACGATCCTCATCAGAAATTCACGAAGCCCAGCGCGAATGCGGGGTAGGTTGGCAAAACGCCTGACTTCTCAATGAGTTACAGGCCGCTTGCAAACCGATCCCAGTCCGTGAGCGTGAATCATTCGGCGGCGAAATACTGCTTCAGTTCGCGCACCAGCAGTTGGGCGCGTTGCTGAAAGAGTTTCGCGTCGCGGACCCAGCTCTGCGGTCGAACCCTGGTCGAGATCCGCAGGCGTTGTGACCCGGTTTTGGACCGGCTGTCGGACAACCCGGCCATGATGAGTTCGATCTCGACCGGCGGTGGTGGCGGCGTCCAACTGAAAGAGGGGAGCCAGCTCGAACGTCCGATGCGCATGATCACCCGCTCGGTGGTGACCTCCAACAGCACCGCCTTGTGGTCGCTGACGAAGCCGCCGAGTTTATAGACGACCATTTCCGAAGCGACGACGGCGGAAAAGCTGCTCGTGTAGAGCAGCGGATCGGACGGTTCCTCGGACGCCGATCTCGTGCGGCCTTCCTGCAACAGATCGACATTGGTCAGCGAGCAGGTTCGATTGCGACCGCTTTCCTTGGCGGTGTAGAGCGCCTTGTCCGCGCGGCGCATGAGGCTTTCAACAGAGTCACCCGGTTCGACTTGAGCCACGCCGAACGACGACGTGATTTTCAAACGATCGATGCCGCCGATCTTGGCGTCGTGCAGCGTGTTCCGCAGTCGCTCGGCACGCCGCACGGCCTGTTCGAGATCGGTCCCCGGGCAGAGGATCACGAACTCTTCCCCGCCGTAACGCCCGACGAGTTCCCCGGAATAGGTCTCGCGCGTGAAGAGCTTGGCAAGATCGATCAAAACCCGGTCACCGACCTGATGGCCGTAGGTGTCGTTGACCCGCTTGAAGTGATCGGCATCGGCGAAGATCACGCTGAACGGCTCGTGGGGATTGCGGGCGAACTCGCCGACCATCGCCGTCAACTGGGTTTCCAGTTCACCGCGGTTGGCCACGTTGGTCAGGGCGTCCCGCGTGGCGGCCAGCTTCAGTTCGCGAAACTCCTGCGGTCGCTTGCCGCCGCTGCGCGCCAGGTCGCGGTAGACTTCGGCCACGCCCTGCAACGTGCCGGACTCGTCGAACAGCGGCACGGCCTGAAGTTCGACGCGGACCAAATGTCCGTCGGCACGCCGGGCTTCCATCTGGAACATTGTCGTGCGGCCGGAGTCGATCGCGTGTCGCAGCGGACAGTCCTCGTCGGTGATCTCGCCCCCCTGGGGATCTCGATAGCCAAGCAACTGGCACGACCAGCCCCGCCCCAGCATCTCGTGAGTCGAGTGACCGAGCAGGCTCTCGGCTCCCCGATTCCAGATCAGGAACCTGCGATTGGCGTCGAGCAGATGGAAGCCGTCGTAGAGACTTTCGAGCGTGTGCAGGTACGCGAAGATCTGACAGATCGAACCGGCCTCGCGCGCTTCGACGGGACACGCCTCACCCCGGTGCCGCCCGACATCGTTCAGTTCGGCGTTCTGCGCCGCGAAGGGAAGTCCGTCCTGCTGCACCCATCGCGCGAGCGCACTCACGATGTTGCCGTCGAACTGAGTCCCCGAGCCCTCCGTCAGCAGCGTCATGATGTCTTCGTGCGACTTCGCGTGGCGATAGACCTGTTCGGTGCAGAGCGATTCGTACGCATCGGCCACGGCGAGGATGCGGGCGCCCATGTGAATCTCCCGCCCCAGCAGTCTCGAAGAATCGCCTCCGGGCGTGTAGGCCCGCTGTGACTGATCGACGATCTCCAGCACCTGTCCATCGACGCGACAGGCCTGCAGCACGTCTATGCCGATGTTGTAATGCAGGCCCATCAGCTCCATTTCGTCGGGACTGAGCTTGCCGGGTTTGTAAAGCACGTTGTCGGGGACGCCGATCTTGCCGATATCGTGCAGCAGCGCGGCGACTTCCAGCACCTTCAGATGCCGGCCCTCCCAACCGAGATGATTGGCCAGACCGACCGCGAGCAGCGCGACGCGACGGCTGTGCCGAACGGTGGCGACATCGCGCTGATGCAGGGCTCCCAGCAGACTGCGCAGGACCGTCTTGCTGATGACGCCATCCAGCGTCAGTTCGGGCGAACCATCGGCAAAATCGAGGGCGGCCGTTTCCGCCAGCGCGAGCAACCCCAGCAGCGCACACGAGGAATCGGAAGTGGTTCGCGCACCCGGACTGACGGACGGCACCCGGGCCGCCGGCGAGTGAGGCCGCATCAATTCGGAGGTCGGGGCTTCGGCGAGTGCGGTCATGGGATCTGTCCAAGTCGGCGGCCGATCGCGGCGCAGACCAACGGGGGATTCAACGCTCGTCCTCATCACCTCCGTGGCCCGGAGAGCGGCAGGCCGAGCGTCCGATTGCCCGAGGCGGAACATTCCGCGCTCGTCGCCTTTTGCTTCGACACCTGCTCGTCGAAACGTAGCTCACACCGAACGCCGGTCAAATCGACCGGCTCGTTCCGGACGAAACGCTTGATCCCTGTAAACCGGTTGCGCGAGTCCTGCGGATTGTCGGCGGCGGGACAGATGGCTCCACGACAGGACTGCCTATACCGCACACGGTTGCTAATGAGACTTCCGAGCGGGGCGGCGTGAGCCCCCCCGGTTCTTCGTGTTTGAAATGAAAGGGCTGACGCCCAAGAACCGGGGG
>JANODP010000313.1:0-12441 GCA_031412755.1 Schlesneria sp. | reverse complement strand
GAACGCGAATACCACGACAAAGTCCTCAAATCCCTGAACCGAAGGGCCCTGAAACTCGGCTACCAGCTCGTCCCCACTCCTCCCACGCCAATCTGATGTTCCTCAGGAGCCTTCATCGCTCCGCGTGAAGAAAGCCGAGTGAGGGTGGACATGGTTTTCGCGAACAGCGCCGAACTCGCGCACGGCTTTCTTCACGCGGAGCGATGAAGGCTACTTTGAAGCAAAAGCACCGTCGCCGATCCTCGAAGACTACTCGTTCTTGCTCGGCAACAGGCCGGCCTTGATGAGATCGCCGTAGACCTTGCCGTCGGCGTTCTTCTCGGTGACCGACTTGTCCCACGCCGCCTTGAACAGTTTCAGCGATTCGTCGGCCTGCTTGTCCTCCTGCGCCTTCTTGTACTTCTTCGCTTCAAACCGGTCGTGATAGACCTTGCCGAAATCGTTCAGGCCGTGGCCCTTCGCCTTCTTGTCGGCACCCGGCTTGTGGCAGACGTCGCACTTCATCTTGAGTGCTTCAACCGTTTCCAGGAACGGCTTGTAATCCTTGTCGTCCTTGAAGGCTTCCTTGATGTGTCCGGGCATCGGTGGAAACGCCTTCGCATCAGTCGCACACAGTCCACCGAGTACCGCACAACACAGAGCCACTCGCAATTTCATGACCAGAACCTTTTCGAAAATTGTGACAGAGTTTGAGGCAATCAATCCAAACGCAGTATGACGGAGACGGGAACGATCAGCGAGACAACGCGGTCAGCAGTTTTTCTCGCACCGCCTGCGGATCGGCCCCTTTGACCTGCTTCATCACCTGGCCGATCAGGGCACCGATGGCCTTCTCGTTGCCGGACTTGAAGTCGGCGATGGCTTTCTCGCTGCGAGCCAGCACCGCCGCGATGGCCGCGTCGATGGCTCCGGTGTCCTCGACAATGGCCAAGCCTTTGGCGGTGATGATCTCGTCGATGCGGCCAACTGACAGCACAGGCTGGGGTGCCACTGGCGGCTGCTCTGAGCCGCCAGTGCTTTCATCGGCCTCGTTGAGCAAAGTCGCAAACACATCTCGGGCCGACTTGATCGTGATCTGCTTTCGGTTGATCCGGCTCAGCAGCGCTGAGAGGACATCGGGGCGGATGGCGAACTCGGCGATTGACTGCTCGCGCTGGTTCATCTCGCGCAGGACATCCTGGGTGATCCAGTTGGCCGCCTGCTTGCCGTCACCGCAGCCGCGCGCGACCTCTTCAAAGTAGTCGGCCATCGCGCGGCCCTGGTCGATCAGGACGCCGGCATCGTAGGGCGTGAGTTGGAATTCGGACTGAAAGCGGTCACGACGCGAGGCCGGTGGTTCGCACATCTCGCTCCGAATCGCGGCCAGCTTCGCGTCATCGACCACGACCGGGACGAGATCGGGGTCGGGGAAGTAGCGGTAGTCGGCCGCCTCTTCCTTCTCGCGCAGGGGATACGTCACGCCGCGAGTCGGGTCGTAGCCGCGAGTCGCCTTGTGCCCCCCCTTGGCTCCCATGCGGATGCCGGTCTGCTGAAACGCCTCCCACTGACGAGCCACTTCAAACTCGATCGCCTGCTCGGTGAAGCGGAAGCTGTTGAGGTTCTTCACCTCGACAATCGGCGTCGGGACCTTCGAGCCGTCGGGCTGATGAACGTGCAGGTTGACGTTGGCATCGCACCGCAGGCTCCCCTCCTGCATGTTGCAGTCGGAGACTTCGAGATACGTGAGCAGCAGCTTCAACTCTTCGAGGAACCGCCGCGCCTCGGCCGACGACCGCAAGTCGGGTTCGGTGACGATCTCCACCAGCGGCGTGCCGGCCCGGTTGAGATCGACCTGACTGTCGCGGCCCCGCCCCGATTCGTCGTGCATGTTCTTGCCGGCGTCTTCTTCCATGTGAGCCCGCAGAATGCGAACGCGCCGGGTAATGGAAGAGGAAAGGGACGGAGAGGACTGAAGGGACGAAAGGGGTTGAGGAGGTGAAGAGTTAGAAGTTGGGTGGCCCGTTTCTTCACTTCTGACTTCTGACTTCTGACTTCTGACTTCCGCCCCCTCCACCACCACATCGACCCACCCATCATGACTGAACGGCAGGTCGAACTGACTGATCTGATAGCCCTTCGGCAGGTCGGGGTAGTAGTACTGCTTGCGGTCCCACTTGGTGAACCGGGCGATCTCACAGTTCAGTCCGAGTGCCGTCTTCACCGCCAGATCGAAGCCGCGTCCGTTGAGCACCGGCAACGCGCCGGGCAGGCCCAGGCAGACGGGACACGTCTGCACGTTCGGGTGATCCGGATTGAAGACGGTCGAACAACCACAAAAGATTTTCGTTTGAGTCTGAAGCTGCACGTGGACTTCGAGACCGATGATGACGTCGTAGTTCATGGATCACTCTTGGAAGAGATGGAACCACGAAACACACGAAAGGCACGAAAAGAAAGGCTAGGAGCAATCGACATGAAGCGGGTGAACGCGTTTTGCTTCCAGCACCTGACCGGCTTCTCTTCGCTCTTTACCTTTCGTGACTTTCGCGTATTTCGTGGTTCAACCCTCTTGGGCTTGGGGTTGTCGGTGGTGCCAGTCGGTGGCTCGTTCGTGCATCCTCGCGGTGCGGAGCAGCTTTTCCTCCTCAAACGGTGCGGCTTGAAGTTGGAGGCCGATCGGCAAGCCCGCGACCGTGAAGCCGCACGGGATCGAGATGCCCGGCAGTCCCGCGAGGTTGGCGCTGATGGTGTAGATGTCGCCGAGATACATCGACAACGGGTCGCTGGTTTTCTCGCCGAGCTTGAACGCGGCGGTTGGAGTTACGGGACCGGCGATCACATCGACATCGGCAAACGCGGCGTCGAAGTCGCTGCGGATGAGTCGCCTGACTTGCAGAGCCTTCGTGTAGTACTTGTCCGCGTAGCCGGTCGAGAGGGCGAAGACGCCCAGCATGATGCGCCGCTTGACCTCGGCCCCGAAGCCCTCGCCGCGGCTGGCCTCGTACATTTCGACGAGGCTGCCAAACTCGGCGGCCCGGTGTCCGTAGTGGACTCCGTCGTAACGAGCCAGGTTGCTCGATGCCTCCGACGTGGCGATCAGGTAGTACGTCGCGATGGCATACTTCGAGTGAGGCAGATGCACGTCCTTCAGTTCCGCGCCGAGCGACTTGTAGACGGCGAGTGCCTCGCGCACCGCGCGCTCGATCTCGGGATCGAGCCCCTCGGCAAAGTGCTCGACGGGGACACCGATCCGCAGTCCTGCGAGAGGCTGATCAACAGTCGCGCTGTATGCGGGAACGGGCGAGTTGACGCTGGTCGAGTCGCGCGGATCGTGACCGGAGATCGCTTCGAGCAGCAGCGCCGCGCCACTGACATCCGTCGCGAAGGGCCCGATCTGATCGAGCGAACTCGCGTAGGCAATCAGCCCGTAGCGCGAGACCCGTCCATACGTCGGCTTCAGCCCCACGATGCCACACAGTCCGGCAGGTTGTCTGATCGAGCCGCCTGTATCGCTGCCGAGAGCCAACGGAGCCATCCGTGCCGCGACCGCTGCCGCCGATCCGCTGCTCGACCCACCCGGAATGCGTTCCGTATCCCACGGATTGCGAGTCACTCCGAAGGCCGAGTTCTCACCCGACGATCCCATCGCGAACTCGTCCATGTTCGTGCGACCGATGAGTACGGCATCGGCCTGCTTCAACTTCGTGACGACGTGCGAGTCATACGGCGGCACAAAGTTCTTGAGCATCCGGCTGCCGCACGTCGCGGGTTGGCCTGCCGCACACATCACGTCCTTGACGGCGACCGGCAGACCGGCAAGCAGCCCCATCGGTTGACCGGCCGTTCGTTGCGCATCGACGGCTTGCGCCTGTCGCAGCGCCGCGTCACGGTCCACATGCAGGAACGCGCCGAGCTTCGGATCGCGCTGCGAGATCGCGTCGAGATAGGACGCCGTGGCATCGACGCTGCTGAGTTCTCTCGCCCCGAGCTTGGCGATGAGTTCGGACAGGGGGAGGGCGGTTGGGTTCGACACCACGGAAGACCTTTGCCGGTCGTGAAGAAGCAGAGAAACGGCTGGAGCAACAATGCTCTGAGCGGGCCGGCATCTTAGCCCGGATGATTCCTGATTGCATTGAAGCCTGACGCGCCAGCGAAGGTCGTGTTGCGACGATCCTTCGCTGGCGCGTCAGGCTTCGATGATCGCCGGGACGAGGAAGCATTCGCCGTCGGAACGGGGAGCGTTACTCAGGGCCGCCGCGCGAGGCAGCGATTCGACCACCAAGTCGGCTCGCAGGACGTTGTGCAGCTCAACGGCATGCACCATCGGTTCGACGCCGGTGGTATCGACCTCGTTCAAGACATCGACATAGCCCAGAATCGCCGTGAGGTCGGTGGCGAGAGACGCGACCTCGGCATCGGAGACCTTCAACCGGGCGAGCGATGCCACTTTGCGAACGTCGGCGGGAGTCAGTTGCATGTCACCACCAATGCAAAGGCCCGGCCTTGTGCAAGCCGGGCAATCAAACGACGCAAAGCAAATTCACCGGATCATCCGACTCAGCGACGACAGACCCGATCAGGCCTTGGGAGAATCAATCGTGAACGGCTTGCGGACGACGCGCTTCACAACCAGACCGCCTCGGATGCACTTGGCACAGACGCGGACTTTGCCCGAGGTCTCGCCGGTTTGCATCCGAAGCGATTGCAAGTTCGGACGGAACCAACGCTTGGTGATGCCGGTCGTCTTGCGACCGTTACCGCCGAGGTACTTCGCCTTGCCGCGTTCGACCTTGGAGTTCCCGCGGACCGGCTTCTTACCACAGATTGAGCACTGAGAACCCATCGCATCACCCTCTATTTTTCAGTAACCAGCCCGCATCCCTGTTCGGACGCGACGACTGTGAACTCCGTTGGAAACGCCAACTTGCGAAGGGCGGAAGTATAACGGCGAAGCCCTCTGATGCAAGCTGGCGGCGATTCTTGTCGCGCAGTGGACTTGGGATCGAGTTGACACAGGCCGAGTCCGCCGATGAATCCGCCTGACTTGCAATTCAGGCCCGAGCGACAGTCCCAATGCTTGTAAGTCCTTCCATCCGTGAGAGCCCTGTCGTGACAACGGCACAATCCAGACGGCAGCTCCCGCCGGACATGGGCCTCGTTTTGACGGGAAACCATGATTCTTCGCGTCACACCGGGGACGCAGCCCGATTCGGCATCGGCGTTGCTTTGAGACCTCCTTCGTTGTCAGGACGATGCACTCGCAACGGGTCACCTCGACGACACGCACGCAATGGAACGGACTCTCACACATCAGGAAGGACTGTCTCTCATGTTGGTACTCACCCGCAAACGTGACGAAGCGATCAAGATTGGCGACGAGATCATCATCCGAGTGATCCACACGGGCAAAGGCTCGGTCAAGCTGGGGATCGAGGCTCCCGCTCACATCCGCGTGCTGCGGGCCGAACTGACCGAGTTCCCCGCTGCCTCTCCAATGAGTGCGATGGATTCGGACGAACACAACGATCCGATGCTCAATGCTCCGATGAGTGCCACGAAGTTTTTGAAGGAGTTCGATGCCGAATACGTCGCCGATCTGGAAGACCAGCTCTTGGTCTGCGCGGCGTCGTGAGGATGTGATGTGTGCCACGGTCACGGAGCTTCGACGTGGCCGTGAAATCAACAAGCAGCAACCAAGTCCTCGCAAGGCCACGTCGAGGACTCCGTGACCGTGGCACACACTATCCCAGATACAGTCGCGCTTCCTCTTGCCCGCCGCGTCGCTATTCTGAGCCGGGGACCACCGATTCGCGTGGTCCCGGCAGGCTCGTCGCTCGACACGATGCCTGACTTCCTTCACTCAGGAGACGCATCGTGATGCACTCGCGGCTTGGAAGAATGGTGTTCGTTGGTGGGCTGATCCTCCTCGCCGCGCGAGTTTTCCTCACCGCGCAAGCGGCCTCGGCGCAGGAGGACATTCGTGAACTGAAGCTGCGCGACTGGGCACCGCGTTCGATGCTCGTGACCAAAACGACTCTCGTCGAGAAGCCGCGATTTCCCGTCATCGACATTCACAACCATCTGGGCGGAGGCAAACAGACGCTCACGCCCGAGCGGGTGCAGCGATACCTCACCGAGATGGATGAGGCGGGCGTGAAGACCGTCGTCAATCTCGATGGCGGTTGGGGCGAGCGGCTCAAGGAGACGGTCGCCGCGCTGGAGGGATCGCATCCCGGCCGCTTCGTCACGTTCGCGCTGGTCAACTTCGACGGGATCGACGACGCCGATTGGAGCGACCGCGAAGCGAAGCGGCTCGAAGGAAGTTTCCTCGCGGGGGCGAAGGGGCTCAAAATTGACAAGCGGCTCGGGCTGATCTGGCGTTACAAGTCGGGACAGCTCATGCCGGTCGATGATCCGAAACTCGACCCGGTCTGGGCCATGTGTGCCAAACACAAGCGACCCGTGGTGATTCACGTCTCAGACCCGGCGGCCTTCTTCACCGCACTCGACAAAAACAACGAACGCTGGCACGAACTGAACGAGCATCCCAACTGGCTCTTCTTCGATGAAGGGGGAAAATACCCGAAGCGGCAGGAGATCCTCGACCAACTCCACCGCGCGATCGAACGGCATCCGCAGACCACGTTCGTCAATACGCACTTCGGCAACAACGCGGAAGACCTCGCCGCCGTCGCCGAAAAGCTCGACAAGTACCCGAACATGCTGGTCGATTTCGATGCCCGCATCTCGGAACTCGGGCGGCAACCGTACACGGCCCGGCGGTTTTTCGTGAAGTATCAGGACCGCGTCCTGTTCGGCACCGACACCACTCCGCGACGCGACGCCTTCCGCATCTACTACCGCTTCCTCGAAACGGACGACGAGTATTTTGACTGCTCGGCCAGCCATCACCGTCAGGGCTTCTGGCCGATCTACGGCATCCACCTGCCCGACGAGGTGCTCGAAAAGATCTACCACAAGAACGCCGAGCGAGTCCTCGGCCTGACGCAGCCCGCTGATGTGAGCAAGCCATCCGCCACATCAGCGACGCCCGCCGTACCCGCAGCGCCGCCGAACACACTCCGCGTCCGAGCGACCGACGACTTCGAGATCACCGGCGACGGTCAAGCCGCCGCGTGGAACAAGGCCGAGTGGCAATCGCTTTACCGCCGCAACGGGGCCGGCCTGCCGCTGCTCGAAGAGGCGACGAATAAGACCCGCGTGAAGTTGCTCTACTCCGCGAAGGGCCTTTACGTCCTGTTCGATGCGGCCGATCAGAAACTCACCGCGACGTTCGACCGCGACTTCGCCAACCTGTGGGAAGAGGACTGCTTTGAACTCTTCCTCTGGCCGGACGAGAAGCAGCCGAACTATTTTGAATACGAAATCTCACCGCTCGGCAAAGAGCTGCCGCTGATGATCTCGTCGCAAGACGGCCAGCGCCGCCGGTGGCAACCGTGGTACTTCGATCAGGACGGCGGCGAAGCCTCACGCAAAACCCGCCGAGCCACCTCAACCACCGGCCCCAAACAATCGGGAGCCGCCATCCAAGGCTGGCAGGCCGAAGTCTTCCTCCCCTACGGAATGCTGCAGCCGCTGACCAACGTCCCCCCCAAACCCGGCTCAAAATGGCGAGCCAACCTCTACCGCATGGACCACGACGCAGGCCGCCCCTCCGCCTGGAGCTGGGTTCCCGTGGGAAACAGCTTCCACGAACTCGCCAAGTTCGGAACGCTGGTGTTTGAGTAGCACAGCGCGGTCATCTGGCTGCAATCAAAGTAGCCTTCATCGCTCCGCGTGAAGAAAGCCGAACACGAGTTGAGTGTCGATTATTGATCCCGGGGTCCACACGCAATCGGCTCACTTCACGCGGAGCGATGAAGGCTACATTGAAGCAGAAGAACTTGCTCGCAGTCACACAACTTCGGGGCTGAGTAATACACACCACCGGGAAGCCAAACCTGTGCATGGCCCAGTCCTCCGGGTTATGCTGCCACCATGCACTGTTTGACCAGTCGGAGGCTTTCTCATGGCGATGATCTTTCCGGGTATGGACCCGTACCTCGAAGCTCTGTTGAGTTGGCGAGGATTTCATCATTGCTTGGTCGTGTACATCGCGGACCAGTTACGGCCGTTGCTTCAGCCCCGCTACATCACGGCCATCGAAGTTCGCGCCTACTTGGAGCCGCCGCGAGCGTTGATTCCCGACGTGTGGGTGCGCGAGCAGTCGTCGAAGTGGAACGGTGGTGGGGCCGCCGTGCTGGAACATCAGGTCGCGGCGCAGGCTCTCGACGCCGACGACCCGATGTTGATCGAACTGACCGATCGCGAGATGCACGAGTCGTACATCGAAATCCTCGACCGCCAATCGGGGCAGCGCGTGGTGACGGTGATTGAGGTGCTCAGCCCGACCAACAAGACGCCCGGTCCCGGCCGGGACGCCTATCTCGCCAAACAGGAGGAGGTCTGGAAGAGTGCCACTCACTTGGTCGAGATCGACCTGCTGCGCGGTGGCGAGCACACGGTCCTCATTCCCGAGGGAGAGGTGCGAGACCGGCGCGACTACGACTACCTCGTCTCCGTCAACCGCGCAACCAACATTCGCCGCCTCTACGAAACCTATCCCCGCTCACTGAGGGAACGCCTTCCGCGCATCGGCGTCCCACTGGCCGAGGGAGATCGCGACGTGGTCCTCGACCTGCAGGCAGTCGTCGCCCAAACCTACGACGCCGGCTCCTACCAAGCCCGCCTGCACTACGACCAACCCTGCATTCCGCCCCTGCGCGAAGCAGACAAAGCATGGGCCAACGACCTCATCCGCACTGCGACTACGACGTAGCGTAAAGCGTGTAGGGCCGGTTCGACCGGCCTTCGTGTGGCCTAACGAAGAAGGCTGGTCGAACCGGCCCTACTCACTACTCACTGCCAATCGGCGAGTGTCAGCCCCGGAACGCGTGAGAACTCGGACGTGTTGTGAGTGACGAGAGTCAATCCTTGAGTCCGGGCGATGGCGGCGATCAACAGGTCGTAGGGACCGATGGGTTGTCCCGCGTTGGCCAGATGCGCCCGCAGTTCCGCGGCGTCCAAAGCCGCCGCGTCATCGAACGGGACGGACCCGTATGTCGTGCGCAGTTCATCGACCATCTGCTGGTTGGCGGCTCGATGTTCCGGTGTGCTGCGACACACCCCGTACTGCAATTCGGTGAGCACGACGGGACAGAGCACGATGTCCGTGGCCAGACGCTGCTTCAGTTCGGAAAGCAGCGACTCACTCTTCCCGCGGAACAACGAGATCCAGGCGTTCGAGTCGAGCAGGAACATCAGAGGGAATCCCGTTGCTCAAAGTCGGCGGCCGGGAGCCGTTCAAAGTCGCCCTGCCATTGCCCGGCGATGCGGTCCAACCAGCTGGCATAGTCGGACGAACCGGCGGCCTCATCGGGAATCGACTCGATCGTCACTTGCATTTGATGTTCGGCCTCGGCCGAGCCGACCGGGACCGCGAGTCTCAACACCCCGTCCACTCCCACACGAGATCGCAAGATAATCCGGCTCATGACAAGGCTCCTCAATGATGAACGTACCCGCGTTGGGTGGCCCGGCTTGCTTCAAGCCGGAGGCCGCAGGCCCAAGAAACATCGTTCCGGCATTCGATGGAGTTCGACGCCGGGTTCTTCATCGACGTTCTTTCCAAAGTTTCTTGTGCTCCGCACCCAGCTTGAAGCAAGCTGGGCCACCCTGCGCTGGCTCGCGTCACCAAGTTCAAAAAACGCCCTTTTGATGCTTCGTGCGCCAAGCCTGAAATTGGTCGTGAACTGAATCACCACCGACATCGACGAACATCCTGATCATGCTTCCCATGCCTCTCGAATAACACGCGGAACGACCAAGGTATCCAAGCGACAACCAAATCACTTCAAACTCCGGACTCGCGCCACCCGCCGCTTGAGTTCACCGTGTTTATACCCGATTGCCTTGGCTAGCCGAAGCGGCAATCTGTGTCACCCACGGCTCAAACCGAAATCATTTGGCAGCGTTGGTTCGACCACCGAGCTTGGTGTCCAGCGCGAAGAGGCCCGGGCCCGTGAGGAAGATCGCGACGAAGCCGACGAGGTAGAGGAACGCCATCTCGCCGCTGTTCGGTTCGCTCAGCTTGCCGCCGTGGACCAGAAAGAACGCCACGGCCATTGTGACCGCGCCGCCGAGGGCCGCCAGTCTCGTGAAGGCTCCGACGACCAGCAGGCTCATGCAGACAACTTCGCCGAACACCGCCAGCGCCATGCTGGTCGTGTGGCCCACACCCAGCGGATCGGGAAACGTGGCGGCCTTCTCGGAGAACGTCATGAACTTGCCCCAGCCGTGCCCGATGAGCATCTGCACCCCGAGGGCGATTCGCAGCAAGAGGATCGCGCAATTGATGCTCGTCGGGACCAGATCGAGTTGAAGTCGTCGGATGAAGAAGTTCATGGGCTGGTCTTTCTGTTGGTGACGAAACTCTTGTCAGACGGCGTCGGACTTGCGATCCACGCCCAGCGCAAATCGGTAGCACATGAACACACCGAGCGCGAGCATCAACAACTTGATGGGCCGTTTTTGATGCAGGTTGGTGAGGAAGAACAACAGACTGTCGTCGTTGATGAAGGGGGCGTGTCGCCATTCGGTGTAGAGCCCGAGGGCGAGTCCCGCGACGGCGCAGATAATTGCCAGCGGAGTCGAGCGGCAACGTGCGAAGTAGCCCGCCGTCAAACCCAGCAGCACGGGCGGGAGAATGATCGCATAGAAGCCCTGTCGCGCGGCCCAGAAGAAGGCGAAGTAGCCAACGCAGCCGCCGATGGCCGCGCCGAGCAGCCCAAGTGCAATCGCCTTTGGTTGACGGGATTCGTTCATGACGGTTCCTGCTCTATCTTTTCTTCTCTGCGTCCTCGTTCGGCTTCTCTGTGTTCTCGTTCGGCTTGGTTCCGCCCGGCAAGTTGTGGCCCATCTTGTCTCGTTTGGTGGCGAGGTACTGTTCGCGCTGTTTCTCGGGCGGGGCGATGATCGGGACTTGTTCGACGAGCGTCAGGTCGAAGCCGGGGAAGGCGTTGACCTTTTGCGGGTTGTTCGTCAGCAGGCGGACCGAGGTCAGGCCGAGGTCTTTCAGGATCTGGAGTCCGATTCCGTAGTCGCGCGTGTCGGACTTGAAGCCGAGTTTGTGATTGGCCTCGACCGTATCGAGGCCCTGATCCTGAAGCTGGTAGGCCTTGAGTTTGGCCGTCAGTCCGATGCCGCGTCCCTCCTGAGGGAGATAGACGACCGCGCCGGTTCCCTCGGCGTGGATCATCCGCATCGCCATGTGAAGCTGGTCGCCGCAATCGCAGCGCAGCGAGTCGAGCACGTCGCCCGTGAAGCACGACGAGTGAACTCGCACGAGCGGGGCCGGGACCGACGTCAGATCGCCCCACACCAGGGCCATCGGCTCCTGATCCTCATGCTGGACCGAGTAGGCGATGACTTGGAAGCGGCCGTAGTCGCGCGTATCAAACGGAACCTCAGCCTCACGTTTGATGAGTTGATCGCGCCGGCGGCGATGCCGGACGATCTGCTCGATGGAAATGAGCGGGATGTCGTACTGCTGGGACAGTGCCCGCAATTCGTCGATGCCCGCCATGCCCTTTCCGTCCTTGCTGGTAATTTCAATCAACACACCAACGGGAGTCATTCCCGCCAGACGCATGAGGTCGACGGTGGCCTCGGTGTGACCGGTCCGCCTCAACACGCCACCGTCTTTGGCCAGCAGAGTGTCGATGTGACCGGGGCGCACAAAGTCGGCGGCTTTGCTGTCAGCTCGGCTCATCGCCAGAATCGTCTTCGCGCGGTTCTCGGCACTGACGCCGCTCCCCGCATCGCGATGATCAACCGGCGTCTGGAAGGGAGTCTGATTGGGAGCCGTGTTGCGCTGACTGTCCACGATCGGCAACAGACCCAGCCGGTCGGCTGTCTCATGCAGGAGCGACACACACAACACACCGGCGCCTTGTCGTACCATGAAGTTCACCAACTCCGGCGTGATCTTCTCGGCGGCACAGATGAAATCGCCCTCGTTCTCCCGCTCTTTGGCATCGACGACAATGACCAATCGTCCGGCCTTGATGGCGTCCAGCGCGGCATCAAGCGAATGAAACTGATCGGCATTGGAGTCGGGAGCGGTCATGGTTCGATGGAGTCTAGGGAGGGAGTCGCGGCGATCAATGGCCGCGACATTGTAAGGAGTCCGCCCACGAATCGCCTCGCCGACAGGATTGACCTGATTGAAGGGTATCACCACGGAAGGCCCAACGCGGGAGTCCCGCAACCCAACGGTCGCGCTCAGGGGTCAGGCCCATCGGGAAATAGGCAGTTGGCCGGTTGGGGGTTTTTACCAGAGACCCCAACCCATTGGCCCAATACGCAATTACCAAGTGCCGGGCCCCCGCGATGTCCCGCCCC
>JANODP010000312.1:0-5589 GCA_031412755.1 Schlesneria sp. | reverse complement strand
TTCGCGAGCCGCGAAGATTTTGAACAGAAGCGAACGAAGGTAACGAAGGGCGCAGCGATCCTTCACATTCAGACGGTCTTGCCGAACCCGCATGACGAATGTGTTCCTTTGTTCCCTTCGTTGCCTTCTGTTCAAGATTTTGGTTGCGGCTCAAGGCCGCGCTGTGCAATCAACGCCTTTTCGCGGCCGCGCTGCAGAAGGCAATCACCAGCACGCACGCCACAACGGCTCCACCAATCAACAACAGAGAACTGTTCGCTGCACCGTTCGAAGAAACTTCTGGATGCGGCGGAACGGTTGGGATTGCGTCGTCTGTCTTCGGCGATCCGCTGGGGATCGGGATCAATTCCGCTTCGCCCTGGGGCAGTGAACCGCGCGTCGCGGCGGCAATCAGAGGGACGCCCTCCTGAGTCAGCAAGACATCCCAATCGGCGGCGAGCAGCAGATCGAAACCGGGGTTCTGTTCCTTGACCTCGCACGAGCACGCTCCGACGAGGAACGCGGCGGAATCGTGGATGTTCTCCGCCGTGACTCCCGCGCCGATCAGCGGCAGGAGCGCACGGCCGCGGCCGAAGATGGGAAACACCATCGGATCGGATCGCTCGGCCAGATCGGACTCGCTGTGGAGCAGCATCTGGACCAACGGCTGCTCGGCATCCTCGCGGGGGACGCGCAGCAGCGAGAAAGCGAGTTGCAGCGGAGTCGCTGCCAACAACTTGTCCTCGGACGAATCGGTCAGTTCCGGCAACTTCAATTCTTGTTCGAGCTTCTTCAACTGCTCCTGCACCAGCATCGCGGCGGCATTGTCCTTCTCAGGCCGACCGCATTCCAACAGCAGCCAGACGGCGGTCTGGCCCTCGGCGAGCCGACGGACCAGCTCAGTACGAATCGGCGAATCGGTGAGGCGGGCGACCGACTCGGCGTTGAGCGGTCCCGACCAGACCGGCGCGGCGATGCCCAGGTACGCCGGGTACTGAACGAGCAGCGCCGGAAGCGGACCGTCCTTCGACGATGCGAACAGTTCGCGATCCGCGTCGTCGAGTTCGGTGACGTCGAGCGTGCGGACGGTGAGATTGAGCGATGATTTGTCCTGATAGTCTTCCAGGGTTCCGATCAATGCCCGCTCGGCATCAGCCAGCGGTCCGCGATGAAACAGCGTCACGCGGTACGGGTCGGGACGCCAGCGCTCCAACGCGAAACGGAAGACCGGCACGTTGCAGGCGTGTGCGGAGCCGATGCAAACGAACAAAACGACCGCGACGATTGCCACGATTCGTGAGTTGTGAAATCGGTTGTCTTTCGTGAGCCACGAAGTAGCGGAGAAATCTAACCGGGGACGCAAGCCCCCGGTTTCGGTTGGCCAAGAATCCCCAAGCTCCGGAATTGGGTTTTGCCCCAACGGGGCTGCGTCACATAGCCCAGGGTTGCCGCGTTTAGCGGCTACCCTGGGAGAATCATGGGATGCGATGCATCTACCCCAACGGGGTTGCGTCTCGTGTTCGGTCTGACGCAACTCCGTTGGGGTAGACGCAAATTCGGCAATCTTTTCCCAGGGTAGCCGCGATGCGCGGCAACCCTGGGCTATGTGACACAGCCCCGTTGGGGCAGAAGTCAAGTGTCGCATGCCTCACCAACCTTCTGCTTGAATTTCGACGCCGCTCAAAATCGACGCTTGATACTTGGCTGTTGGGTTTGGGATGAACTCGATCACGAGTTCATCGCCGACCTGCACGTCGGCAAACTCTTTGACCAACGCACGGTTCCGGCCTCCGGCTTCCTTCACCACATCGAGCGCGGTCAGCGTCTGCTTCCCTTGCAGACTGACGTTGAAGGTTCGATCTCCCGGCCGCACGTCATCAGGTTCGGCGAAGTGTAACCGCACGGAGTAATCGCGAGGCTCCTCGTCAGTCGTGCCGAGTTTGATCTTCAGCGAGGTCAGTCCTTTCACTCCTGAGGCCGCGACCCACGCGAGGCCCGGACCTTCGATCTGCGAGCTGTGCCGACGGAACCACTCCGGCTTCTCGGGCGCGATCGTGACGGCAACCGTCGGTGATGAGCCGCCGATGCTGGGATATTCCAACCACAGCGTGCCGTCGTCGGCTTTGCGGTCGCCGGGAGCACCCAGGTTGATGCCGACTCGTCGCACCGGCTCCTTCGGCGTTTGCGAGCCGAACGACGTCCACGTTTCGACCTCCGGCATGTGAACCAACGCCAGCGACGTTTGATTCTGATAGCTGCACACGCAGGTCCGCGTGTAATCGGGTGCGGTGAGGACTCCGCCGGCCACGATCAGGTTGTTGGTGCAACTGGAACGGAAGCCGCCGAAGTTTCCGGTGCCGCCGTCACTGCAGAAATCCAGATAGCCGGCGGCTCCCGAGCGGAACGTCAGCAGGTTTTCAGAAGCCATCGGCGTGTTGCAGCCGTAGTTGCGCGACCACGTCCATTCCACCGGCTCGCCGCTCAGCGGGTGCTCGCGCATTCGCGGAGCACCAGTCAGCAGTTGGCAGGCGCGGCCTGCCATCAGGATCGTGTCGTGATGGATCATCGCCGGGCCGCTGTACGACTTGTTCTCCCACAGGATCGAACCATCGCCACTGCGATAGGTTCGCATCCCTTTCGGCTCGTCGCTCAAAGTGTCCGAGGCGGTGCGGCCCGCTTCGACGAGCACATCGCGCTCGGTCGAGTAACTCAACCACGTGCCAAACACGTCCTGTTCGGTGCTCCAGAGTTCCCGGCCGGTCTTCAAATCGAAGACCACCAACCGCGGCGGATGTGGCGGGTTCTCGCCGCGGCGTTTCAAACGCGACATCTGCGCACCAGACAGCCGGTCGATGCAGTACATCCGCCCGCCACCGAGACAAATCGCATTGTGCCGGAAGCCGCTCCGAGCCGTCGCCGTCCAAAGCACTTGGCCACTCTCGCGCTCCATGACCACGAGACGGCTGCTCGAAGAATAATTGTCATTGTCGATCTTCAACGCCTTCTCGGCCGCAGCCTTCGCGTCAGCCACCGCCGACTCAGCCGCTGCCTTCGCCGCCACAACTTTCTTGTCGTCGTCATCGTCGCTGACGGCGGGCGTCTTCGACTTGCTGGAGTTCTTGACGAGACTCGGATCGAACACCGGATCGGCCCCACCCACCAGGTAGTCCTGAAACACATTCAGGTAGCCCCACAGCGGAGCCGCCTTCGATCCCACCGGACCCGGCAACGCGAATTCGGCGACCTTCTTTCCGCTGGCCGGGTCGAGCTTCAGGCAGGCGTTTCGATACGCGACATAGACGCCTTCGGGAGTGGCGATGTAATTCGTGCCGCTGGCGTTCGCTCCCGGTTGATGAGCGGTGTTGTCGTAGAGCGCGCCGACACCCGGCAGCGGCGATTCCCACAGCACGCGTCCGGTGTAGATATCCATCGCCCGCAGCAGATCGACCCCTTCGATGAACAGCCGGCCATCGACCACCTGCGGTTGCGGGCCGTGTCCGTGACGCGGCAGGATCGCATCATTCGACGATCCGCCGAACCACAACAGGCCGAGCGGCGCTTTCACTCGTTTGTCTTTTGAGACGCGAGAATTGGCGGCGTCCGCATGCTCGTGAGTCCAATTCGCGCTGTCGGGCAAGGCCCCTTCGCGGACCAACAGCGTCCAGTCGTCGTCCTGTTTCCAGACGGCACCGACGAGTTTCGATTCTTCCGCGATGGTCACACACGCCGCACGCTCCTCGGCGGGAATCGGCAGGCACGCGACACCTCCATAAGGCCGCAACGTGTCAAACGTCCGACGCAGAAGCTGCGTGCGATCACCGTCGGGTAGAGACTCGGCGACGATCAAACTGGCCAGATACGGCGGCAGAGAAATTTGTTCTGGATCGGCGATGATCACAGACACGCGCTCGTTCTGTCCGGCAATCCGCAACTGTTCCCGGAACGCGTTTGCCTTCGCGATGTCCGACTCGATGACCACGATCTGCAACGTGCTCTGTCGTGCCAGTTCCCGCACCAGTCCGCCCGCGCCGACACCCCAGGCCAGGCAGTAGCCTTGATCAACTCGCGTGGCCTTGAGGATCGATCCGACCTTGGCAGACCAAACTTCGTCCACGGCGAACGGCTGCGAGACGAGGTCGTGCCGGTGCGGCGGCGTGAAAGCCTTCTTCGCCTCGCCGAAGCAAAACAGCCGTCCTTCGAGCGTGACCACAAACAGCTTGTCGTCGGCAGCCAAAAGGCTGACGGGCGTCCCTTCGATCGCCGCCTCCCAACCGATGTTCGCCTTGCCTTTCTCCACCAAGGGCAATGCCGTCGACAGCACTCGACCTTGTGCGCCGGCGTACAGCCGCGAGCCGGCTTTGATGAGCGAGGTCAATCGCGGCGTCTCGGCCCGGCCCAACTCGCGCATCGTCCACTTGGCGACTTTGGTCGTCACCCCCTTGCGGTCGACGGAGTCCACAAGTTCGACCCGGGACGTTGTCAAATCCCGTGCGTGAATCGCGCCGTCGCGAAAGTCGTAAAGCCGGTCCTCGGCAAACGTCACCAAATCACCGACAGCTCCGAGGTACTTCTCGGTCTCCAGGTCAAACGCGGCACCACCGTTGAAGAGGAACTGATCGGCGGCGGCCACCGCCGAACCGCCGCCACGTTTGCCGTTCTCGGCAAGCTGGTAATAGAGCAATCGCCCGGTCGCGCGGTCATAACAGGCCGGCACCGAACGTCCGCCGGGGATCAGCAGCTTCGAGCCGATCGCCACCAGCGGCCCCTGCGGAGCCACTCCGGCAAACGAATCCGTGTTGTGCGGCTGCTTGATGTACAGCGAACCGTCGCCATCGTTGGTCCACAGCACCCGTCCCGTCGTGGCGTCGAGCGCATGCAGGAAGATCCCCATGAACGGCCAGATGCCGGCGGCGAAATAGACCGTGCCGTCTTCGATGACCGGCGCGCCGCGCGCGGGCCACGTCGAAATCAGCCGCTCATTGCCGAGGACTTTGCGATCCGAAGGTCCGCCGCGAAATCGCCACGCGAGCGAACCGTCGCTGGCACGCACGCAATACAAGTAGCCGTCGTCGGAAACGAAGTAGAGCTTGTCCTGCCAGGCCAGCGGCGAGAATCGGACCGGCCCCTCCGCGAAGAAACGCCAGGCTTCCGATCCGGTTTTTGTGTCGTAAGCGGTGACGCTGCCATCCTGCGACGAGCCGACGAACAATCGCTGTCCCGCGACGATCGGTTCATACGCCGCATCAAACTGCAGCTTCGGCTGATCGGGCCAGGCCGGTTTCAAACGTGGCAACTGACGCGTCCACAGCAGACGCAGTTGCGCAGGAAGCTCATCGCGCGAGGCCGCACTGCGCTGTGCATCGTAGCGCCACAGAGGCCAATCTCCGCCGCGAGAATCCAGCGGTGTGATGAACACGGCCAACATCGCCATGACAAAGAGGCGACAACTTGCTTGTGACATTGAGCTCGCCCAATTGTTCTTGGCAGGGATTCGACAGGCCGGGGAGAAGCGGGGACAGACTGCGGCTCACCCAAAGTACTCAGACCTCGCACCGCTTCCCAGCCAACCGCTCAAGATTTGGCAACGAATGCTCCGGGAAGTCCTGACGA
>JANODP010000311.1:0-2326 GCA_031412755.1 Schlesneria sp. | reverse complement strand
GACGCTGGTCACGAACACGAGGGCGTTGTAACCCCACAGCGCCCAATAATCGGCCCGCTTCGATCTGGCCGACGGCTTTTTCACGAACGTTTTCGCCGGCGCAAAGACCGGCGGTATCGGTGTCGGTGAGTCGTCCTTCATCGGGTTCGGCGCGGAGAGGCGATACGTGTGCTCTTCCTCGATCGGCTCGGACAAACGCTCGGACGCCTTGGACAAACGCAGGACATCCTCGGGCAACGGTGACGAGTCGTCAGACATGGCGATGGCTCTCGATGCGATGGCTCTCGATGGGAAGGGTGACTCATGCGGTGTGCGGCCTGCGACAACCACCGGTCGCGAGGATGATACGGAACGACCCCGCCTGCCCGAAAGGACTACATTTCGCGCCCATTCCGGAATGGCGATCCGGAACCGGAGCATCGCGGGTTATTCGTGGTAGACCGGTCGCAACTGGAAAAGGGGGCGAAGACCGGAGGGGGAGGCTATGATTTCCGGGGTTTTCGTTGATTACCGACGTATCATCCAGACACAATGACGCAAAATACCTCGCCATCGGACGGGGCTGGGACCGGAGGGGGTGGCTGACAATTGGTGGCAAAGAATTCGGACTGTCACGGGTTTTCTGGCTGGATTCGAGCGGTTTTGGTAACTTGTCGCATCGCAAAAATTGGTGGCGGCAAAGAAACGTTGTCCGTGGTACGCTAACTGCCAAGAGAGAATCCTGAATCTACCCGTCCGCACTCACCCGAGTGAGACCCAGGTCGCGGCCCCGTGGGGGCAGCGACACCTCAAACAAACCCGTTTCAGTCCAGACCCATTTCAGTCCAGACAATCGTCAGCCCCTTTCCGGAGACCGCAGATCATGACTC
The DNA here is from genome assembly GCA_031412755.1 of Schlesneria sp. Classification (GTDB taxonomy): domain Bacteria; phylum Planctomycetota; class Planctomycetia; order Planctomycetales; family Planctomycetaceae; genus Schlesneria. Next base: position 1,457 of record JANODP010000311.1, on the reverse strand, counting down.
GAACCCGCCTCAACTCAACTCGCCGCTCGCGACGCGGCTTTACTCTGATCGAACTGCTGGTGGTGATCTCGATCATCGCCGTGCTGGCCTCGCTGATCGCGCCGGCCGTCCAGTCGGCCCGGCGCACGGCCCGGCGGGCGGAATGTCTCAACAACATTCGGCAGGTCGGTGTGGCGATGCAAAGCTTTGCCTCGACCAATAACGGTGCACTTCCCAGCCTGGTCGGCAACATGTCGTTCACCAACTCCGTCAGCACCAATTTGACGCTGCAAGTCGGTTGGCCGATTCAGATCATGCCGGCGATGGAAGGCTCCGCGGTGATCAAGAATCTGAAGGCGAATGCGTTGGCGAGTGGGTTCGCTGTCGGTGTCGGAAACCCGGCGACAACGGAGCGAGTGTACTTCAAGGGATTCACCTGTCCGGATGACGTTAGTTCCGACAAGATCCCCGGTGGCTTGAGTTACGTGGTGAACATGGGAGGGATTTCGAGTGCGCTTTGGCCCACCGCGACCGGCAGTCCCTGTGCGACAGACTCCATCCCAGGCACCCCCAATGTTGTGACTGACACCAGCTACCTGCACTCGGGCCTCATCAGTTGGGATGGCGGTGCCACTCGTGGTGATCCCGCAGATCAAGTGGTCGCATTGGCGACCGGCGTCTTCCAGCGCGACCTGACGGGGTACGCCAATGCGGGTTCGACCCTGATGTCGCTCGATTACGTCGGCACCGGTGATGGGACCACGAACACGCTGATGATCTCCGAGAATCTGGCGGCAGGCGATTGGTGGGACACGTCTGCGAACCGGCTTGGGTTTGGCGTTCAAGTTCCCACCTCGGGAACAGGCGTGCCCAGTTATTCGAGTTGGAGTGCTTCGTACCCGCTACGGACGGAGCCGACCAACTTCTCTACGCTGCCAGACCCCTGGTTCATCAATCGAAACCTGGCGGCGGCTGTGGGGACCGCTCCTCGTCCCAGTTCTCAACATGCCGGTGGTGTCAACGTGATCTTCTGCGATGGCTCCGGTCGGTTCCTGGGTGAGAACATGGACCGGCAGGTGTATGCGAAATTGATGACGTCCAACGGCGTGACCTATGGTGAGCAAACGGTGAACGGAAGCTACTGAGTGTCGGTCGCCTCACGACTTTCACTCGTATCAACGAATTGTGGACGCCCGGCGGATTCTGATGAGTCCGCCGGGCATTTTTGTTTGTTGTCGGCCTGCGCAAATACCACTGCTTCACAGTAGCCTTCATCGCTCCGCGTGAAGAAAGCCGTGCGCGAGTTCGGCGCTGTTCGCGAAAACCATGCCCACCCCCACTCGGCTTTCTTCACGCGGAGCGATGAAGGCTCCTGAGGAACATCAGATTGGCGTGGGAGGAGTGGGGACGAGCTGGTAGCCGAGTTTCAGGGCCCTTCGGTTCAGGGATTTGAGGACTTTGTCGTGGTATTCGCGTTC
>JANODP010000310.1:0-27985 GCA_031412755.1 Schlesneria sp. | reverse complement strand
AGGGCGTGGTGTTATGGGGAGCTTGGTTCCACGCCCTTCGCAGACTCAGGGCGTGCCACTCAAACTGACCCACTACCGGCGATCGAGGCCCGATGATAGCGTCGGCTTGGGAGCGCGACCAAGCCAGCACCGCAGAGTCTGTTCCCGACAGGCTCGCCTCAAAAAACAACGCGACCCGGCGGTGAGCCCGCCGGGTCGCGGGAGGTTTCGTCGAGCATGAGCCGCCGCACCATTTCATGCCGCGCGGCGGTTGTCTGTCGCGTCATCGACTTCCGTTTCCGGCGGCGTCTCGTGGCCATAGCCATAGCCGTAGCCGTAACCATAGCCGTAGCCATAGCCGTATTCGGAACTTGGACCGGTGGCCAGGTGGTTGGCGACGATCCCCACGACTTTGACACCCGTCGCGCGGAACGAGTCGATCGCGCGCGTGACCATCTTGCGGCGGTTCTTGTCGGGACGGACCACGACGACCGCGCCATCGACCATGCGGCCAATGATGGCCGGATCGGTGACGGCCAGCACGGGGGGAGCATCGATCAGAATCTGGTCGTAGATCTGTTCGGCCCAGGCGATCAGGTCGTTGAACCGCTCGCTGGACAACAGCTCGGACGGATTGGCGGGTCGGGGACCCGACGGCATGAAGTCCAGGCCCTCGACGCCCAGATGAAACACGTTTTCCAAACAGCAATCGGCCAGCGGCGTGTTGTCGCGCAGCACCTGAGACAACCCGCGCGGGCCTTTCAAATCGAGCAACTGGGTCATGCCCGGGCGACGCAAGTCGGCATCGATCAACAGTGTCTTCTTGCCGGCCTGGGCGAACGCCACGGCGAGGTTGGCGAGCGTCGTGGTCTTGCCGTCACCCGGCTCGGTGCTGGTAACCACCAGCCGCGTCGTGTCTTCCGCGAGGAAGGTGATCGAACTTCTCAGCGTGCGGAAGGCTTCCGATTCGATGCTGTCGGGTTGCAGGTAAGTCACCACGCCGTCGATGCCGGTGCCGGACAGCGGCTCCATGCGGCGAATCATGGCCAGCAGCGGCAGCCCGAGTTGCCATTGCAGTTCGTCCGGCGAACGGAAGCGGTCGTCGAAGGTGTCCAGCACGTAGATCAATCCCAACCCGGTGACCATGCCAAGAAACAGGCACAACAGCACCGTCGTGGAGATTCGCGGCGAGATCCTGCCGAGCGGGACACGCGGATCGCTGAGAACTTTGATTTTCAGTCCCGCGTCGGACCCCATGTCGATCTTCTTCATTTGATCGAGCAGCAGATCGTAGAAGTTGCGCATGCGACGCAGGTCCAGATCGACAATCTCCATCCGGGCCATGTCGTCGTTCATGGCCATGGCCAGCGATTTCTCCCGCTCGAAATCGGCGCGCAGGGCGGCTTCGTGAGCTTCCGCCTGAAACAACCGCTGGTGCGCCATCTGCCACAGCCGCGGCCCCAATTCGCGTTCTCGAAGTTCCTGCATCGAGGCGGCCGTCACCCTCGGCCGGTCGGTCAGCCAACGGTCGGTCGCCTGGATTCGATCCTGCAACTGGCGAACCAGCGGATGATTCGGACCGTACGTCTGTTGACGCTTCGTCAACTCGGCCCGATCCGTGACCAGTTGTTCCTCGAACCGGGCCAGTGTGTAGTTGTCTCCCGAACTGATGCCCATCATTTTGAGCAGCAGATCGTTGGAAACGTTTCCCGCCGCCTGCTGCACGAACTGGGCCACGTCGCTGCCATCGTGCAGGGCCTGTTCCAGCGAACTCTTGAATGCACGGGCTTCCAGTGTCCGCTTCTGGGCCTCGACGAGCGCCTCGTTCAGCTTGACGGTCCGCTCGATGATCACGTTGGTGTTCTTGTCGTTGCCCAGCAGCAGCACGCCGGAGGTTTGCTTCAGCGACAACAGTTCGTTTTCCTTGTCGAACAGTTTCTGCTCGAGCTCCCCCTTTTCCTGGGTCAGCAGCACGAGCGTTTCCTTGGAACTGCTGCGGTGCGTCTGCTTCATGAATTCGAGATACGAATCGACGATCGCTCCGACCACAAACGCGGCCGTCTCCGGGTTCTTCGACACGTACTTGACGTTCAGAACGTTGGTCAGGCGCGTGGAGGTGACCGTCATCGCCTTGCGCAGGACTTCGGGCCACTTCGACTTGGGAATCCCCTTCAGGTCGAGGCGGTGCTGAACCGGCAGCTTCTTGATGGCCCCTTCCAGCACGGCGTCGCTCGACAGGATTTTCTGGTACGTGGGCATCACGTCGAGAATGGTGCGTTGCTCGCTGGTGCTCTTGCTGTCGAGGACGTTGCTTTCGGTCTTGAGCACCAGGACTTCGGCGCTCGATTCGTACTTGGCTGTGGAGGTGGTGAACCACGCGGTCCCCAGCGCGCCGCCCGCCACGACACAGACGATCAGCAGGCTGATGCGATGCCGCACGATCTGCAGGAATCGAGCCACTTCGACGAGGGGGCCGTTCGCATGCGCGGAGGCCGGCGTCGAAGAGGGGTTGTCCGAACTCATGGTTGTTCCGCAGCAGGCAGACTGAATGCCGATGATCGTCGTTGCAGCGTTCGGTGTCACCGGTCCGTGGTTGATCGATCAGAACCCGGGAATGGGCAGCGCACCGCTGATTCCAAACCGGACGATATTGAGAGCTTCCATCATGACGGTCGCCGGAGTTTGTTCGACACTCACCACGTCGCCGGGCGCCAGACGCAGATTCGCACTGGAATTGCGCTTGGCCTCACGCAGGCTGATTTCAATCACGACCGTATCCGTGCCATTGGCCTTGCGTCGAATCACAAAAACCTTGTTGCACACGGTTTGGCTGGTTCCACCCGCCATCGCGATGGCATCCGTGACACGCACATCCTCGGCGATCGGGAAGTCGTAGCGATCCGGCTTGCGAACCAGCCCCATCACGTGCAGCGGCTCGGGATCGCGTTTTTCGATCCGCACCACGCCACCGTCGGAAACCAGGTATCCGCCCGTCCCCGTCTTGGTGGCGGAGACGAGGTCCACTCGAATCGTCTGCATCTGTCCGCTCGTGCCCGTTCCGGTGGCGAGCGCATCGGTCGCGGCAAAATCTGTGGAACCACTTTTCAGCCCGATCGTGTCCACTCCGGGAAGTTCACCCGCGGCGATCGGCTCCGGCCGCGATCCCGTGGGCCGTTCCGGGTTGCGGATCTCGACGATGGTGCCAGCGTCTTTTTCCAACCCGCCCGCCGCGACGATGGCCGCCAGCAGGTCACTGCGCCCCCGCGGCAACTCGTACACGTCCGGATTCTTCACGGCCCCCATCACGGTTACGCGGTTGACGCGCTGTCGCTTCATGGTCACCGTGACGTTCGGTCTGCGATACAACTGACGATCGACACACGCGGCGACGATCACCGCCTCGGCCGCTTCCGTCTCCAAGCCCGCCAAGGTGACCGGACCGATCTCCGGCAGGTGGGCAATCCCGGCGTCGTTGACTCGCACCGGGAGGCGCACGGTGTCTTTCTCGTCCAGACCGGCCGAGATGGCCACTTCGATGACATCACCGCGATCGATCACGTCACTGTTGGCGGAGGCTCGCGCCAGGCGGGTCAAATCGAGCGTCTGGACATTCTCGCGTCGTACGGCCAGCAGTTCGGGCGGCATGTTGCGAAACGTGTATTTGTCTCCTCCCGTCGTCTGGCACCCGACAACGAGCGTCAGCAGCAGCAGACACCCGGTGAGCGATGCTGTGGAAACGCCGACAGCGGACCGCTCGCGGGATGGCGAAACGGTTCGCGACGAGGAGAGGAATGGAGAGACGATGCGGTGATGTGCCATCGGGGGGTCGTCGATCGAGTTGAGATGATTCGCGATCAGAGTCCGGGCCTCGGTGACGGGTTCGCACGGACAACGGCGGTTCGTGGTGACAACAACGGCCACGAACCACAATGGTCCGGCAATCGGCGGCGGGTTGTAGGAGAAGGGTTTCGGTGCGTCAAGACGGATGTCGGCGGTCGCGGTTGCGATCGGCGATCGACACAGAGCCTTGCCATGCACCGAGATTCGAGCATTTCGACCGAACGCCAGCGGTCCCGGCCACCGCGCGGTCGCTGACGATCCGGGCTCGGTCGCCACGGCTCATTCCCTGGTGAGGCGGGGATCGCGCAAGGCCGCGACGGCCTCCTTGATTCGCCGGCCGGAGGCGACGAGTTGCGAGAAGACCTGCCACGCCTTCAGTCGGTCGTGGTCGTGGTGCAGCGAACGGACCAGCGAACAGGCGCGGGCCTCATCCAACTGGAGCGAGATCGTCGGCAGCAGCCATTCGTCAATTCCGAAGACTCGCCCCCGTTCGCGATCCGTGCAGACGGGGACGATGGATGCCAGTCCTTCGCCCACGGCCTGCCGGGCGTATTCGACGGCTTCACGAATCGCCCGCTCTTTCGGTCGCGAGGGCTGCTCCCAGTCGTACGGCGGCGACCATTCCATCAGCGGGCTGAGCCCGTCGATTTTGGAGACCACTCCCACCACGGACGGCGGCTTCAGTCGGTGCTGCTCGCGGAACCAGCCCTGGATCTCGGCCAGCAACATGGCGTCGGCCTGTTTCGCGGGGGAGGTCGCGGCCATCACGAGCAGGATCAAATCGGCCTGCCGCACCGCCTCGCGCGTCGCCGCCAGTTCCTCGCGAGTCGCCCCCGCATCGCTGTAGCCGGGCGTATCGAGCAACACCAGCCGGTCGTTCGATTCCTCCAACCGCAACTCGTACCGGGCCACATTGTGCGTGAGCGGCAACACATCCACCGCCGCTCGCTGCTCACCGAGCAGACAATTGGCGAGACTCGACTTGCCGGCCTTCACCTGTCCGACAATGGCAATCGTCACGGTGACGGGTTCCGGCGAGGAAGCCGTCTCACTGCGGCCCGCGCTCTCCACAGAGGGAACCTCACGCGGCCCCCCCTTCATCTTCGCCATCGCCTCGCGATACCGCATCGACCCGCCGCGCAGACGACCGCTGTTCAGTTCGATCAGGTAGAACCCGACCTGACGCAGATAGAGCATGAAGAATGCGCCGAACACATTGTCCTGAACCTGCTTCGTCACCGGATCGACAAACACCTTGCTGGCTGCATACCGCGCGAGTCCCGCGAACGGGTTCATCACCACCGACGCGATCCACCCCACGTTGGTCGCCACCGTCCACCAGCCGGGTACCTTCGCCAGCATTCGCCACTGACCGATCGAGATCAAATGACTGCCGGGGACGTTGTCGTCGAACCACTCTTCCATGTCCTCGGCCACCAGTTTCACCACGGCCAGAACTTCGACGACCGACAGCGCATCGAGCGGCTGCGCCGCCTTGGGGTAGTAGTGGCGGGCCACCTTCGTGGCGAGGTCCAGCGTCCGCTCGCGAAAGAACGTGTGATCGATCAGTTGTTCGGCGGTCGCTTCGTCCCCGATCCGTTTCTGTTCGGCCGCCACGATCTCGGCGGCGGCTTTGTCGCGGGGAGTCCAATGGACGCGCGAGCCGAACCCGGGCAAAGGCACCTCAACCCGCCGAGCCCTCCGCAACATCAGCCACGCCAGCCCCCAACAGACCGGCATCGTCCACGACAACCACAGCAAATGCCCCGACTGCCAGATCGTCCACCCCCCCACACCCGCAAACAGCGCGATGGGAAGCAGAATCAACACGGCGATCAGAATGAGTTGAAACCGTGACATGTGCTGCTTTCGAAGGAAGCGACGATCTTCAATCGAAGCTACGAGTCCAAATTCGCGGGTGGCGGGAGTGATGAATGACCCGATGGACGTACAACACTCCGTTGGACTCTCGAAAGTAAACACCGTACGGAAACGGTTTCACCATCGCTTGTCGGACATTCTTCAATACGAGCGGATACGAGTCGGGAAACGACTCGACTGATTCAAGACAACGGCCAATCGCGGCATTGAACTTTTCGCCGAGCCCCCATTCTTGCCTGTCGTACCAATCGACAGCGCGGCGAATGTCCTCTTCCGCGTCAGGAAGCAGGACCAAGTCCCTACTCATAACGCCGTTCCAACTTTTCAATCACCTCACGCCACGGACGGCCCGACTGAGGAGCGAATTCAAAATCAGCGATGGACTTGTCGAGCATGGCCTTGATCTCATCAGAGATGGGAACAGGCTGCTGGCTGAAGTCGATGCTATCCCAGATTGCATCAATCAGCTCGATCTTTTGCGTCGCATTCAATTCAAACACATCCGGAAATTCGGTTTCCATCGCGGGCTCCTTTCCAAGGGATTGGGCATCAGACTACTGCGGCCAACCGGCGCGAACAAGACCGACGTTCACGTCGAATCGCGCCGGCTGCGCCAGACGGAGACGGCCTGTTCGAGTTGCTCACCCCAGACTTTGTTGAGGTCCTCCGGGGACGGAACGTGGCCGTTGCGGACCTCGCCGAAGTACCAGCAGCAGGCCTTGCCGAGCGAGAACGTGTAGGCAAACGCCATCGCCGCGTTGGCCGTCTGGCCGACGAACGGGATCAGTTTCAATGGAGCCTTCACCGCGAACCGCAGCGCCAACTGACCGGCCGCCGCCCCCGCCATCTTTGTCAGCAGTTCGACGTTCATCTTCTGGTCGTACAGATCGGCCAGCACGTAGATCAGCCTCGTTTGCACCGCCATCACGGCGGGGATGTCGATCCACGGCAGCGGGGTCGCCGCCGCCGTGGCCGCCAGGCTGCTGTACGTGATGATCGTCGGCAGCGCTTGCCGCGCGGTGAGATCGGCCAGCGACTTCTTCACGACCTCCAGATTCAACAGCGCCTGTCGACACGCGGCCGGCAACAACTCGATGAGCACCTCTTCGAGCCGCCGACCGCCGAACTCTGGCTGGGCAAACCCTTCTTCGGGCCTGGTCAGGTCGATGGGCACGATCCGGTCGGCGAGACCCGCAAAGCGGGCTTCCTGCTCGAGCAGACAGCGTTGCAAATTGGGCTGAGAGACGAGGGTTGAAGGCCAGGGACTGACGACCGTCGGTTTCGCAGTTCCAGTTCCACCCTCCCCACCGTCAGCCTCGCGCCCCGCGCCGAACGGGTCCGGATCGGGATGCTGCTCGAATGGATAAGCTTCATGGAGGCACGTCAGCGCCAGCACGACCGGCCGTGTCGGCCGGGCCGCTCGAATCTTCTTGAGGGGTTCCAAGACTTCGGCCAGCGCATGATCCATCACTCGCGCGACCACCACGATCACGTGCGTCTGGGCATCGAACGCCGCGAGGTCTTCCGCCGGATCGTAACCCGCTTCACCCAGCCCGCGCGTGTCGAGGAACTTTACGATCGGCTGGTCTCTCGTCGGGAAGTCGTACTCCGACGACGTTCTGGTCTGAGGCCGGAAGCCGTTGCCGATTTCCGCGGCCGATGCTCCGGTGAGGAATCTGACAATCGACGACTTCCCGCTGCCGGTCTTGCCGAACAACCAGATGACGGGAACGGGCGTCTTCTTCAGCAACTCCTCGCGCTGCCGCTCGAACTGCTCATCGCTGAGCGATCCAAATCCAAACCACGATTTGATGCGGTCGAACATGGGATGAAGGATGCCGGAGGGAAGCTGAGAGATGACGACAACGCCCGTGGGGCCGTTGTATCCCGTGGAACACCGCCACCGCAACCGCGTCGAGATGTGCCCGTTCTAACGCGACCGGCTCTTCCCATACGACGCGATCCCAATCACGCGCCACGTCGTCTCAGGGGAGTTCGGCCACGGCTTCGCGAGAACGTCCGGCGCGCAGGTGCTTCGGTGCCGGGATCACCTGGCCGTTCAAGGCGGGAATCGCGACGGAATGACTCGATGCGACAGCCGCTTCGTCCAGCGAGGCACGTCCTGTGGGCAATCCGACTTGGACGACGAACAGCTCGCGCCACGAGAGCGATTCCACCACCTCGACAATCAGCGTCAGCGTGCCGCGCGAGTTGGATTCCCTCACCGAGCGAATCAACACCAGCGCGAACCACCTCAGCAGGATGCTCGACAGGAACATCATCTGAAAGTTGCCGATCGTCCAGCCGCCGACGGAGAGCGTGGTATGAGAGAGCCGCATCATCAGCCAACCCGCTCCGATCGACGTGAGGCCCCCCACGATCCCGGCCAGCGCCTGCGTGGCGGCGATGTACATCGTGCGGTTTTCCGACGGCGAATGCTTGATCACGAAGCCGTTGTTGGCGATCAGGATGCCGGCGTTCTGCACGGCGTCGAGCATGAAGAACGGCGTCAGAAACCAGAACGCGGCGTGAGGATTCGACGGCACGAGCAACAGCGCCAGCATCAGGCTCGATTTCAGCGCGACGCACAGCACCAGCACCGGCCGCGTTCCATACGTATCCGCCCAGCGGCCGAGCGCACGCGAGAACATTGCCCCCCCGATCCACGAGATCGTCCACAACAACAGCACGTGGAACAGGTCCATTCCGACGTTGGTCAGCAGATACAGGCTGATGAACGGCGCTCCGGCCATCGCCGCGAAATGCCAGTAGCACATGAAACGGATGTAGCGGCGAAACTCCCGGTTGCGAAACGGAGCCGCGAGCACCTGACGCAATCGCGGCGACGGGACTCGCGCCACGGGCGGCTCGTACACCCTGCGGAACAGCAGCAGATCGGCCACGCCGCACAACGTCCCGGCGCAGACCAGCACCGCGTAACCGACTTCGATGCTCAGCCCGCTCTTCAACAGCAGAAAGGCCGCCGCGCACAACGACGCGGCCGACGTGATCTGCATCCAAAACTGACGGCTGCCCCAATAGCGGCTCAACCCGTCATGCGGCAGATAGTCTCCCATCCAACTCAACCACAACGGCGAACTGAAATGCAGCAGCGCCTGATTGACGGCCGTGGTCGCGATCAGCGTCCAGATCCAGGCATCGGCCGACAAGCCGGGCATCAGCCAGGGGCCGAGTGCCGTCGGGAGCAACAGCAGCCGATGAGTCAGCGCCGCCCAGAACCACAACCTGCGGCGGTGAGTCAGATGGTTGACGACGATTCCCGACACGAACTGCATAAACAACATCAGCGTCGGCAAGGCGCCGAGGATCCCAATGTGAAGTTCGTTGGCTCCGATGGACCGCGCATAGGCAATGGTCGCGGGAGACGTCGTCAGTTGCGTGTAAACCGACGCGAGACAGCCGGCGACAACGATCGCCCGCTTTGCGCCGGTCAGAGACCACTCTGTTGTTCGTTCCATGTTGGGCAGTTTGAGATCGGCCTGCCGATGCAGGTCGGGAGCTTCGCTTGGCAAATTTTCCGGTTCGGTGTGATGACAACCATCGACCCGCCGCGCCTACAACAACCCCGACGCGGAGGACTCCGTTCGGGACAAGATTGATCTCGAAAAGGTTCGGGAGGGGGGCGGGGGGGCGGGTTTTAGCAGATGCCCCCGTCGCGGCAAAGACCGCTTCGCAGGCGTTTCACCGCGCGAGTCCGGGTCGGAACTTGCCATTGTGCCGGAGGGTGAACGGTGCCACTCGAAGCGGTCGGACTGGCAGCGACGAGCACCTACTTCGCAGGTTTGGCCCTGGTCTTTTCGTACTCGGCCAGGATTCCTTCGGGGTCGTCGTTGAAGGCGTCGCGGCAGCCAGTGCAGCAGACGTAGTAGGTCTTGCCCTTGTGCGTGACCGGGATGGTTCCCAGACCTCCCGTCACGACGCACACCGGGCCGCTGCTGCCTGATGCGGCGAGCCGCGTCCCCTCGCGTTGATAACCGACTTCGGCGACGCGCGTGTAGAACGACTGCTGCTCGGGCCGTTTTTCGAACAGCAGCGTCAGGCGGTTCTCATTGAGCACCGTCAGCGTGAGCCGATGAATTTCCTTCGTCTGCTCGTCGGCCGCCGATTCCAGCACGAGCCGCTTATCGTCGAGTTTGCCCTGATACTCGCGAGTCGAATCGTCGGGGAGCGTGGCCTTCAGGGTGAACAGCTTGTTTTTTTCGTCGTACCCCAGCAGCGCCGATTTCCAATGTTTGCCGGTGTCGATGTTCCAACGGATGCCGGAACTCTTCGCCTTCAGTTCCCAAACGGCGGCGGCCTTCTCCTGCCAGGCGCCTTGCTGCGACCCCCGCTTCGGTTGGCCGACGCCGCGCCAGCCACCGATCAAACCGTTGTAGTCGCGCAGCGCGTCGATGGTCGCGGACTTGGATTCGGGTTTCGCGTCGGGCTCGGCACAGAATGCCAACCACGCCGTGCACAGCGCCGCCAGACAGACGAGTTGAGTGTGGACTCTGAAGATGTGCGATGAGCCAGCGAACATGAATTCACCTCGTTCAACTGATGCCCCGTTCTGAGTGGGGACTTCCATCGGCAGGGGACTCGAGTGGCCCGGCGACCACCCGTCGAGACGTCGAGTCCCGTTCATTCAACACGCCCCGCCTCGTTTCGGATCGCGGAGACTGGACGCGAGTCTGGGCCAAATGTTGCCGAACGTCAACGGGACTGTTTCGTGAAATCAACACTGGGGTGGTTTCAGGACACGCAAGCCCGGTTCACCGCTTTGTGTGAACAATTGGGATTCGTGCAAGTTACGAACGAACTGGCATAGCCGGGACGAAGCGGTCTGAAAATTGCCACCCGACGGAATGTCAATCTGGTTTGGCGCACCACCAACTCGGATGCGTGCTAAGTAAACCCGCAGAGGAAAGTCGGCAGTCGCTGAACTCGCAAGAGTTCAGATTTCACGGAACTGACTGAATTCTTGCGAATTCAGCGACCCAGAGATCAATGCAGTTCCACTGAGCTTGTCGGTGCCCCATGCCCCATTGGATGAGAGCGGGCCGGACGGACTCACAAAAGAGAGTGATCATGCTGCTCAACAATACGACCGACCCCAACGAAACTGTGTATGCCAGGAAGTTCGGCATCGACCGCAGTCTGGGCTATCTGGCCGGCGGAGTCGCCGTGGTGTTGTTCTTTCTGCTGTGGCTGTTTGGCATGGGGCAAGTCCAAAACATGTCAGATCAGGCTGTGGGAGCGAAACCGGCCGAACCCGAACCGAAGTCGGCCGAGATCAGTGATTCCACAGTTGCCGGACCGCCCCGTTCTGAATGAAGGCTCGAGGAGCGGACCACTCATGCTCCCGAACGGGTCAGTTCCTGGAAGCGGGCCAACAGGTCGCGCGTGATCGGCCCGGGCTCGCCCGTTCCAATCTTGCGACCGTCCAAACTCACCACCGCCACGACTTCGGCGGCCGTTCCGGTCAGGAACATCTCGTCGGCGACATACAGGTCGTGCCGCGTGAGCGAACATTCCTCGACGCGATAGCCCGCCTGCTTCGCCAGTCCGATGACGGCGTTGCGCGTGATCCCTTCCAGGATGCCGGCATCCGGTCCGGGGGTTCGCACGACTCGGTGCTTGACGATGAAAATGTTGTCGCCCGTGCATTCGGCGACCTCCCCCTTGTGGTTGAGCATCAGCGCTTCAACCATGCCGGCGTCGGTTCCCTCGATGCGGGCCAGGATGTTGTTGAGGTAGTTCAGCGACTTGATGCGCGAGTTGAGCGCGCCCGGATGGTTGCGGATCGTGCTCGCCGTGACGAGGTTCATTCCCTTGGTGTAGGTCTCGGGTGGATAGAGCGTGATCGTGTCGGCGATGACGATCACCTGTGGGTTGCTCGTCTTGCGAATGTCGAGACCGAGACTGCCCGCTCCGCGCGTGACGACCAGCCGCACGTAGCCGTCGCTGATGTTGTTGGCCTTCACCGTTTGCTCGACCGCCGCGATGACTTCGCCGGGAGACATCGGGATCGTCAGCCGGATGGCCTTGGCACTCTCGAACAGCCGGTCGATGTGCTGTTGGTGCAGGAAGACCCGGCCGCCGTAAACGCGGATCCCCTCGAACACGCCGTCGCCGTAAAGCAGCCCGTGATCGAACACGCTGATCCTGGCATCGGCCTCGTCGACCAGCTTGCCACCGAGGAAAATCTTGAGCGCCATCGCAGGGTCTCTCGTGATGAAGAAGCCCGGCGGTGGGCCGGGCTTCTGGTCGTGGCACATGCTGCCAGCTTGTGCGTTTTTGTCTTCTGTCTGGTCGGTGCCGGAGAAATTCGCACAAGCTGGCAGCATGTGCTACGGACCGTCACGCGGCGTCGGTCAGCGCTTCGATCCGGCCCTCAGACAACTTCACCGTTCGATGAGCTTCCGCCGCGATGGCCTGATCGTGAGTGACCATGATGATAGTGAGCCGTTCCTGCTCGTTCAACTTGGCGATCAGATCGATGATGCCCCGGCCGGTGCGCGCGTCGAGATTCCCGGTCGGTTCGTCCGCCAGCAGGATTTCGGGTCGCGTGACGAGCGACCTGGCGATGGCCGCCCGCTGCATCTCTCCGCCCGACAATTCCGAAGGCTTGTGAGTCAGCCGATGCCCCAGTCCCACGCGGTCGATCATTTCGCGGGCCCGATCCTGGTACTCGCGCCGCCGCTGCCAGTAACCCCAGATCGAGTGCCGGATCATCAGCGGACAGAGCACGTTCTCCATCAGGCTCAGTTCGGGGAGCAGATGATAGAACTGAAAGACGAAACCGAAGACGCGGTTCCGCAACTCATCGCGCGTCCGCACCGGCAGGTCGTCGATCCGCTGGCCATCCAGTTGCACTTCGCCCACGTCGGGCGAGTCGAGCAGTCCGATCAGATGCAGCAGCGTGCTCTTGCCCGACCCCGACTGACCGACGATCGAGAGAAACTCGCCCTTGCGCACGGCGATGTCCACGCCATGCAGCACGGGAATCTGGTGGTCTCCCTTGCGGTAGGCCTTCTCGACGGCCACGGCCGAAATCTGCGGTTCGGGCATGGCGAGCGTCTCCCGTGACGAAGCCGGCGATGGAGAAAGAAAGGTGGTACTGGGGGTGGGCATGGTATCCGTTCCTGACTGTACGAAATCTCATCCGTGCGAAATCTCAAATCCGAAGTTCCAAACACCAAACGAATCTCAAATGCGGAAATGTCAAACGACAAACGAAAGCAGGAGCCCGGCATGCGGAGAGCGAACAAACTTGGCCGCGAACCGTTTCGTTTCCGTCTTTTTTCCTCCTTTGAGATTTGGAATTCGTTTGGTGTTTGATGATTGAACCTTGAGGTTTCTTGTTCGACTCATTCGTGCCTCAATGCCTGAACCGGTTGCAGTCGTGCGGCGCGGCGCGCGGGGAGGATGCTCGCCACGACCGCGATCGTCATGGCTCCGAGGGCCACCCAGCAGACCGTGAACGGGTCCACATGCGTCGGAATCTCTTTGAAGTAATAGATCTTTTCATCGAACACTTTGCGACCGGTGATGAACGTGATGACCATTTCCACCTGATTGATGTAGCGGACGAAGAGCAGTCCGGCGACGACGCCGATGCCGCTGCCGACCATGCCCAGCGACAGGCCATAGCTGAGGAAGATCGACATCACGCCGGAGGAGCTCGCGCCGAGCGCCTTCAGGATGCCGATGTCGCGCGTCTTCTCGACCACGATCATGTAGAAGATCGCCAGGATGCCGAACCCGGCCACGGCAATGATCAGGAACAGCAGGATGTTCAGAATCGACGATTCGACATCGACCGCCGCCAGCAACGGACCTTGTTTCTGCTCCCACGTCCGGACGGTGTAGCGATCCGGCGGGAACTCGTTCCGCAGCAGTTCGACCACCTTGTCGGCGTCGCGAAAATCCTTGAGCCGGATTTGCAGGGAAGTGATCGCGCGCGATTCGGTTCCATCCTCGTTGATGCGGATCATCTTGCGGACCTTCTGCAAATGTTCGAGGTTGCAGAAGACGAAGTTGGAGTCGTACTCGCTCATCCCGCTCTGGAAGACATCGACGACGGTGGCGTTGAAGTACGCCCCCTCGGGGGTTCCGGCCGTGGCGGTCGTGAGTTTCACGTCGTGTCCGGGCCGGACCATCGAGATGGTTCGCACCTCGCCCGTTTTTTCGTCCCTGTGAGGGAAGCTGATGAGTCCCACACCGATGTAAACTCGACCATCCTGCGGCTGCGCGAACGAGGTGATGGCCTCGGGGGTGGCGAACGGATCGTCGAACGGGTTGGTGGCGGCGGCAGGCGGTGGCTCCTCCTCGTTCGATTCGACCGGCACCGCGTCGCGGTGCTTCTGCTGCTTGAGTTCCTGCAAGAACTGAGCCCGCTGCCGGGTCAACTCCGCGATGCGCTGACGATATTCCATCGCGGCGGGGGTCAGTTCCCAGCCGGGCTTCTGGTCGAGGCTCCGTTCGGCCGGTGTGACTTCCTTCCCGTCGCGCTGCGGGTGATAGCTCTGCAGGTAATCGACCAGCGGTCCGACTTCCGATTTGCTTTCCGGGTCGATGCCGATCAGCGTCACCGGGTGATGAATGTACTGGCCGCCGTATTCAAAACTCAGCATCCCGTACATCTCGACGGTGGCCGTCACACCGTCCACGTACTTCCCGATCAAGCGGCGGACGAGCGCCTTGTGAGCCTCCGCGTCCGGTTCGCCGTCGGTGCTCCGCGTCTCGATGACGATGTCGGCCAGCACGCCCTTGATCCGCTCGCGCATCTCGCTGCTGAACCCGGCCATCACCGAGTTGACCACGATCATCGTGGCCACTCCCAGCGTGACACTGATGATGCTGGCGAGCGCGATGTAGCGCGTCCGCAGATAACGCTGGCAGAGAAGCAACTTGTACATGGGCCAATCCTTTGGCTGTGATCATCCGTGGGGACGTGTTTGGTTGAGCGAACTTTTCTTCAGTGAAAACAATGTCTAGTGGAAAGCGGCCGCCGCCTCAACTCCGGGTTCGTCGTGTTGCGGGATAGAACTCTCGCCATTCCGAGTAGTTTCTACCTCCAAGTGCGCTGCCGTCGCCGCCAGCAATTGCTCGTCCTCAACATCCCACGGATCGGCATCAGCCCAGCCCGCGGCGTTGGCGACCAACTGGCCGAACCGCCAGTGAGGATATTTTCGAGATAACTCGGCAAGTGTCGCGAACAGTTCCGATCGATCAGCAGTCATGGCAGCACGTCCTTCAAATAACCGCGTTAATCAGGTGGCCGCCAGCTACCTTCATTTTTCAAAGCTGCAACCGACTATCCCACCAGTTGGGTGGTTCGCGAACGATTACCACGCAGTCGATCATTCACCGTCGTGGTTGCTCAGATCGGTTAGATTGCGAATTGAAACCGTGATATCAGATAGTCCGTGATGACCGGCCTTTTCGACCCCGAATGACCAGAAATCGGTCATTGCAGTTTGGAGTGCCTCTGAATAGAGCATTCCATCGTCAAGGTAGTCATCAGGATTGATTTCCTGATGCATCTGCATTTGGCGAGATCGCGAAACTGGTTCACCGGAGTCCGTTGTGCCGGAAGCCTCATAATCGAATTGGGTGATAAGTGTCACGATGCCTCCTCTGATTTCTGTAGGGTGGGCTATGCCTACCGGTTCGTTCCGTCAATTCTGATTGGTGGGCAATGCCCACCCCACGTCTACGTTGCTACGTCGAATGCTCCGGTTTCAACAGCGGGAAGAAGATCACGTCGCGGATGCTCGTCGTGTTCGTCAGCAGCATGACGAGGCGGTCGATGCCAATCCCCATCCCGCCCGCCGCGGGCATTCCGACCTTCAAGGCCCGCACGAAATCGTGGTCCATCTTGGCCATCGAGTCCTCTTCGGCCAGCCCCTGAAGCTGCGTGCGGAACAGTTCCTCCTGCAGGCGAGGATCGTTCAGTTCGGTGTAGGCGTTGGCCAGCTCCATGCCATCGACGAACAACTCGAACCGCTCGGCGATGGCGGGGTCGTTTTGTTTGCGTTTTGTCAGCGGACACATGGACGACGGGTAGTCGTAGACGAAAACGGGACCGGCCAGCTTGTCTTCGACCGTCGCCTCGAAGACATCGTTGACAATGACATCGGGGTGACGGTTGGCCGTTTCGATGTGAAGCCTCTTCGCGACGGCGATCACTCCGTCAGCGTCCTGCATGTCGCAGCCGGCGTGTTCGCGGAAGAGATCGCCGTACTTGGCCCGCTGGAATGGCGGCGTGAAGTTGACGGTCTTCTCGCCCCACGGCAGCACGGCCGATCCGTTCGCGGCGATGGCGGCGCTGGAGATGATCTTCTCGGCGAGGTCCATCATCACTTCGTAGTTGGCGTAGGCCTGATACAGTTCGATCATCGTGAACTCGGGGTTGTGGGTCCCATCGACCCCCTCGTTCCGGAAGACGCGCCCCATCTCGTAGACCCGCTCGACTCCGCCGACCATCAGCCGCTTGAGATGCAGTTCGAGCGCGATCCGCAGGAAGAGCGGGATGTCGAGCGCGTTGTGATGCGTCGTGAACGGACGGGCCGCCGCGCCACCGGCGATCGCGTGCAGGACCGGCGTCTCGACCTCGAAAAATTTCTCGCCACGCAGCGTCTGCCGGATCGAGTCGATGATCCGCAGTCGCTTGAACATCCGGTCGAGCACGCCCTCGGTGTAGATCAGGTCGATGTAGCGCTGGCGAAGCAGAAGCTCTTTGTCTTGGAGGCCGTGGAACTTCTCGGGTGGCTGCGCGAGCGACTTGCACAGAATCGTGAGGCCCGTCACGAGGATCGTCTTCTCACCGGTGTTCGAGACGCGCGTCTGGCCATCGACGCCGATCAGGTCTCCCAGATCGAGGCACTCCAGCAGCGACCACATCGCTTCGCTGGCGTCCTTCTTGGACAGCATCAACTGAATGCGGCCCGTGTAGTCCTGAATGTGAATGAAGTGCAGCTTCCCCTTATCGTTCCAGCGCAGGATGCGTCCGGCGACGCGCACGGTTTGGCCGTCGACTCCCGATTCGGTCGGGCAGAGTTCGCGAGCCTGCTCGATGGCGATGTGTCCATCAAACCGCTGGCCCCACGGGTCGAGACCGAGCGCCTCGATCTTCGCGAGCTTCTCCAGTCGGGCGGCTTCCAAACGATCGGGGGTCTCGGACATCGGTCGCGGTTTCTGTCTGTCAAAGCAGTTAAACGGGGAGGCTGTCGCGGGGCGGAACTATGTGTGAATCGGCAATAAACGTCAATGGCAGTGCGAAGGGGGATGAGGACGTCGCGGCCCGGGAATGACCAAGCAAAGCGACCCGACTGCCGGGGCAGTCGGGTCGCAAGGTTTTCAGATTTCCGGTCGATTCACTGGTCGATGAATCGAAGGAAGCGGGCAGGTTGGCAAACCTGCCCCGCGGGTCAGAGACCCGGCTCGAGACGGAGCAGGCCGCCCGTCGGCTTGTCGCCGGTGTCCTTGCCGGTTCCAAACACGGTGATGTACAGCGCACCGTCCTTGTCGAAGGCGAGGGCCGTCGGACGATCGAGGCCGATGATCTTTTTCGTTTTGACCTCTTCGCCCTCGATGGTGAGTTCAAACAGACCACCCTGAGTCTTGATCTCTTCGGCCCACGCGAAATCGGTGGCGTAGAGCTTGCCGCTCGGACTGTAGGCGAGGCCCGTGATGTCATTCAGGCCGGTCTTGTAACTCTTCAAGAGCTTTCCGTCCTTGTCGTACGTCGTCAGCAGGGCATCGCCGGGGACGTTGACTTCACCCATCTGTCCGATGACGAGTTGTGACTTGTCCGGGCTGACGGCGATGGCGACGGGAGCGTCGACCTGGGTGGCTTCCTTCGTGGCGATGGTCGGCGTCAGCTCGCCTGGCTTGCCATCGGCGATCTTGGAGACCACGACCCAGCCCTTGGTGTCGTCGCCGTTGGAGGTGACATAAATGGCGTCGTTCCAGACGACGGCCTGGTAGAAGTTGCCTTCGCCCTTGGCGTTCGCCCCTTCACCGGTTCCCTTGATCGGGCCCAGTGTGAACTCGGCGTCGGCTTCCGTGCGCGCCTTGGCGGGAAGAGCGTCCTCGATTTTGTAGATGCGAACGAGCTCTTCACCATCGGGACGGCTGCCATCGGCAACGATCAAGCGATCGGTGCCCCAAAGGGTGCAACCGAGGGGACCGATGTTGTACTTCGGTCCCTTGCCGTAAATGTCGGTCGGGAACTTGTCGATCTCAAGCCAGATCTTCTTCGACTTGTCCGCTTCGGTCGGCCAGCGGAAGACTCCCTGCCGCGAGGTGATGAAGACGTGACCGGTGGTGGGATGAATGCAGACGCCCGACGGGTTGTCGAGATGGACGACCTTCAGCGTTGTCTTGGGACCGGAGGACGAGTCCGCGGGCTTCTCATCCTTCTTTTCGGCCGGTTTGTCTGCCGCCTTCTCAGCGGGCTTGTCCTCGGCCTTGGCGGCGGGCTTGTCCGCCGCCTTCTCGTCCTTTTTCTCGGCGTCCTGGGCGAAGTTGGTCGCGACGCCGAGACTCAGCATCAGGGAGGCGGCAGTCAGACTGCAAAAAAATCGGCGCATGCTCACTCCATCTTTCTTGTGTCGGTACTACGGAGGCCACGGACCGCCACGAACGTCTCCCGAGGGAGAGACCGTTCGGATTGACATCGGGAGCCGGCCTCAAACGGGAATGCCGTGCTCCATGGAAGCTGCGAGAGTCGAACTCTCGACGGTCCGGGCGGGGGAATCCTACTGGAGCCTTCCCGACGATGCAATTTACGCGACCGAACTCGATCAGGCGGTCGGAACGGCCCGAGGTCTCGGGCGGCGGTTCACACGCGACCGTGGCAGGGAACTGCCAGGCGGAGGAATCCTCACGACGGATGACGCCTGCTCAGGCGACGCGATCGACTCCATTGAGTTCGTGAAGAGCCGATTTCACGAACTCACCTCCCGTTCCCAAGTGCGCGACGATTCGCTGAGCAGCCTTACTGTTCGTTAGACCCCCGGGGCACTTCGGGTGGAGCAAGGGGAGCGACACCGATGGGCCTGTTGGCCTTCAGCCACTCTTCCAGCGCGGAGATCATCGGGGCGGTGAGTGCCCCGCCTTTCAGGATGGCACTGACCATTGGAACGATCAGGTCATAGGGGACCTTTGCCAACCCGGTGGCGGTCGCGTTGTTTTTCAGCCCCGCTTTGCTGGTGCTGCTCTTCGTGGCATCCTTCTCGGCGGCGTTGACCGGCTGGAAGGCCAGATAGACCTTGAAGAACTCCGTTTTCCATTTCGGATCGTCCGGCTTCTGCTGCGCGGCCTTGGCGAGTTGCAGAGCCAGATCGGCAATGGCGATGACCACCGAAGAGGGATTGGATGCCGGAGGCAACGGCACGCGACCCAGCGACATGGCGGCCTCGGTCCGCACCGACCAGGCGCGCTTGGGATCGCTGACAACATCCTTGAGCGCCTTCACCACGATCGGCTGCTTGAGTTGATCCAGGGCCACGGCTCCCAGCGCTCCCGCCAACCGCATCTGGTACCACCAGTGCGTGTCCGTCTTCGCCAGTTCCGCAATCAACGCCTCGGCGATTTTGGTTCGCTCACCGACGTTGGGAGTCCCGATCTTCAGGATCCGGGTCAGTCTGTTCACCGCCAGAAGTTTCACCGACACGGGCTGCTTGGGGTCGATGATCACGTTCACGAGCGGATCGAATGCCGGAGTGAACGCCTCGACCGACACGTTTTTTCCCTCCTGCACCACCTCCAACTCGCCCATGATGATCACGACCTGCTCGCGGACGTAGAGGTTGTTCTGCAGCAGCGGCGTGGCCTGCTTGACGAACTCCGACATCACGTCGTGGCGAAACTGCCTCAGCGCGGCGGGCTTCAGTTCCTTGGCGGTACTGCCTGCTTTGTTCAAGTCGCGGAGCAGATCGTTGCGCAGTTTGGAGAGTTCGCTCAGCGTCTCCTTCTGCAGATTCTTCTCCAGACACATCAACGACAGGCGGTATCGGATGCCGTTACGGATCACCGTCTTGTCCTTTTCAGTCCATTCGCCACGGGTGAGCGTCGGCAACAACTTGTTGTTGTCGTTCTTGAGCTTCTCCATCTCGTCGGGCAGGGCGAGGGGACTGATCAAACTGAGCAGCGGGTCCTTTTCCCTGGGCGGGACGTAGTCGGCCGGCAAGGTGTCGGGGTCGATGGTCAGTGCGGCGGGGGCGGCTTTGACGGCGGGGGGCGGAACCGGCTTGGTCTTCGCCTTGTTCTGCTGGGACCAGGCATCATCGACCGTGGCCAGGCAGTACGACAGGGCGAAGAGCGCACGGCACGGCCACGTCGGAAACGAAAACCAACACCGGGCAATCGGCAACGCAATCACGTTCGTGTCTCGCACGTGGCCATCCCTTTTTTTCACGAATCCGTGTTGTGACAAACGTTCCGCAGACTTGGGGAGGAGTGTGACTCACCGATTCCGTTCACCCCGAGACGGACTGAAGATCGGTTCGACAGACGCAACCCAATCACACTACACGGCGATTTTGGGTTTTGCCACCCGACACACGGGATTCCGGCCACTTCGCCCGGACACGACCCGCCGTCTCCGGCAAGTTCGGACCTCGCGTTCGAACGACTGTGGTTGTCGAGCAGGCTGCAACGAATAAGCGGAATGAAACGGGAAGGAAATGATCCGACGTGAGCATCAACCGACCGCGAACGAATGACGGAGGCTCAAGAAGTGAGCCATCAGAGTGGGTCTACCGTAGACCTTCCCCCGCAGACTGTCAAGAAATCGGCCGGTATTCATGCCCGCGGCGTGCGGCCACCGGACGGGCGCGGGTGTCTTTCCCATCACAACACAAGTGGTCGCACGCCGCGCTGCTACAACTCCGCGTGGTGCATCAAGTCGTGTTTGGTCACCCGTTCGCCGGCGAATGCGCGCGTGATGCGGCCTCGGCTGAAGGTCAGGATGCGGTCGGAGTGAACGAGGATCAGTTCCGGCTCGGTCGAAGCGAGCACCACCGCCGCGCCGTTCCGCTTCAACTGGGCGACCAGTTCCATGATCTCGGCCTTGGCGTGGACATCCATGCCGCGGGTGGGCTCTTCGAGCAGCAGCACCTGGATCGGGCCGAGCAGCCATTTGGCGAGCACCACCTTCTGTTGATTGCCCCCCGACAGCGCACCGGCCCGCAGCGCGGGGTTCGGCGGACGGCAGCCGACTCGTTCGAGCAGCGGCCGACAGACGCGATGCTCGTTGCCGCGCGTGATCCACGAACCGAGGGCTCGCGACAAATGAGCCAGCGTGGCGTTGTGGGCGATCGGGGCCTGTCGAGCCAGCGTCTGCGCTCGATCCGCCGCGACGAGGACGATGCCACGCTGAACGGCCTGCGGGACATCGCCGGGATTCAGTGTGACCGTTTTTTCCGTCGATTCGGACTTCGACCTCGAAGGGGCTGATGGCGAGATCGCCGTGTTAGCGGGTTGCCCCTCACCCCCGGCCCCTCTCCCGACCACCGAAGCGGCGGTGCCCGGGGCGAGGGGAGAAAGAAGGACTGTGCCGCTGTCGGCTGTGATGGCGCCGGCGATGGCGTGAACCAACTCCTGATGTCCCGCGCCGACGAAGCCGTACAGGCCGAGGCATTCACCGGGCTTCGCCGCGAGTGAGATGTCGTCGAAGTGGCCGCGATGACTCAGCCCGCGGACCGTCAATCGGGGTGAGGCCGTCGAGGCGGCGGGGAGCGTCGCTTCGGTCTGCTCTTCGGCGGCCGAGTCGCGCGTCTCGCCCACCATCTGATGCAGAATCCCGGCGCGATTGAGTTCCGGCGCGGGCCGCGTCTCCAACCGGCGGCCATCGCGCAGAATGGTCACCCGATCGCAGATGGCCAGCACGTCTTCGATGAAATGGCTGATGAAGACCATCGCCACGCCGCGCACCTTCAATTTGCCGATCAGCTCAAACAGGCGTCTCGCTTCAGGCAGGCTGAGCGCGCTGGTGGGCTCGTCGAGAATCAGAATCCTCGCGCCGCTGTGCAGTCCGCGAGCGATCTCGACCATCTGGCGAATGACCAGCGGAAAGGAATCGAGTCGTCGCCGCACGTCGATGTGAATGTCGAGTTCGGCGAGCGACGACGCAGCCTCACGGTTCATGCGGCTCCAATCGACGCGGCCCCAGCGCGTCGGTTGCCGACCGAGAAACAGGTTCTCGGCCACCGAGAGCGCCCCGATGCCGGACAGCTCCTGATAAACCATCGCGATCCGCTGCGCGAGGGCCTCGCGCGGCGAACTCAATCGCACCGGCCGGCCTGCGAGATGGATCTCGCCGTGGTACTCGGGAACCGCTCCCGCCAGCACCTTCATCAGCGTGCTCTTCCCCGCCCCGTTGCACCCGACCAGACCATGTACTTCGCCCGCCCGCAGATCAAAATCGACGTCCTCCAGCGCCACGACGCCCCCAAACCGCACGCCGATGGCGCGGCAATCGAGGAGTGGCGGTTGGGAGTTGTCAGATGTCATGGGCGATTGAAATCGTGATGGCGAGCCGTGTGCCGGCGTCACACGATGCAGTGCATCGGATCGGCCAGGTAGTACATCGCCTCCAGCACGCGCGGTGTTTCGGGAATCACCAGCGGCCCCGGGGTGATGATCTCCAGGGGTGCCTGCTCCATCGTTTCCTTGTTGCGGGCGAAGAATTGGCCGAGGAACAGCGCGGTGCGGTGAATGCGGCAGACGGGATTCACCGAGGTGGCCGCCAGTACCCCGTTCTTGACCGCGTCGAGGCCCGCCTTCTGGCCATCCACGGCCACGACCAGCATCTTCTCGTGAATCGTCCCCTTGAGTGCCGGGACGGAGGCGAGGGCCATGTCGTCGCTGTGGAAGAAGGCGCCGGCGATCGGAGTCGTCTCCTGTTGCAGCAGCGACTCGAACGTGTTTCGCGCCTTCTCGCCCTTCCAGTCGCACCAGCGGACACCCCCGCCGACCACTTCAATGTCGGGGAACTTCTGGACGGTGTTGTCGAAGCCCCGCCGCCGGCCCTGCGCACCGCTGTGACCGTCCAGTCCGCCGATGTGAATCACCTTGCCCTTGCCGTCGAGCTTCTGCATCAGATAGCCGACACACATCCCGGCCATGACTTCGTTGTCCGGAGCAACCAGCGTCCAGACGCCCGCCTCCTTCATCTGGTCCGTGGCGACGAGCTCCGTGTCCATCGAGATGACCGGGATGCCGCGCTCCTTCAGCCGGCGAACCGGCTCGCGCAGCGTGTCGATCTGCACCGCCTGAAAGCAGCAGAAGTCCCACTCGCGATCCACGATGGCGTCGATCTTGTTGCGTTGTTTCTCGGGATCGAACTCACCGTCGAACCAGGTGATGTCGACGTTGAGCAGCCGTCCCCACAGTTCGGCCGTCTGTTTGCCGAGTGCGCACCAGGTGCTTTGCAGCCCGGCATTCGAGAAGGCCGCCTTGAGGGGCCTCAGCGCGGCATCGGCGTGCGTTCCCGTCGCCCCGCCGCCTCCCGCCGATCCGCCTCCGGGTTGGCCGCAACCCAGAACACCGGCCGCCATCGCGGCGGCCGAACCGAGTGAAAACGCCTCCAAAAACTCGCGCCGTGATGCCGACATGGGGAACCTCGCCAGAAGTCGCGTCCGAAGGAAGTGGTCCGAAGATCAAGCGGGCGACATCGTGATGAGCCTTCGCACCAGACGCAAGCGAAGCCTGGATGAGTCATCGCGATGATCGCAATGCGGCACGATCGATTCGCGTCTACGATGCTCCTGGGAGATGGCAGAACGATGCGGGCAGAACGATGGAAGAAAGAAATCAGCACGGAAATTCGTCTTCATCATCATTCTGCCCCCATCGTCCTGCCATTCCTACTTTGGCCGTTCCACCGTTTTGGAAAGATTCCGCGCCCGGTGGGCCCGTCGGCGGCAACTATACTGGTACCACGATGAACAAACAGACCCACCAGTTCGAGACGGAATGCGGCACGGAGACCCAAACCGATGCCGAGTTGCTTTCGCTGTTTGCCGACCATCGGGACGAGGCCGCTCGACGCGAACCTCGCCGCGTGGCATTGGAAGGAAGCGGCGCTCGCCTGGATCAAGGCCAAGGACAAACCGCGCGCCCTCACCGCCGCCAAGGCCTCGGCCGCCGCCGGTCCCGAGAAGCGAGGCGACCTGCTGCTGCACTTCTGGCACCGAGCCCTCGGCCAGGTCTTTCTGGAAACAGGCGAACCAACCCTCGCCATCGAACACCTCGAAGCGGCGATCAAGAGCACCACCATCGAAGGCTACCTCAAGGACACCAAGGGCGAACTGGCCACCGCCAAAGAACAGGCCGCCAAGCTGGAGAAGAAGTAGTTCACTTGGTCGTTCGCAAACGGACGCAGTTGCGGTGGCTTCGGTTGGCGGCGAGTGGCTGTTCGCACTTGATCGCCTCGCCGTGTCATTTCAGCCGTTCGCTGAGGAACTTCTTCAATGCGACCGCGTTGACCTGCTCGACCTTTGTAAATCGTAGCCGCACGGCGTCGCGGTTGTCCTTGAAGGGCACGATCTCCTGCTCGACGCCGAAGCTGGCGAGTTGGCCGAGTTGGACCGAGCCGCTCGGGACGTAGAGGCCGAAGTCCACGCCGGCCGGGCGTTTGGTCACGATGTTCGCGACCGGCTGCTTGTTTCGCGAGTAGTTCACGACGACCTTCTGCGTCCAATCGACTTTGGCATCGGGCAGGAGTTCGTCCAGCAGTGAAGTCAGTTCCTCCAGCACGGCCGCATCCCACTCGATCTTGCCAGCCAAAAAACCCTTCCGCATCAGATGCCACTTGCGGCCGAGTTTCTTCCACGGCGTGAGGTCTTCCAGATCGAGCGCCTTCGGATTCGTCGCTTCGAGAAACGATTGCCGCGCCTTGGCGAAGAACTTCTCGAACGCGGGCGTCTCCATGTCGCCGGGTTTGAGCAACACGACGGTCACGTCTTCAAACGGGCCGTTCGCCGCCGGCCGGATGCGGACGCGCGGCTGGCGGTTGTAGACCGGGATCTCGTCGAGATCGTTCACGTCCTTCAAGCCGAGTTCGCGCGACAGCGTCTCTTCATCGAACGTCTTCTTGCCGATGCGGAACTTCAGCCCCAACATCCATTCGTCGCCGGTATGGGCATGAAAAAACCAGCCCGCCGTTTTCACCTTGCCCGTCACCTCGACGGTGCTGCGCTCGGCCCAGTTCGTCGGCGCGAAGTCGTCGGATTCTTCGATCTGGTCGATGACGCGCGCCAGCATCGCCCCCGACCAGCGTCGCGGTTTGCCGTTGTTCGCCAGGCCATCGACCGTGTGCCATTTGCGGCCATCGACCTCCCACGGCATCCGCGCCTCGGCACCGATCTTCGCCGGATCGAGATCGCCCGCCTTCTTTTTCCGGGCCGCGTCGGCATCGAACGACTCCCGTTCGCCGTGCCGCCCCTCGGCCAACACGCGAGCGAGGATTTCGCCGGTGAGGGAACGGTGAAGAAGCGCGGAACTCGGAGCGCGGAACTCGGAACTGGATGCAGCATCCTTGGCCAGTGTCTTTGTCTTTCGCTCCGCACTCCGCGCTCCGCGCTCCGCACTTTGCTTGGCTACGTCTTCCGGCGTCCCCTCCGCCACGATCCAACCCCCCTCGCTCCCCGCCTGTGGCCCGAGGTCGATGATCCAGTCGGCCGTTTTGATGACGTCGAGGTTGTGTTCGATGACGACGACCGTGTTCCCCGCATCGACCAGACTGTTGAGGATCTTCAGCAGCTTGCGGATGTCGTCGAAGTGCAGGCCGGTGGTCGGCTCGTCGAGCAGATAGAGCGTCTTGCCCATCGATGGCCGCGCGAGTTCCGCAGCCAGCTTGACGCGCTGAGCCTCGCCCCCCGAGAGCGTGGGCGCGGGCTGGCCGAGCGTCAGGTAATCGAGTCCGATGGCGGCGAGGACACTCAGCGGCCCGCGAATCTTCGGCAGGTTGTCGAACAATTCGAGCGCCTGGCCGATCGACATCGCCAGCACGTCGGCGATGCTCTGGCCGCGATACTGCACCGCCAGCGTCTCGGCGTTGTACCGCCGACCGCGACAGACATCGCATTCCACCCACACGTCGGGCAGGAAGTGCATCTCGATCAGCTTCTGGCCGTTCCCCTCGCACGCTTCGCAGCGGCCGCCGACACGGTTGAAGCTGAACCGGGTCGAGCTGTACCCGCGCACCTTGGCCTCGGGCATCCGGGCAAACAGTTCGCGAATGTGCTCGAACACGCCGGTGTACGTCGCCGGGTTCGAGGCGGGCGTGGTGCCGAGCGGCTGTTGATCGACCACAATCAGCTTGCTCAGGAATTGCAGGCCGAGCAGTTCGTCATACGGCCCCGGTTGAGTGGAGGCCCGATGCAGCTTCCTCGCCACCGCGCGGGCCAGCGTGTCCTCGATGAGTGAGCTTTTCCCGCTGCCGCTCACGCCGGTGATGCACGTGAACGTCCCGAGCGGAATCCGCAGATCGACATTCCGCAGGTTGTGCTGCCGGGCACCGAGCAGTTCGAGCCAGCCGCCGCCGGGAGGGACGAGAGCGGAGAGTCGAGAGTCGAGAGCCAGAGAAGAACCGGACTTCGTCGGATCGTCGTTTTCCACAATCATCGCGACTTGTCCAATGCCCTTCACGATGAAGGGAGTCTTCTTCTTTGGCTTCGCCTTTTCTGGCTCTTGACTCTCCGCTCTCCGCTCTCGACTCGACGCCATCCGCCTCGTCGCCGGGATCACAATCTCCTCGCGTCCCGACAGGTACTTGCCCGTGAGCGACAGCTCGCTCTTCGACATTTCGCGCGGAGTTCCCTGTGCCGTGATCGTGCCGCCGAAGCGGCCGGCGCCGGGGCCGAAGTCGTACAGACGGTCGGCGGCCTGCAACACTTCGCGGTCGTGCTCGACCATCACGATCGTGTTGCCGAGGTCTCGCAGTTTGAGGAGGGCCTTGAGCAGCCGACCGTTGTCGCTGGGGTGCAGGCCGATCGTCGGTTCGTCCAGCACGTACAAGACGCCGGTCAGCGCGCGGCCGATCTGACCGGCGAGGCGGATGCGCTGCGTCTCGCCCCCCGACAACGTCGGCAGCGTGCGCGCCAGCGTCAGGTAGTGCAGGCCGACATCGACCAGAAACGACAACCGCCCGGTGGCCTCACCCAGCAGGTCACCGGCGATCTTCTGCTGCGACTTCGTCAGCGTAAGGCCGTTCAAAAACTCCAGGGCCTCGCGGAGTGGCAGGTCGCAGAGTTGCTTGATCGTCTTGCCGCCCAGCTTCACCGCCGCCGCATCGGGTCGCACCCGGCTGCCGCCGCACGACGAACAGGGACAGTCGCCGATCAGCCCGTACAGCTTCATCCGGTAGTCGTAGGACAGGCTCGCCGCCTGTTCGATGGCGGGGTAGAGGCCCTTGTATTGGAAGCGAAGAAGCGGGGAGCGCGGAGCGGGGAACGCGGAACTGGCCGCAGACGCCGCGGCCTTCCTGCCTTTTCGCTCCGCACTCCGCGCTCCGAGTTCTGCGCTCTCCAGCGCAATCCAAACCTCCCCCGTCCCGAACAACACCGCCTGCTGCTGGCTCGGCTCCAATTGCGAGAAGGGGACGTCGAGCGGGATGTCGCATTCGCGTGCCATCGCGGCGAGCATCCTCTGAAACAGCGGCGACTTCGCCGGATCGGGCCACGCCGTGACGGCCCCCTGCGCCAAGGTGCGCGTCTGGTCCGAGACGAGCGCCCCGAGATTCGTCCCCTGCTGAGTCCCGATCCCCTCGCACGTCTCACACCAGCCGAGTGGACTGTTGAACGAGAAGTTGTGCGGAGCCAGCTCTTCAAAGCTGCGACCGCATTGTTCGCACGAACGGAACAGGCTGAACGGCTGGACCTTCCACTTCTTCTCATCGCGCTCGTCATCGACGACGGCGACTCGGATGATCCCCTTACCGAGATCAAAGGCGAGTTCAACGGACTCGGCGAGACGCGAACGGGTGGTTGATGGTCGAGCGTTGAGCGTTGAGGGTGTAACAGGCTCCGAGGTCTGCTTTCCGATCCCCTCTCCCCCGTCTTCGGGGGGGTGGGTTAGGGTGAGGGGGGCGTTCGTGGTCATTGCAACTTTCGCCGCGCGTGACGACTTCTTTATAGCTCCATTTCCGTCGGTGATCTGAAGAGCCGAGTCGCTGGAGTCCAACGGAGCGTCATCACCGCCCGGGCCCCCCAACCCAACCCCCACCCCCCCAACAGGGGGGGGGGGGGGCCGGGCACCCCCCCCGGGGGTT
>JANODP010000309.1:0-18851 GCA_031412755.1 Schlesneria sp. | reverse complement strand
GACGTGTGTTACGGCGCGGGCAATGGTGCCGGAGGCAACGGCGCGGGAGGCAACTCGGTCGAGAGCGATGGTGTCGCGCCGGGCTGTTGCAAGTCCCAGCCGCCCGGACCGGCGACGAAAACATAAAGCCCGGAGTTCAATGTCTGCGAGGCGACTTCCGAATCGTCGCCACCCCGTTTGAACTCAATCGTCCACGCCCGATCGTTGGGGAACGTCTGCGAGTAACCCGGCTGGATCGTGTAGACGTGACCGTTCAGCGAGTAACTGAGCGGGCCGGGCGCCGTCTTCGGACAGCTCAACTTGATGTTGCTGGTATTGGCCGTCGTCGAGGGAGGCGACGGAGTGAATCGCGGCAGCGAATTCGACGGCAGCGAATTGCCCGGACGCGATTCGATGACGACCGGCTTCTGGCCATCCACGACATACGTCCGCGAGGGACCAATCGTCGGACTCTGCGTCACCACGGCCGGGTACGAACTGTCGGGCGAGTACGAGTATCCGTTGCCATTGTTCGAGTACTGCACCACGCCTCCCGCCGGACTTCCCCGAATGATGGTCGTCGTCGTCCCGAGCACTTGACGGGGAGCCACGTAAACCGGGACTCGCCCGCCATAGCCGTAGCCATAGCCGGGACTGTAACTCGGACGATAGGCATAGCCGCTGTAACCATACGGCGAATCATAGTAGGCACCGGAGTAGCCTCCCGGCACATAGCCACCCGAATACGAACCAATCCCGTAGTAACTCCCGCTCGGCACGCCGATCCCCCACGAACTGTGAGCCCCGTAGACGCCCAACCCGACGCCACCGGAATAGATGGGACTGCCGTACCCGTATCCGCCGTAACCCGGCGAGACATACCCGCCGTAAAACTGAGCCATCGCCGACTCTGATCCCCAATCGGCCGCGAGACAACTCGCCGCCATCACCAACATCACTCGCACTCTGTTCATGATCCGCCCCCTTCGGTGGAACGACGTTTCGACCCGCATCTCAACCGGCGGCATTGTCGGTCGGCACATTGGCCGCTGTCAAACCGCGCCGGGCATCCGCGTCTGAGAGCCCATCCGAAATGCATCACGTTTTCTAGCGTGGCCGCGGCCGATGAAGTTGCGCTCCGGTGATGGACGAACGCGTTTCCGAATTCGGACATTCCCATTCGTCGTCAACTTAAATTAGTAGAAACCCCGCCATTCTCGAAATGAAGAGGTTCGACGAATTGAAGGAGACGACGAATGAAACCGGCAGCAAACGGAGAACCGGACGCTGACTGGGTGGCGACGCTCCGTTGTCAGTCGAGACAAGTTTTCGCTGCGGGTCTCGCGACGATTCGCCGGGCGTGCGATAGAGTGTTCACGCCACCAGGCCGGATGTGTCCGATTTGAACTTCAATTATCACGGAGGGGAAGCCGATGTCGCTCGTGTTCCATTGTCGAAGTGACCGGATGAGGATTGTCTCGGCATTCGTCGCCGCACTGCTGATGCTTGCTCCGGCGGCTCGCTCCGTCGCCCAGACCCCTTCCGACAAAACTCCAGAGGCGGCGGGCGAGTGGCCGCAGTTCCTCGGTCCGCAGCGCAACGGCCTGTCGGGCGAGACCGGCCTGTTGGAAGCGTGGCCCGCGGGTGGACCGAAAGAAGTCTGGCGAGTCCCCGGTGGAGTCGGCATGTCGGGACTGGCCATCAGTCGTGGCCGCGTCCTCACGATGGTTCAGCGCGAGGGTCAGCAGTGGCTGGTCGCGCTGAACGCGATGACGGGTGAGTCGATCTGGAAGGCACCCATCGCAGATGCCTATCGCAACCCGATGGGCGACGGTCCCCGCGCGACACCGGCCATCTCGGGCGATCGAGTCTTCGTCTTCAGTGGCGAGGGCCGGTTGACCGCGATCGACTTCAAAGACGGCTCGAAATTGTGGTCGCACGATCCGCTGACCGAGTTGTCCGGCAAGGAGGCGGAGTACGGGATGGCCAGCTCGCCGCTCGTGGTTGGCGATCAAGTCATCGTGACGGTCGGTGCGGCGAAGGGGACGCTCGTGGCCTATGACACCAAGACCGGCAAGCAGGTTTGGACGGCGGGCAAGGATCCGGCAGGCTATTCGTCACCGACGCTGCTCGACGTGGGAGGCCGCTCCCAAATCGTGTCGTACACGGGACGCTCGGCCATCGGCGTCGCCCCCAAGACGGGTGAGGTGCTCTGGCGTTATCCCTTCGAGACGAACTACGACTGCAACATCGCGACCCCACTCTCCATCAAGGGCCAGCTCTTGCTGTCCGCGGGTGAGAACCACGGCAGCGTGCTCCTCGATCTGAAACCACAGGGCGACAAGTTTGAACTGACCGAAGTCTGGCAGTCGTTCGGCCCCAAGAGCGTCCTGCGCAGTGAATGGCAGACGCCGCTGCTGCTCGACGGTTTCCTGTACGGCATGGACAACGTCGGCGGTGCCGGCCCGGTGACTCATCTGACGTGCGTCAACGCGGCAACGGGCGAGCGAGCGTGGCAGGTCCTTCGCTTCGGCAAGGGCAACCTGATCGCCGCCGACGGAAAAATCTTCATGACCACGATGGCCGGCGAGTTGGTTGTCGCCCGGGCCTCCTCGAAGAAGTATGACGAACTGGGGCGAGCCACCCTCATGGAAACAACTCGCCAAGCCCCCGCGCTCTCCAACGGACGCCTTTACCTGCGCGACGGTCGCGAGATCATCTGCCTCGACGTGCGAAAGCCGTGATGACGCCTCACACCCTTCGCCGCTCAAAACGGTCTTCGTCAGATTGGACAACTTTGGATAGACTGCCGACGAGTCGAACGTCCCCGAGAGGAATTCCCATGCGAACAATTACGATTGATGAAGCTCGGACGGAACTTCCGCAGGTGCTGATCGAGGTCGAAGCGGGCGGTGAGGTCATCATTGCTCGTGGTGAGAAGCCGATTGCCCGGTTAGTGCCGATCGCGGACAAGCCCAAGCTGCGACGGCCGAAAGTTGGTGAGTTGCGAGGAGCTTCCTTTTCGATTCCCGATCAGTCACTCGCTCCGCTGACCGCTGAGGAATTGAAGGAGTGGGGGCTGTGAGACTACTGCTCGACACCTGCGTCTTCTTGTGGCTGGCCACCGAACCATCGAAGCTCTCGCCCGCTGCGACGCTCGCGCTGGATGACGAAGCGAACGAGTTGTTCCTCAGCGATGCCAGCATCTGGGAGATTGCGTTGAAGCACAGAGCTGGCAAACTGCCGTTGCCCGATGCGCCCCGTCAGTGGATTCCCGCCGAATTGCGATTTCACGGCGTCCAAACGGTGTCAGTGACTCAAGAAGCCATCTACCGCGCGTGTGAACTTCCCGGCGAACATCGGGATCCATTCGACCGCCTCATTGCCGCTCAAGCTGAAGTGGGGGAATTCAAACTCGTCTCATCAGATGAAGCATTCCAGGCACTGGGGATCGCGACGTTTTGGTAAGCGTGTCGGGGGAGCAGGCGATCCTCAACTGGACGCAAGCGACGGCCGCTTCTTCACCGTGCGGCGAGTTTGCCCCAACGACGCCACGGCACTCGTCACCTCGACACCGAGCGCTTCGAGGATTCGATTCGCCCGCTCCACGGTGACGCCGTGGTATTCGTTGTGTTCATCGCGCGAGACCTGCGTCTCGCTCACTTCGAGTCGCTCGGCCAGTTCGCGCTGAGTCAGCCCCTTGGCGATCCGGAGGGCGATGAGTAATCGCCCGATCCCGGCGAAGTTCTGCAACTCATCGAACTCGCCCCGCTTCAGCCGCTCGTAGCTCGCGACCTCTTCCTTGATCTGCTCGTGAAAGGAACGGACGGGGTCGAGCACCCGCTTGATCGCGTCCTTGGACAGCTTCGTCTGCTTGAGCTGCGCGGCCTGCTGCTTCAGCCGCTCTTCCTGCTCGCCCAACCGTCGGACGGCGTCTTTGTATTCGTTCTCATTCCGAATCATGGATCGCCGACGGGACGGCATCCTTTCGTTAGGCTTCCTCGTCCGCTTCGACAGCTGAGAGGCCATTCCCCATAGCATCGAGTTGCAGAGACTTCATTCTCGGTCCGAAGACTTTACGAAGGCGAACCACAGCTCCGACCATCCATTTCAAATGGTCCGGCCATTGATCTTTGATGCGGATATCCGCCTTTCGCTGGAGCAAGATGACCTTGTCACTGGCTTCTGGGTTTGGATTCCAAATCAACGGCTCCCCCACAGCCTGTTCAATCTCCACGCGACTTTCGAGTAACTGGGTCAATGCCGCGTCAGCCCCGTATCGATTCATCATGTATACCCGAACGCCGATCATGCACTGGTCCACGTTTGCTGTCGCCGAAAGGTGATAACCGGTCTTTCCGAGAGCGACGTTATACCAATACTGCGGCCTTGGACTTTGGGCACTTGGCAATGCTTTGGCCGTCAGGAGAGCATCTCGAAACGAGGTCCACCATTCCAGTTGCAATCGACGGGTTGGGGTAAGTTCAGCAGTTGTAGCCACCTTAGGCGGCCTCAATAGCTCCGTCGGCCGACTGACCACATTGAATCGGACAGCGGGCTTCGATTCATCGATCGCCCAAAGCTCTACCTGCACTCCAAAGAATGATAAGTCCTCAACACTGTTGTCATTGAGCCAGTCGAGAGTCTTTCTGTGCTCGTCCGTGAATGCGGTAGCAACCCACACCACGGTCTTGGCGCCAAGTGCAGCCGCGTACGTCAGGGACTTCCCAAGGTGGTCATGATCTGTGCGGTTGAGTTGATTCTCGATGACGACGTAGTTGCCGGTTGCCGTCTCCCGAGCAAGGATATCTGCCGCAAATGGGCCGACGGCGACTTCTGTGTGTTCGACTTCAAGTTCAAATCCAATGGCGTCGCCGAGCCGGTTGATGTTATCGGGATGAGCGAGCCAAGGCGTGAAGTGTGCCGCTTCATTGGGCCACATCGTGCGAGCATCAACCGGTCGAAGATTCCCCAAAGAAGGGTCGTTCATGAATCGTCCATTCAGTGTCACGGTGCCGAACAATGAATTGAGCAGTGTTTCGCGTAACTCGGCAGTTCTTTCGGGGCGTTGCTCATTCTTTCGCGACGCAATCTGCCTCGGTGACAACACTTTGTCAACGAGCGAGCCGAGAGCCCAGTTGTGTAGATCGCGTGGAATCCTCGGAATGTACCGACAGCGAGGGGGCTGGCACCAAACGTCCTGATGTCGAGATGCTGTGCCATCTCGGCGTTGATGTTAGAGTGGCGTTTGTCCAAGACGTTCTCTTCGGGAGACTGTGACCATGTCCCTGCAACTGGAAGCCACGTTTGAAGACGGCGTTCTCAAGTTTGACGAGGTGCCGCCGCTGAAGGAGCACGAGCGAGTGACCGTCACGATCCAACCGCGAACGACTCGCGCCCGGCAGAGCTATGGGCTGATCGGCTGGACGGGTGACCCACAGGTTCTCCGCGAGATTGCCGAGAACGACGAGTGCGGCGTTCAGGAGTCACCATGAACTTCGCGGACATCCCTTCCGGTGCCTCGGTCTTCGTGGACGCCAACGTCTTCGTCTACAACTTTGCTCCCGATCCGCAGTATGGCCCGCCCTGTCGGGAGTTGATGGAACGGATCGAACTCGGCGATCTGACCGGCTTTTGTTCCTCACGCGAGTTCAGCGATGTGGCTCATCGGTTGATGACGCTGGAAGCCTGTCAAACCTTGGGCTGGCCGTACGCGGGCATTGGTCAACGGCTCAGAACTCATCCTGCGGAAATCATGCGGCTCACCCGCTTCCGGCAAGCCTTGGATGAAATCGTGGCATTCGGCGTCCACGTCCTACCCGTAACTCAGCCTGATGTCTTGCTGGCCGGTGATCTGAGTCGTCAACACGGACTACTGAGCGGGGATGCATTGATCGTCGCCATCATGCAGGGACACAACCTCACCATTCTGGCCAGCAACTACACCGACTTCGACCGCGTTCCGAGTCTGAACCGCTTTGGTCCCATTTGATTCAAGGCAAGCGTTCCAAGTCGTTGATATCGTCATCCGTTTTGAAATTGGGATTGGCCTGGTCCACTTGAGACCATCGAATCTCGTACCGGCGTTTGCTGCGTTCCAGTCGCTCCACAGTCAGCAGTCCGCGCCCGACACAATCCGCAATTGTTCTCTGAACTGTTTTGACCCCTACACCCATTGCAAGTGCAACTTCCTCGTCTGTGAGATCGCGAATGTTGTCGCAGTATCGCCATTGAACAATCGAGCGCAACAGGGAAAACATTGTGCCAAATCGTTTAACGTTTCTGGTTTTGCCCGTTTGATCGACATATTCAAATTCTGTCAGTCGCATCTCTATGAGGCGATCGTTTGCGGCGTCTTCCCTATCCCATTTGGCAATGTCTTCTAGCGCGTCTTTCATTATTCCCTTCCTTTCGGATTCAAGCAGTTGCGTAGGGTGCGTGGAGTCTTCGAAACGCACCACAATCGACACCACAGATTCCCTTTGCGGTGCGTTTCGAAGACTCCACGCACCCTACATTTGCGTCACTTTAATCGCTCCTTCAAGCGGTTGAGTTCCTGCAGCGCGGCGAGGGGTGTCAGGTTGTTGACGTCGAGGTGGCGGAGTTCGTCCATGACGGGATGCTCTTCCGGGGCGAAGAGGGTTCGTTGCTGTTCGCGCTTCTGTTTCGTGGGGCGTTCGGGGACTTTGGTTTTGCCCGTGTCATCGAGGTGGTCCGATTCGAGCGTTTGCAGGATGACCTTCGCGCGGTCGAGGACCGTGCGCGGGACGCCGGCCAACTGCGCGACGTGGATGCCGTAGCTCTTGTCGGCCGAGCCGGGGACGATTTTGTGCAGAAAGATCACGTCGTCGGCCTCTTCCTTCACCGCCACGTTCCAGTTGACGCACTGCTTCAGCGTCTCGGCGAGTTGCGTCAGTTCGTGGTAGTGCGTGGCGAACAGCGTGCGGCAGCCGATGACGTCGTGCAGGTATTCGGTGATCGACCACGCCAGTGAAATACCGTCGTAGGTGCTCGTCCCGCGCCCGATCTCGTCGAGGATGACGAGGCTTCGTTTGGTGGCGGCGTTCAGGATGCGAGCCGTCTCGGTCATCTCGACCATGAACGTACTCTGGCCCTTGCCGAGTTCGTCGCTCGCGCCGACGCGGGCGAAGATGCGGTCGGCGATCCCGATCCGAGCCGACTTCGCGGGGACGAACGATCCCATCTGGGCCATGATCGTGAGTAACGCGGCCTGCCGGATGTAGGTGCTCTTGCCGGCCATGTTCGGGCCGGTGATGAGTTGGATGAGGCCGGAGGGTTGAGGGGCAAGGGTTGAGGGTTGAGGGGCAGAAATGGCGGCTGCCCTTTCTGTCCCCTCGCCCCCCGCTTTGGGGGGGAGAGGGTTAGGGTGAGGGGGGCTTTCGAGTGAGTGGACGTTTGCATCAACAGAGTCAGCGTTGGACGAGCCGTCATTGAGATTGGGAGCGTTCTCGCTGTTCGGCCCCCTCACCCTAGCCCTCTCCCCCGAAGACGGGGGAGAGGGGACAAGAGTTGACTCCGTTCGTCGATCCGGAGACTCCGCACTCCGTACTCCGCGCTCCGCGCTTCTTCCGATCCGCACGTCGTTCGGTACAAACTCGCCGGTCGGCTTGAGGCGGTCCAGCACTGGATGCCGTCCTTCGCGGATGTCGAAGAGCGGGTCGAGCGTGATCTCGGGGCGGCAGTAACCCGCGCTGATGGCCAGCGTCGCGAGGCCGGCCAGCACGTCGATCTCGGCGAGGACTTCGGCGTTCTCGCGCAGGCGGGCGGACTGCGCGGCGACTCGTTCTCGCAGGGCGGTGAAGAGTTCTTGTTCGAGTTGCACGGCCTGGCCTTCGGCTCGCAGGACCTTTTCCTCGTACTCTTTGAGTTGGGGCGTGATGAAGCGTTCGTAGTTCTTCAGCGTCTGTTTGCGAATGTAGTCGACGGGCACCTTCTCGGCCTGCGCGGCGGTGCATTCGAGGTAGTAGCCGAAGACGCGGTTGAAGCCGACCTTGAGGTTCGGGATGCCGGTTCGCTCGATCTCCTCGGCCTGATACTTGGCGATCCAGTCCTTGCCGCCGCGCGCGAGGTCCCGCCATTCGTCGAGTTGAGCGTGATAGCCCTCGCGCATCATCCCGCCGTCGGTCGTCAGCAGCGGCGGCTCATCGACGAGGGCCGCTTCGATGTCGGAGCGGATCTCGGGACAGAGGTCGAGCCGACCTTCGAGATCCGCGAGTAGTGCCGCCTTGCGACCCGAGAGTTTCGCTTTGAGTTTGGGCAGCAGCGCGAGCGTTCTCGCCAGACACGACAGGTCGCGCGGCGAACAGCGGCCGGTGGCGACGCGCGCGGTCAGGCGTTGCAGGTCGTAGCCCTCGCGCAGTTGATCGCGCAGGTCGCGGCAGAACATCGTGTCGTCGTGTAACTCCTCGACGGCATCGAGCCGCCGTTCGATTTTTGACGGTTCGGTCAGCGGGTTCGACAACCATTCGGCCAGCAGGCGTGCCCCCATCGGTGTGACGGTCTCGTCGATCACGGCGAGCAAACTTCCCGCCCGCTGTCCGTCGCGAAGTGTCTGCGTCAATTCGAGGCTGCGTCGCGTCGCTTCATCAATCAAAAGGCTCGTCCCGCGGCGATACGGTTCGAGCCGCGTGATGTGTCCGAGACTGCTCTTCTGCGTCTCTCGCACATAGTCGAGCAGCGCTCCCGCCGCGATCACTCCCGGCGTTTGCTCGTCGATGTCGAAGCCCGCGAGCGTCTTCGTTTGAAACTGTTCGAGCAACAATCGCAGGCACTGATCGGCGGAAAACGACCACGCGGGCCGCTCGCTGAGGAACAGGCCCGATGTGCGAGTCAGCATCTGCACAACGCCGTTGTTCTTCGCCTGCTCCGGCACCAGACACTCCGCTGGATGAATGCGGGCGATCTCGTCGATGACCGCTTCGTGAGTGAGGTCGGTCGTGAAGAAGCGGCCGGTCGAAACCTCCAGCCACGCCAGTCCGCACGCCTCCTTCGTCGGGAAGACGCACGCCAGAAAATTGCTCTCGCGCGGATCCAACAAAGAATCCTCGGTCAGTGTGCCGGGGGTCACGACGCGCGTGACCTCGCGCTTGACGAGGCCCTTTGCCAGTTTGGGGTCTTCCATCTGCTCGCAGATCGCCGCGCGAAAGCCCGCGCGCACGAGCTTCTGCAGGTAGCTGTCGAGCTGGTGATACGGAAACCCCGCCATCGGGATCGGGTTGGTCGAGCCCTTGTCGCGGCTGGTCAGCGTCAGCCCGACCGCCTTCGACGCCGTGACCGCGTCCTCG
Organism: Schlesneria sp.; assembly: GCA_031412755.1. GTDB lineage: Bacteria > Planctomycetota > Planctomycetia > Planctomycetales > Planctomycetaceae > Schlesneria. The sequence continues at coordinate 9,567 of JANODP010000309.1, read as the reverse complement.
TAGAACAGTTCGTAGAAGTCTCCCATCCGGAACAACAGAATCGCCTGCGGATGCTGGGCCTTCACTTCGAGATACCGCTGCATCGCGGGCGAGGGTGTGCGTTCGGGGGTGGTCATGGGAGCCGTGTCAAAGCGGTCGATCTGAACTGGGAGGCGCGAGGCACCACTCTACCCGCGACGTGTCGTGCCTCCCACCGAGTCGCCGCGACAAGCCCACTCCGGAAATTCTCGTGAGTGAGCTTATCAGTCCGTTGAATAAGTCGTGCCACGGCTCTGTGAGCCGTGAGAGAGGCCAAAAGTCTCGCGAAATCCGCACGGCTGACACAGCCGTGGCACACGATCAATCCTTGTCCAACAGGCTGCTATACTTCGCCCCGCCCCGAAATGTCTCGACTTCAGCCGTTCCATCACGTTTGCAACTCGCCTCGAAAAGACACGATGACCGACACCAACTTGCCGTCCGATCACGAAACTCCGCAGCTCAACAAGACCCTCGGGCCGGTCATGTTGTGGGGGCTGGGAGTCGGGTACGTGATCTCTGGCGAGTACTTCGGTTGGAATCTGGGGCTGCCCGCTGGGGGCTCGCTCGGGCTGACGCTGGCCTTTCTGCTGGTGACGGTGATGTACGTCACGTTCGTCTTCAGCTATGCGGAGTTGGCGTGCGCGATCCCTCGCGCGGGGGGCGGATTCGTTTACGGGGTGCGTGGGTTGGGACGCTTCGGCGGGTACCTGACCGGCGTGGCGCAGGTCATCGAGTTTGCGTTCGCTCCGCCCGCGATCGCGATGGCGGTGGGAGCCTATGTGCAAGTCTGGTGGCGCGAGGTTGATCCGAAAGCGGTGGCGCTGGTCGGTTATTTGATCTTCACGCTGCTCAACGTCTGGGGCGTGCGGCAGGCGGCGACGTTTGAGTTGTTCGTCTCCATTCTCGCCGTGGGTGAGTTGCTGCTGTTCGCCGGCGTCGTCGGGCCGCACGTGCAGTGGTCGAACTTCACGGCCAATGCGTGGCCGAATGGCTGGCAGGGATGTTTCGCGTCGCTGCCGTTTGCCGTGTGGTTTTATCTGGCAATCGAGGGGGTCGCGAACGTGGCCGAGGAGGCGAAGAACCCTCAGCGCGACATCGCCCTCGGTTTTGGATCGGCCATTGCGACGCTGGTCGTGCTCGCCGGAGCCGTCATGGTCTGCGGGATCGGTGTCGGCGGGTGGGAGCGGATCGTGTATGAAGCCAGGGACATCACGGGGTCTCCCGGCCAGTTCGTTGTCGTCACCGGTGCCAAACAGTCCGACAGCCCTCTGCCGCTGGCACTCGGACAGATCGTGCAGCGCGGTCATCCGCTGTGGCATCTGCTCATCAGCATCGGCGGGTTGGGGCTGATTGCTTCGCTGAACGGCATCATCCTGGTGGCCGGGCGAGCGATTTTTGAGATGGGTCGCGTCGGCTTCCTCCCCGCGTGGCTGGGCAAGACCTCGCCGAGAACGCACACGCCCGCGGCCGCTTTGTGGCTGAACTTCGTGATCGGCGTGCTGTCGATCCTGTTCGCGGATACCAGCAAACTGATCACGCTTTCGGCGCTGGGAGCCGTCACGCTGTACGTCCTGTCGATGCAGGCGGTCGTCAATCTGCGGCGGCTCGAGCCGGACCTGCCTCGCCCGTTTCGAGTCCCCTGCTATCCACTGTTCCCGCTGACGGCACAAGCCTTGTCGGCGTTCGTGCTGGTGGCGATGCTGGTTCTCAACTTTAACGTGAAGTCTCCCCTGCAGTCGGTGTCAGTTTGGTACGGGTTCGTTCTGTTGGCGGCGGTGGCGTACTTTCGAATGGCGATGCGATCGCGCGCCGTTGGGTAACGATTCCATGAAGCTGGGCATTTTGTCGGACACTCACAATCAATTGGACCGGACCCGGCGGGCCGTCGCGCTGTTGCGCGAGGCCGGGGCGGAGGTGCTCGTTCATTGCGGGGACATCATCGATATAGAAATCGTGACGGCTTGTTCGCTCCTGCCTTGCTACTACGTGTTTGGCAACAATGACTCGTACAACGTGACCGACCTGAGAACCACGATCGAGGAGACCGGGGGAACGTGTCTGATGTGGAGTGGCGAACTGAACCTGGATGGCAAGCGAATCGGGATCACTCACGGGCATTTCCCGACTGATGTGCGAAACCTCATGGCCGCAGCTCCCGATTATCTGCTGACGGGCCACTCGCACAGCGCCCACGACGAGCGTGTCGGTTCGGTCCGCCGCATCAATCCCGGCGCATTGCACCGCGCCGCAGCGTTCAGCGTGGCGATCCTCGATCTGGTTGCCGATGAACTGACGTTTCTGTCCATTCCCAGATGACGGGACTTCCAATCGGAAGAGCGAGCGACGATGACCGCGTACCGCACGACATTCGGCTCCACGACGCACGTCTTCGATGATTTGAAGACGCTGCTGGCGAAGGCGTCGCCGCGCCGGTCGGGCGATGAGTTGGCGGGCCTGGCGGCGGCGAATGATGAGGAACGGATGGCGGCTCGGTTCGCGCTGGCCGATGTGCGGCTGAGCGACTTTCTCGCCGAGCCGATCATTCCCTATGAGGCCGATGAAGTCACACGGCTGATCTGCGACTCACACGATGCGGCGGCGTTCGCGCCGCTGAGCAGCCTCACGGTCGGACAGTTCCGCGAATGGCTGCTGGCATACGAAACGGATGCGCCGCGACTTGCCGCCGTCTCGCCCGGGTTGACGCCGGAGGTGGTAGCGGCCGTCAGCAAGCTGATGCGGAACCAGGATCTGATCCTCGTCGCGAAGAAGTGTTCGGTCGTCTCGAAGTTTCGCAATACGCTCGGTCTGCCGGGACGAATGGCCGTGCGGTTGCAGCCGAATCATCCGACGGACGACCCTGCCGGAATCGCGGCCTCGATTTTGGACGGCCTCTGTTACGGATGCGGCGACGCGGTGATCGGCATCAACCCGGCCACCGACAACGTCGAGAACACGATCCGCCTCATCAACCTCATCGGTGAGCTGATCGAGCGGTTCGCGATTCCGACGCAGTCGTGCGTCCTTGCCCACGTGACGACATCGCTACGAGCGATCTCGGCCGGGGCTTCGGTGGATCTCGTCTTCCAGTCCATCGCGGGGACCGAAGCAGCGAACAGGAGCTTTGGTGTTTCGCTCGCTCTGCTGCAAGAGGCTCGCGAGGCCGCACTCTCACTTCAGCGCGGCACCATCGGCGACAACGTGATGTACTTCGAGACCGGCCAGGGTTCGTGTCTCTCTTCCGGGTCGCATCACGGTGTCGATCAGCAAACACTCGAAGCGCGAGCCTATGCGGTCGCGCGGCAGTTTCATCCGCTGCTGGTCAACACGGTCGTCGGCTTCATCGGCCCCGAGTACCTGTTCGACGGCAAGCAGATCATCCGCGCGGGCCTCGAAGATCACTGCTGCGGCAAACTGCTCGGCCTGCCGATGGGCTGCGACGTCTGCTACACGAATCACAGCGAGGCGGATCAGGACGACATGGACACCCTGTTGTCGTTGCTCGGCATGGCGGGCTGCAACTACATCATGGGAGTGCCGGGGGCGGACGACATCATGCTCAACTATCAATCGACCTCGTTTCACGACAGCCATTTTCTGCGGCAAACGCTCGGGCTGAGACCGGCTCCCGAGTTTGAAGCATGGCTGCAATCGAACGGCATCCTCGACGAACGGCTTCGCCTGCAACCGGTCTCGCGCGGGCATCGATTGTTGGCGAAGTTGGATTAGATTCGATGTCGAATACAGAACTCACCGGCGCACCGTTCGATCCGTGGCGAGACTTCTCGGCACTGACGGCCGCACGAATTGCGCTCGGCCGCGCGGGAGGGAGCGTGCCGACGCGCGAGTTGCTCGACTTCGGACGCTCACACGCCGGGGCGCGCGATGCGGTCTGGACGTCATTCGATCGAGATGGGCTGGCGGCCGAATTCGAGCGGGCCGGTCTGACGACCATCGCACTCGACAGCGCCGCCACGAGTCGCGAGGAGTATCTGAGACGCCCGGATCTGGGGCGGCGTTTGTCTCATGAGTCGCGAGACAAGCTGACGGCACTCACGGCTGTCGGCGCTGCGTGCGATTTGTGTTTCATTGTGTCCGACGGTCTGTCCGCGCTGGCGACTCGCCATGCACGGTCGGTCGTTGTCCCGTTGCACTCGCGGCTGGTAGCGGAGGGCTGGTCCATCGCGCCGCTCATTGTGGTCCGGTATGGCCGGGTTGCCCTGCAGGATGAGATCGGCCAGCGGCTGGGTGCGACCCTGTCGCTGATGCTGCTCGGCGAGCGGCCCGGCCTCGGTTCGCCCGACAGCCTGGGCGCGTATTTTGTGCATGGACCGCGGGCGGGACGGTCGGATGCCGACCGCAATTGCGTCTCCAACATCCGGCCGGAGGGCCTCCCTCCGGCCATTGCCGCCGAAACGCTGCACGTTCTGCTGACAGCCTCGCGGCACCACAAACTGAGCGGCGTGGAACTAAAGGATGAGCGTGCGTTGCCGGCGCGATCCGGCGTTGTCGAACGAATTTGATTCGTCTATCCGCACGACGGACGCTCTCCTAGAATGAGCCCGTTTCTGGTCTGCACGCGGACTTTGTGATGGAGGGATTCAGAGTGAGTCGACTCGTTTGGCGAGTGAGTTGGTCCATCGCCTGGCTCTGTCTGGCGGGCGGCGCACCGCGCGAGTCGTGGGCTCAGCCAGCCAAGGGCCGCAACACTCTGGCCGCCGTGCAGGAAAAGCATCGCGACCACTATCAGGAGTTCGCCGCAGAACTTGGCAAGCTCGTCGAGTTCTGTCAGAGCAAGGATCTGTCCGAGGGGGTCGAGCAGGTTCGGAGCCGTCTCGTTGCGCCCGAGACTCAGTCGGGCGAGCACACCGTGCTGCCGCGCGAAGTTCAGCCGGAGCTCTCGAGTCAACTGACCGCCGACGAACGCTACTGGCAGACACAGCTCCGCAAGCACGACACCGATTACGCGAAGAAGCTGTACCTGTTGTCGCGGCAGTCCCTGCACAACGGCCATCCGAGTTTCGCCTACCGGCTGGTGCGCGAGGCCGCCCTCCACGATCCCGATCACCCGCAGGTCCGCAAGATCCTCGGTTACGTCCGGTCCGGCAACGAGTGGGTGACGCCGTTCGCGGCCGACATGATCCGGAAGCAAAACGTCTGGCACGAGCAGTTCGGCTGGCTGCCGAAGAGCCATCTGCCGCGGTACGCGGCGGGCGAGCGAAACTTTGAAGGCCGCTGGGTCACTGCCGCCAAGGAACAGGTTCTGCGGCAGGACTTCGCCAAGGGCTGGCAGATCCAGACGGATCACTACCTCATCAAGACGAATTTCAGTCTGGAGCGCGGGGTCGAACTCGGAAAGGCGCTCGAGGATTACCACGAGTTCTTCAACGAAATGTTTGCCGGCTTCTTCAACACGCCCGAGCAGTTGACCAGGCTGTTCGAGGGAACCTCGCGGACCATTCGCCCGAACGCGAAGTCCTACGTCGTGCATTACTACCGCACGCGCGAAGAGTACCTCAACCGGCTGCAAAAGAACTTTCCCAACATCGCCCAGACGAATGGTTTCTACATGTCCGACGACCGCGTGGTCCACTTCTATCACGCCCCGAAAGCTGATAACGAAGGGACGCTCTTTCACGAAGCGACTCACCAACTCTTCTTTGAGAGCCACAATCAGGGACGCCCCATCGGAGAGAAGGCCCACTTCTGGATCATCGAGGGAATCGCCTGTTACATGGAGTCGTTTCATTGCCAAAACGGCGTCGTACAAGTGGGCGATCCGCAGTACGTCCGGTTCGCCGGCGCGCGGGAAAACCTGCTGGCTGAGAAGGGCTACTACGTTCCGTTGCGCGAATTCTCGGGCCTCGGGAAGCGGGAATTTCAATCGATGCCCCTGCACGAACTGACGAAGAACTACACCCAGGCGTCCGGGCTGGCTCGATTCTTCATGCACTACGACAACGGACGGTACCGCGAGGCACTGGTCACTCACCTGTCGCAGCTCTACAGCGGAAACGAAAAAGTTCGCCATCAGGCGCAGGGGCTGGATGAACTGACCGGCGTCGAGTTTGAAGATCTCGACCGCCAATACCTCGAAGACGCCCGCAAGTTCGAGCAGGCGGAGGCCGCGCCGTAACCTGGATTATTCACGGCGCTGTAGCTGAGTTCGCAAGAACTCAGTGGTGAAGGCGAGTTCGGCTGAGTTTTTGCGAACTCAGCTACAACCCCACGTATAAATCGGCCTCACGATGGCACGGGCGTCTTGGCGAGAATCTGCTTGAGGACCGACGTGGCCCGTTCCCGGCGGCCTTCGTGCAGGACGCCCTTCACCACGAGGCGGTGAGCGAGGGCCGGAATCGCCAGCCGCTTCACGTCATCGGGGATGACGTAGCCGCGGCCTTCGACCAGCGCCAGGCTTTGAGCCGCGCGGTAGAGCGTGATGGCGCCGCGGGTGCTCACGCCCAGTTGAAGCTGCTCGTGTGCGCGGGTCGCGTGGACCAGATCGAGCATGTAGTCGTTGATCGAGTCATCGACCCGCACAGCGCGGGCGGCCCGCTGGAGTCGCTCCAGTTGTTCCGTGTTCAGCACCGGCCCCAATTTGTCGACCGGCTCGCCGTCGCGATGATTGGTGAGCACGTTCTTTTCGACCTCGCGCGTCGGATGGCCGATCTCGATGCAGAGCATGAACCGGTCGAGTTGATTTTCGGGAAGCGGATACGTTCCCTCAAACTCGAACGGGTTCTGCGTCGCCAGTACGAAGAAGGGGTCGGCCAGGATGTGTGTCTTCCCCTCGACCGAGACCTGTCCCTCGCTCATCGCCTCCAGCAGGGCGCTTTGCGTCCGCGGCGTCGTGCGGTTGATCTCATCGGCCAGCAGGACATTCGTGAAGATGGGCCCCGGACGAAATTCAAACTCACCCAGACTCGGCAGATAAACGCTCGATCCCAGGATGTCGCTGGGGAGCATGTCGGGTGTGAACTGCAACCGCTTGAAGTTGCAGGCCAGACTCTTGGCGAGGGCCTTTGCCAGTGAGGTCTTCCCCACGCCGGGAGAGTCCTCCACCAACAGGTGCCCCTGCGCCAGCAGGGTGACGAGCGCCAACCGAATCGGTTCGGGCTTGCCGTAAATGGCCGAGGAAATGTTCCGCTCGAACGCCGCAATCAACGAGTGGTCTTCCGACACGAACTGCTCCCCGTACAAAGCCACCGATTCGCCAACGCGGCGGGATTATAGGGAACGATCTCGCGCCATGCGATGATCCGCCGTGCCGAACTGACGGAGAGCCGGAAGTTGCCGCGGAGACGCGCGCATCGCAGGCGTGAAAACACCGGACGACTACTTCGATTCGATGGTCACTTTCGATTCGTCGGCCTGCTTCGCGGCGGCGGTCTGGACCTCGGCGATGTCCATCAAGCGTCGCTGCTTGAAGTCGTATCTTTGGCCGGCCTTCACGACTTCGTATTCGGGTTCGGTGTCGGGGTCATTCGGCTGGCGATCGAACACCGCGACCTGACTCTTGCCGACCACTTCCATCGTCGTCCCCCGCACGATGAGCGCGGTGGACTCATCGATGCCGAGTCCGACCAGTTGCGGGAACTGCTTTTTCAATCCGGTCATGTCCTCGAAACGAGTCCGCTGCGTGAAGTGCTGATCGATGGCCACACCCGGCAGGAACCCAAACCCGCGTTCATAGCCTTCGGTCGTCATGTCGGAACTGCCGAGCGGGTTGCCACGGACCAGATACTCCCCCTGAATCGTCGCACCCGCCGAGGTGCCGCCAATCACGCCGCCGCGGCTGAGCACCGCGTGAAACAGCGACTGCACCGGGGTATCGAGATAGGCATCGACCAGCCGCCACTGACGACCGCCCGTGAACCAGACCCCTCCGGCTTTCTGCAGTTGGCTGTGAACGTCCGGGCTGCAGACATCGTCCATGTCACACGCGTGAAGCTGATGCACGTTCGAGGCACCGGCCGCCGTCAGCCAGCCGCAGACCTTTTGTTCCTCGGGCGGCTCGTCGCTGAAAGCATTCGAGACGACCAGGATCGACGCGTCCTTGCCTCCGGCGGCGGACAGGAACTGATCGACCACCTCACGGGGCATCGGACCGCCACCCGCGATGACGAGCGTTCCGGCTTTGACCTCGGGAACCGAAGTGTTGCGAGACGGAAACCGCGGTTGCGTGCGGGCGATCGCCGCGCGACTCAGCTTGACCATGTCCTCTTTCTGTCCGACGACCAGCGATTGATGGCGAGCGTCCCGGTCCGCCGAAGGAGCCAGTGAGAGCGTCACGTCCGAGTCGCCGACAACTTCCAACGTGCGGCCTCGGACGATCAGAGCCGTCGATTCGTCGATGCCGATGCCGACGTGTCCCGGTCGAAATTCGAGGGCCTGCATCAGGCGGCCTTGCCGGTTGCGCTTCTTGAAGTGCTGATCGATGACCGTCCCTTCCAGGAATCCGAATCCGGATGCCATGATCGGAAGCTCGCGACCTCCCGCAATCATCGACTTCGACATGATCGCCGCTCCCGCCGACGTCCCGCCGATCACACCGTTGCGCCGCAGCAGGTCATGGCACCGATCCTCGACCAGCGTCCCGAGATAGGCCTCCGCCAGCGAGTTCTGGTTTCCACCCATGAACCAGACGGCGTTCGCTTCCTGAAGGACTTGCGAAAACTCGGGCTTGTTCGCTTCGATCCGATCCCGCGTGTGCAGGAATTTCAGCCAGGCCGGTTTGCGGTCGAGCCAATGGGCGTAACGAACCTCGGCCTCGGGAGTTCCCGCCAGGACGCTGGCCGTGGTGATGACGACGATGCGAGCCTGTTCGCCCCCCGCCAACTCAAAGTACCGATCAATCACCGCGGCGGGGAGCGGCCCCCCACCGACGATGACCAGCGATCCCGCGACGGGCGCCATCGGTCGCAACTCCAATGCAGGATGCGGCTGCTCCGCAAAGGCCGTCACCGAATCCAGAACCGAAAGGCTGCAAGCGGCGACAATCGAGAAAGAGAAACGGATGCGGGACAGAGATCGTGTGTTCGCGGGGACTCGTGCCATCGTGGTCGGACTCCTGAGCGATAGCGGACTGGAAACCGGAGCCCCGATCATCGGGGCTGTACCTCCGTGTACGCATCAAAGTATGTCGGTTCGATTCATGTCGCAAGTCGAGTTCCGAAAGTATTTGCCGCGCGAGTTTTTTGTAAACACGGCTAACTGGGGCGAAGCGGGATAGCGCGGCCGACTGACCGCGTTTCCCAATCATGGCGAGCCACGGTGAGACTTTGCGGAACAATCACGAGCCATGGCCACAGGAGGACTGTCAAATCTTCTCAATTTTCTGGAATCGCTGGGAGTGCAAACGACGTTGGGTTCGTGTTGCGGTGACCTTGTGCATGCAGCACGGTTCACGGGCAACGCCACATTCCGAATGACGGGGGGAGCCGCACCGCTTCTTAGGGGAGTTCATCCGGGAAGCGGGGGGCGGGTTTGGGGGGGAGGTCGGTGGGTGCGGGGAGGTCGACGGGTGCGGATGGTTTGACGGGGGCGGAG
>JANODP010000308.1:0-3978 GCA_031412755.1 Schlesneria sp. | reverse complement strand
ATCAACGAAAACGGCTCACACCCCCCCGGGCATTGATTTTCGAGCGGCAGCTTTTCAACCTCGACAAGTTCGAGGCTCAGCGGAGCCTGTCCGGTGACCGAGAGTTGGAACGTGCTGCCAACGTGAGGAGAGAACATTTCGTGCGTCAGGCCTGACATGGGGGACTCCTGCATTGATACAAGCGAATACTGAACAGGGTTTGGATGCACAAGATTAATTATCTTACGGAACGGCCTGCCCCTCGCAAGTCTCGCCCCGCATTTTTCGCCTGGATGATCGGTTGTCCGCATCCGGCTCATCCAGGATGAAATCATCGAGAAGTGGCCTAACTGGGAATTTATAACGCGGGCGTTTGTTCGATTAGGATATGGCCCGGTCGAGAGAGAGGCATTCTCAAGTCGATGATGATGATGATGTGTGTTAGATGGCAGGAGCCAAGGCGGCAGGGTGGCCCGGCTGGGTGGCCCGGCTGGGTGGCCGGGGGGGCGCACCGGCTTTGCGGAAGCCCCCGTGCTCAGTCAGGCACAGCGGATGTCCACTCGACCGGAATTCGATCTGGTGCCAGACCGTTCGGCTGCTGACCTTCAAACCACCCGGCACTCGACCATTTCGAATCGATCGTTCTTTCCGTCAAGCCCTTCCGCACGGGATTCAGGTGAACATACTCAATCATCCTCGCCAACGTTTTTGGTTCGATGATATTCCGATCATAGCCGCCCCCACGCTGCCAGAAATGGTACTCCTCACGCTGCCCTCGCATGGTCTTGATACGCTCCAGCCAGGGTGAATCTTGTTCTCGCAGGTAAGACAACGCCCGGCGTGAGACCGGAAGCTTGATGGCTTTCAACAATTCCGCAATCAAATACTGCGGCTGGTTCGGGTGGACAATCAAATGCACGTGATTGGGCATGAAAACGTATGCCCACAAGGAGTATCCCAACGCATCGCAGGCACTTCGCACGGCATCCGCCAACCAGAGGCACGTCCGCTCGCGGGAAAGAAATGAATATCCGCGATAGCAGCCGAAGGTCAGTTCATGAGCGTGCCCCGGCTCATTGAAGGAGTGGCGGTGTTGGCGGCGCGAAGTGTTCATGTGGCGAGCGTGTCTCAGCACCGGGGGCTTCCGCAAAGCCGGTGCGCCCCCGCCACCCGACCGTGCGTGCTCTCACCCCGGCATCACACTCTCCGGCTTCGGTTTCGGCTTGTGCGTGAAGACGTCGGCGGCGGCGAGCAGGATGAGGGCGGGGAAGAGCGGGATCAGGTAGTAGACCACTCGGAAGGCGAGCAGCGACGCGAACAGCGCATCCTTGGGGACGGGATCCTTCTGAGTTGATGCGACGAACGAGATGACCACCAACTCCAGAATGCCGAACGCCCCCGGCACGTGGGCTATGATGCCGCCGACGGCGGCCAGCAGATAGATCGACAGGAAATGAGCGAAGGTGAGTTCCACGCTCCCCGGCAACAGCACATATAAGACCGCCGCCGCCACCATGATGTCGATGGACGCCACGACCAGTTGGCTCAGCGCCATCTGCAGCGACGGCAGGTGAAACTCGTGTCCGCGAAAACGGAACGGCTGGCGATGGAAGAAACTCAGCCCCAGATACATCACGACCAGGATGATCAGGATCGGGGCCAGCGGTCGCACCGTCTCGAACGGAAGGAGATGCAGCTTGTCCGGAATGTTGATCGGCTGCCACCAGAACATCACGCCCGCCAAGGCCAGCGCCCCGACCCAGAACGTCACGCCGAGGACCACCAGCAGCCTCACGATGTCGACCCCCGACAGACCCCACAGCGAGTACAGCCGGTAGCGCACGGCGGTGCCGCCGAGCAGGGCGCCGAAGTTGAAGCTGCAACAGTGTCCGACAAACGCCGCGATCGCCACGCGCCACAGGGGCAGGGAACGGCCGATGGAGATCAGCGCCAGCACGTCATAGCAAAACAGCACGAAGTAGCTGAACACCATCAATCCCAGCGCGAGACACAAGCTGCTGGTCGGAATCAGGCGAAGCTGGTGCAGGATGTCCTGGACTGTGTACGGATTCCCATCGGGATCTTTCAGCTCGTGCAGCAGCATCCAGACCGCCACGAGTAACACCAGCAGCACCAGGCCGTGGCCGATCCAATTGCGAAATTTCTCCGACACGCAGTTTCCTCGCAGTTCACGTGACTCCACCAAGTCTCGAACGCAGAGCCGTTTTAGCGATTCGACCGGCAATGTGAAAGAAATAGGGAGTGGGGAGTGGAGAGTGGGGAGTAGTGGAGTGGTGGAGTAGAGCATCCCGTGCATACCTACTACCTACTGCCTACTGCCTACTGCCTACGGCCCACTTCCTCACACCAGCCCGGCGATTGGATGGGCCCGGTAAAGTTCGTGGGGGCGGCCGTCGAAGTCGGACCAGATCGTGTCGTGCGGGATGCCGAGTGTGTGGAAGATCGTGGCGGCGACGTTTTCGGGAGTCTGCTTGTCGTCGGTGACATAGGCGGCGAGATTGTCGGTCGCGCCGAGAATCGTTCCGCCGCGCACGCCCGCTCCGGCGAAGAGGGCCGTGTTGGCCGCAGCCCAATGATCGCGACCGGCGTCCTTGTTGATCTTCGGCGTCCGGCCGAACTCGCCCATCACGATGACGAGCGTGGTTTCGAGCAAGCCACTCTCGGCGAGATCGTTCAGCAGCGCGGAGATCGACTGGTCGAAGTATGGCAACAGGTTTTGCCTGAGGTTCACGAAGTTCCGCCGGTGCGTGTCCCATGTCGAGTTCTTGCCGAGGTTCACCTGGACCAGGCCGACTCCCGCTTCAATCAGCCGGCGGCCCATAAGCAACGACAGGCCGAACTTGTTTTTGCCGTACCTGGCGAGCGTCTCCGGATCGGCCTGCTCGACATCGAACGCCCGCCGCGTCTTGGGATCGGCGAGGACCGACAACGCCTGCCGCCGGTGTTCCTCGAGCAGTGACGCATCGGCCGTCTGTTCGAGCCGCCGCTGTTGCCGCTCGACTTCGGTGAGCAACCCCACGCGATCGCTCAGCCGCAACGATCCGCCGTCGGGCAGCGTCAGCATCGGCGTGTCGAAGATCGTGGCCGAGGCGTGTTCGTAATGATCGTCGTCGAACCGGAAGCAGTTCGGACAGGCCCCGTTGCCCAGCGCACAGGGAGCCGCGATATCGACGTGCCAGGCCTCGTACTTCGGCCCCAGCCGGCCGGCGTACTGGCCGGGCCGAACCTTGTTCGCTTCATTCACGCTCGGCTGCGGCAACACGACGGCGGGAGGCAGGCTTGGCCCGCGCGAGGTCGCCGATGACGAAGCCGAACGTTGCCGAGCCGCAGACGTAACCTGAGACAACAGCGACGGCCACTCGTTCGGACTCGGAGCCTTCGACTCGTTGTATCCGGCCGGGAAATCGAGCCGCCCCGTCAACAGCATGTGACACGCATCGCCGTGGCCGTCGCTCTGCGTGGCGATCGACCGGACGAGCGCGTATCGCTCGGACAACTCGGCCAGTTTCGGCAGATGCTCGCAAACCTGCAGGCCCGGCGTGCGGGTGTCGATGGGGAGGAACTCGCTCCGCACCGTATTGGGGGCTTCCGGCTTCATGTCGAAGCTGTCCTGATGCGACAGCCCGCCGGTCAGGAAGACAAACAGCACCGACTTCGGCGAGGAACGGCGAGCCGTCGTTGCCACGCTTTCGGCGGCACGGGTTCGCGCGGCGAGGATGGTCTCCAGCCCGACGCCCAGCATCCCGATCGACCCCGCCTGCAAGGCCACTCGTCGCGAAAACATCCCGTGAGTCATCGTCGTCTCCCGTGAGCGAACCCCGTCGGTGACCTCGAACTGCCACTCATCTACGGGTTCCGATGCACCTGCGTCAAGTTCGAGTCGGCCCACGGGTGCAGTCGTTATTTGGTGGTCGTCTTTTCTGGTCCCCTCTCCCGCCCGTCTTCGGGGGGTGAGGGGTAGGGTGAGGGGGGATTCGC
>JANODP010000307.1:0-25114 GCA_031412755.1 Schlesneria sp. | reverse complement strand
GCGCTGCGATGACGCGGACACCGGCGAAGACCTGGCCGAGAAGATTCGCGAATACCACATCCCCGACTTCTCGAACTGGAAAAACCACGACGCTTTCGAGGCCGCCTTCGCCGACCTGCTCCGCGATCTGCGGGCGCAGGCGTAGAAGCGGTTGCAGAACCAGCACGACGCGCGAGCGAGTGGTCAAACCGTCGAAAAACAACCACTCGCTCGCGCGTCGTGCTGGTTTTGAAACTGCCTCTAGTCGGCGAGGGGAGGCATTTACTCCACCACGACCGTGGCGCGTTTCCACAGGACTTCCGTGTGGTGTTGCTTGGGGGCGGAGTGGAGGAGTTGGATGGGGACTCGGCGGCCGGCGAAGGGGGTTAGGTCGACGGTGAATTCGTGCCAGCCGTTGTTGCTCGTGGGGTCTTCGATGGTCTTTTCGAGCAGCAGGCGGTTTTCCACACGGACGCCGAGCAGCCAGCGGCGCTCGGGTTGGTTGCCGACGCGCAGTTTGAGCGAGGTCTTGCGGCCGGCGGGGATGTCGAACTCGCCGATCAGCGTCAGGTCTTGTTCATCGACGAGCTTGGACGAGAGGACCATTGTCTCACCCCGGATGTCACTCACCGACAACTTGTAGTTGGCGGCGTAGCCGGCGGCCGGGAACCAGCCGGGCAGGATCAGGGCGATGTCGGCCTGCTGCGCTTCGGAGATGTCGGGCTGCCACGGGCCGAGGGCCTTGTTCTCAAACGAGCCGGGGGTCAGCGGCGGTTGCGCGACCAGTTCGTTCAGTTCGCGTTTGGGGTCTTTCCAGCCCTGCCCCGAGAAGGTCCACCACTTGCCGGACGCATGCACCAGCGGGCCGAATTGCAGTTCGTCCTTTTCGGTTCCCTCGACGCGCGACTGGGCGAGTTCGCGGCCCGTGTTCAGATCGAGCCACATCAGGTACGGCTTGGTCTTGGCGTTGACGACCTTCTCACGGTGAGCCACGACCACCGTGCTGCCATCGGCGTGAAGGGCTTCGAGTCGCGTTTCGAGCGGCCTCGTCCACGCCACCGTGCCGTCGTCGAGCGACAGCGCGGTCAGGCCGGCCGCGGTATCGACGAGCACCCGCGAACCGCTCACCGTCACCGCACCCCGCAGATCGGCCAGCGGTCGCTCCCAGATCCGCCGACCCGTGGCGAGTTGCAAACAACTCACCGTCCGCACGCCCGGCAGCGAGACCACGATCCGGTCACCCCGCACGACCGGCGCGAAGACGCGGAAGTCTTCCGACAGTTCGTCGATCGCCCTTGGCAGCCAGGTGTGTCGCCGCAACCAGTGGACCTCACCCGCGCTGTCGAAGCAGGCCGTCGTGCCGCCGACGGTGCAGACGGCGATCCGTCCGGCCAGGACCAGTTGGGTGATCGCGCTCCGGTCGCCGTGGTCCTTCATCCGGAACAGCGGCTGCGAGGACGTGGCGGCGCCGGTCTCGAAGTCGAACCGCGTCGCTTCGACCTGCACCAGATCGTCCTCGACCTTGGCCAGCGTCAACGCGAACAGGTTGCCGTTCCAGAAGACCGGGTCGGAGAGGACCTGCGAATTCGGTCGCTGCTTCCAGAGCACGTTGCCGTTGTCGCACCGCAGACACGCCAACTCGGCCCCCCCCTTGGTGAGCCGCCTCACCAACAGGCGGTCTCCCGCGACGAGCGGCTTCATCGGCGTGAACGGCAGCGCATAGGCATCGCCCTGCTCGGCACCCAGACCCTGCGCCCATTGCTGCTTTCCGTCGGCCAGGGCAAACGCATTCACCTGGAAACGGTTGCTGACGAACATCCGCTGTTCGTCCGTCGCGACCGCCAACTGCCGCGCGAAGGGATCGCCGAAGCGGTACTCGCCGCGGCCGGGGTTGTTACCCGGCTGGCCGTCGAAAATGGCGCGGGCTTCGAGTTTGAACGCGGCCGGCGCGAGCGGCTGTGTCGCGGCGGCAACGGTGGTCGAGGTGAACCGGCTCGCGGGGGACGTTCTCGCCGACAGATCGCGGATCAACGACTCGAAGGCGGCCGGCGCGATCGTGGTGCCGCTCAACTCGATCGGCTTCTTCGGCGCGACGACGGGCGACGTCGGCTTTTGTCCGTTGAGCGCCGTCGCCAGTTGCAACCGCGATTCGAGGGCTTCGCGCTGACGGGGCGCGGCGTGGGCGAGAGCCAGCAGAAAATGTTCTTCCGCCGCGGGGAAGCGGCCCGCCGAGAGGGCTCGATCGCCGAGCCAGCCGTGCGCCTCGGCCGCCGCCTCTGTCCCGTAGAACTGCAACGTCGCCGCCTGCACGCCGCGCACATCCCCCGCGTTGATCGAGTTTCTCACGCGGATCAGGCCGAGCGGCCCGAACTTCTCGACCATCAGCCGCGTGAAGTCCGGGTGAGACAGCATCGCCCCCGCCACCGCCGTCGGCAGCGAGACAAACAGTTGCGGATCGTCCATATCGGGCAGCAGGCCCGGTCCGTCCTGATCGCCGATCGACATCACGATCTTGCAGGCATCCTCGTAGGTCTGTCCGACCAGCGCCGACTGCAACTCGGACCGGACGTTGTACGCCTCCTTGTTCCACTGCATCGCCAGCGGATGCCGCCAGCCGCCGGGGAAGGCACCGACCGTGCCGTCGTCCAGTTGCGGCATGCTCTCGACGGCGACCGCCTTCAACCAGCGGGCATGCTTGTCGAGTTCGTCGCTCCGTTCGGTCGGCTTCCAGTCGGGGTGAGGGCCCGTGTTCCAGAACTGGGCCGTCTGACTCGTCCGCAAGGCATCGGGCCAGTCGCCGCGATACGCCGACAGCAGGACCTCGCGCGAGTTCTGCCGCTCCCACGCGAACCGCAGTTTGCTGACCGTCCAGATCGGCGACCGCAGGATCGCGGGACGAATCGTCTCCAGCGGATGACGATCGCCCGCCGAGGCCAATTGTTCGGCCAGGTCTTCGTAATGAACGGCCAGGGTCTTCGCGGCGACCTCATCGAAGAGATCGGACAGCAGCGCGGCGTCGTCGAGCAGTTGCAGCTTCTGGCGAAGCGAGGCTTCCGATCGGACGCCAATCGCCACGAGCCGCCTTAGCAACGGGGGACCGAATTCCTTCTCCGGTCCCTGCGACAGCGCTGCCACGGCACAGGCGTTGAACCAGCGCGGCAGTTCGACTCCCGCCGGGTGAGTCGCCAGGACGCGGTGAGTCCATTTCGCCGAGTCCTTCAATTCCTCGACCGCGAACTGGGGCGACAACGTGATGAGCTGGTTCTCGGCGAGCGACGTCACGCCGGTCAGTTCGCGCACTTCGAGCTGCGACAACCGCAGCGAGCGCGGCGCGGGACCGGGCTGCCCGAACAGGCCGAACGTCGCCACGGGACCGAACAACTCGCGCGCGGGGTTCTCGACCAGATGCCCCCAGTGCCGACCGTCGCCACTGACCAGAATCTGCACCGTCCCCAAGCCGGCGACGATCTTGATCCACTGCTTCGGCGTGTGGTACGGCACCGGAAAGGCGTTCGGATCGAACTGAGAGGTGTCGCGCACTTCGCCCGGCCGCAGCACGCCGAACGTGATCTGCTGCGAGGCACCGTCCTTGAAGTAGCCGATCCGATGCAACGGTCGGCCGTCGATGTCTCCCAGGAAAAGACCGGTGCCGGGGTCGGCCGACTCGACCCGCGCGATCACTTCGTACAGACCGCGCTGTCCGAAGGGGAGACAGACGATACCCGGCTTCGTCGCCGAGTCGGTCGTCATGGTCACCGAGCCGTCCGCGTTGGTGACGAGGCTGGCGGGCGATTCGGCCGACGCCGCCCAGGACAACTCGGCCGCCGAACCACCTCCGAACAAGACCGGGTGCGGGTTCTCGGGGACGCTCGGTAGCGGGGCGCTCTTGTTCATCGAGATGCCTCGCAACCGGAACTGGCCCTCGATGTAGACTTCGTCGGGCAGGACCGCCATCGGCGCGGTGAGCAGCGGCACGCCACCCCGGGCCAGCGTGATCCCGCCGTCCTGATAACGCAGATCCAGTGTCCCCGCGCCCGCCCGTTCGTAGCTGCCGTTGTCGGTTGCGAGCAGTCCCAAACGGAGCGGTTTCGGCGACGAGTTCTCGCGTGTGATGGCAAAGGCCGCCCACAGATGCGGCTCGCGCCGCGTGTAGAACCGCAGCGCGAGTCCCTGCGGCCCGCGCCAGAAGTAGAGCGTGAGATCGGTCACGTCCATCGGCGTCAGACGCAGCAGCGACTCATCAGTCCACGGGGCCTTCAACCGGGCCAGCCCCTGAAACCGGGCGACGCGTTTGTGCTGCAGGCCGTAGACATCCTGCGCCCAGGTGAAGGGTTGCCCATCGACCTGACTGAACCAGCGTTTGGCTTCGACCTCGGGAAGATCGTCGTGTCCCGCCGTCTTGAAGTCGCGCGTCAGTTTCGGACTGTTCGTCGGCCACGGAGCGACGTCGCGCGACATCGCTGCCGTCCACGGTTCGCCCACGGGAGCCGCTGCGACCGCAGGCTTCGTTTTCGGATCGCCGGGTGTTGGTGTGGCGTTGTTGCCGGAAGCCGCCGCGATGGCGGTCTCGGCTGAACCCTCGTGGCCCTCGCGGTCGACATTCTCGGGGGACAACGCGCTGGCCACCGCGTCCACCGCAGCCTCGTTCGGCAGCGGCAGCCCATGCGAGGGATGCTGCGCGAGGTCTGCTCGCTGTCTGGCACCGCCCAACCAAATGACTCCACCGACCATCACGAGCAGCAACAAACTCAGTCCGATCGCCCAGCGCCAAGCAGCGAATGACCTCGCGGCGGGCAGCGGCTTCTGACGGGAGGCCCGTAACAGGATCGAATCGACATCCAATTCGACGCGGCCCAACGCACCGGCCAACTGCGACTCCAGATGCAGATGTTCGACGAGCGCCTGCCGCAACTCGGGCGACTGCGTCCACAACGAGCGCAGCGCGTCCATCTCGTCGGGCGTGAACTCGCTCGCCGGCTTCTCGTGCAGCAGTTGGATCAGTTCCTGATCGGTCATCGCGGTTCCTTGCGTCGGCGTTCGATGCATTCCTTGAGGGCCTGCCGGGCGCGATGCAGCAGCAGCTTGACGGCCCCTTCGCTGCGATGCAGTTGCTTGCCGATCTCGGCCAGTTTCTGTTCGCCGCGATAGTGCAGTTCGAGCCCCTGCCGGGCGCTCGGACCGAGGCCGTCCAGGCAGCGCGGCAGGTGCCGGATCGCGTCATCGTCGTCCGTCCAGAGGTCCTGGGACGGCAGAACCGATTCGAGTTCCAGGCAGAGTTCCGTCCAGGCGACTTCCTTCCGCCGCTTCAGCCCCTTGACGTGCTCGCGCAGCAGGTTGCGGGCGATCCCGAGCAGCCACGGCCGGACGAGTGCCGAGGAATCGAAACGGGCCTGCGCGACGTAGAACCTCAGGAAGACTTCCTGCGTCATGTCGTCGGCATCGCTCCCTTGCAGCAGCCTCGCCCGCAGATAGCCATAGATCGCGCGCTGATGCCGCTCGATGACCGCCGCGAAGGCCGCGCGGTCTCCGCGACGAAGCTGCTCGATCAGGATTTGGTCGATGGACAACAACAAGCTCGTGGTCCGAAGGCGGCGGGATGAACAGGCGGTCGGTCTTCGCGGGGCCGCCAGATGGTACGGCCCGCCACAAACCAAACGCAACCGCGCAGGATCAAACATCCGTCCGGATCAGCGGCACGATCTCTTCCGCCACGAAGACGCGGTGGCAACAGCCAAAATGGTCGCCCGGGTTGAATCGGCTCAGCATCCGCCAGTGCCACGGGCGTTGGATCAGGCGGCCGGAGGTCACGGCCTCGTCGGCGGAGGGGCCTCGGAATCCGAAGGCTCCCGCCGCGCAGACGTGCTGGCCGTCGAGCGTCCCGCAGACCGTGGTGCCGAGTTCGAGGAACATGCAGTCGAATTTCGAGTGATAGTTCCAGATCGCCGTCTCGACCTTGGCCGTGGCGGGGCGGACGTCGAAGGTGGGTGAGACCGCCGCCGCCAGCAGGACGATCCCGGTCAGCTTGCGATCCTCCGGCAACGCGGCCGCCGTGATGAGCGCCATGCCGCCGCCGCCCGAATGTCCCACGATCCAGACCGGCCGGCCGGGATATTCGTTCTGGTACTCGACGATCTTCGAGGCGAGTCGCTGGGCTTCGAAGTTGTTCCGCGTCCAGCCGCGCAGATGGTACAGGTACAGAAACTTTTTGCCCGTCGTCCAATCGACGATGTCGACGGCATAGTCGACGCCGCCGTCGATCAACCCGCACAGGATGCCGACGTTCAGAAAGCTGTAGCCCTCGATCCCCGTGAAGACGAGCACGAGACCCTTGTCGAGTCGTTCGGGTTCGAGCCGGCGGATCAATCGCCCGAAGCAGAACCAGCCGAGCGGTGTCACCACAAACGTGAGCCAGCACAGCACCCCGCGCCACAACCGGGTCCAGTGCGAGACCGGTTTGGCAGTGCGAGGCGATTCATCGCTCGACGACGAGGCGTTCATTCGGGCTGCGAGCTTGTGGCGGAGTGCTGGCTGTCGGCGTCGGAACGGGCGGCCTTGGACTCGACCTTGGTGCCGTGCGGGTGCTCGTGATCTTCTTCCGCAGCCGCGTTGGGATCGGTCGGTCCCTGCAGCATCAGCGGGACACGCAACTCGGGTGTGTCCTTGTCGGTCGTCCGAATCCGCAGCAGCACCTGATTGCGTCCGAGCGGGAGTGTCCCCGCCACCGTGACCTTGATCGTTTGCTGCCAGACTCCCTCGGGGGTGACCTTCCGCTCACCGATGTCGGCGGAGACGAGGTCCGATGTCGGCTCAACCTCGATGATCTCGAACGGCTTCTTGCGGCCATCGGCCACGGTAAAGGTGGCTTCCGTCGGTTCGCTTCCCGCGGGGTGGAAGACCATCAGCGCGGGAGGCGTCACCGTCATCTGACGTTCGGGGATTTCCAGCTTGAATGTCAGGCGAACCCGTCGCGGTTCGGGATCGTTGTACGAGACGTCGCAGAACAATTCCTTCTTGCCCGACGGTTCGTTGGCCGGTTGCACGCGCAGCACCAGTCGGCCGTCCTGACCCGGCTCGAAACGCTTCTGTTTCAACTGCGGCACGAGACAACTGCAACTCGGCTCGACCTTCGTGATCTCGACCGCTTCGCGTCCGCGATTGAGAAAGACAAATGTCCCGCGCGCCTCGCCCGTCGGCTGGATCGGACCCAGATCGACGGCATACTGACGGAAGGTCAGTGCCGGGCGGTCGGGCGCCGAAATGGACAGCGGTTTCGGTGCGGCTCCCGAATGAACGACGACCGACCACGCCAGCGGCAGGCAGGCGAGTGTGCAGACTCCGAGCCTGACGGATGTCCTGTTCGTCCACGTCACGACGGCCTCCTTGCTGTCAGCGATCGGCCACCCACTTCAACTCTTCCACCCCGACCTCTCATCGACGGCGGGCTTGTAGCAGCAGCCGGTTTGGCCCGTCAACGCGAGTTCTGCCGTGCGTCGCACGCTTCGATTCTTCCGCGCAAGCGCGCGACCCCGGATTATTCATGGTCGCATTGAAGCCTGACGCGCAAGCGAAGGTTCTGCTGTGACATCCCTTCGCTTGCGCGTCAGGCTTCAATGCCACGCTCTGTCGACGACACGACCCGAGGCGTGAATAATCCGGGCTACTTCTTCGGACGGCCAACGTAGCGGTCGAACCAGTCCAGGTTGCGAGTCATGCAGTCGAGCATCAGCCGGGGTTCTTCAATGCCGTGAGGCGTTCTCGGATAGAGGACCATCCTGGTGGTGCAGCCCTGTCGCTTGAGGGCGTTGTAAAGTTCCTGCCCCTGCGGGAGCGGTACCCGTTCGTCGCGCTCGCCGTGCTGGATCAGCGTCGGCGTGGTCACCCCCTTGATCTGAAACATGGCCGAGTGCGAGCGATAAGCATCGAGCTTGTCCCAGTACTCGCCGCCGAAGTAGTCGGGCAGGAAACCGGGAATGTCGGCCGTGCCGGTGAAGCTCATCAGGTTGGTGACCCCCGCTCCGACCGAGGCCGCGCGAAAGCGCTTCGTTTGAGTGATCGTCCACGAGGTCATGAAGCCGCCGTAGCTCCAGCCCATCACCCCGAGCCGGTCGGGGTCGGCGATCCCTTCCGCGATCACGTGATCGACGCCCGCCATGATGTCTCGGTAGTCGCCGCCGCCCCAGTCGCCATAGTTGGCGTACCGAAACTTCTTCCCATAGCCGCTGCTGCCGCGCGGATTGGGTCGCAGCACGGCATAGCCCCGCGACGCGAAGGCCGCGACCGGATACGTGCCGGCATGGCCGTCGAACGTCTCCGTGAAGACTCCCATCGGTCCGCCGTGGACGATCAGCAGCAGCGGATAGCGTTTGCCCTTCTCGTAATCGACGGGGTACGTCAGCAGACCTTGGATCTCCAGATCTTCGGTCGATTTCCAACTAATCAGTTCGGTCAGCCCGGTCGGCGGCAGGGGCGGGTCGGAGTGGACGGTACTGACGACCCTGGGATCAAACCGGGCCACCTCCGTGACGAAGGCCTCCGACGGCTGTTCGAGTTGCTCCCACCCGAAGCCGAAGTGAGTCCGTTTGGCATTCAACGAAACTCCGCCGAGCGACATCCCTGACGGCGGGAGTCCTCCCCAGCAACTGATCTCCACGGGAGCATCCTTCATCGGCAGTTCGAGCACGCTCATGCTCGTCCCTTTGACCTCGGTGAAAAACAGCTTGCTGCCATCGGCCGACCAGCCGATGAGTTCCGAGTATCTGCCGAAGCCGTCGGGCGTGTCGGCCAGCTTCGTCGCGGTGCCGCCGGTCGAGGGAATCACCTGCACGGTCCGCGTCCCGCCCCACGTCGGCGGGTCGTCGCTGGCGGTGTAGGCGATCGATTCACCGTCGGGCGAAAAGAGCGGCGACGTCTCCGCGGAGTTGGATTTGACCAACAACTGGACCGTGCCGCTGGCCACATCGACCAGCGCGAGATCGGCCGAGGACCAGTCGTCCGGCCGTGGCGAGGTCGTACAAGCCACGACGATCGTCTTGCCATCCGGCGACCAGTCGTAGCCCGAGCGGCCGGCGCGCGCGTCACTCACGATGCTCAGCGGCCCGGTCGTCAATTGCCGAGACGGCGGTCGCGGCTTTGGTGGGACCGCGAAGTCGAGGACGTGAAGCCGGTTCAACTTGATGTTCTCGTCGACGACTTTCGCATCGTCTTTCTCGCGCGTTCGCCGCTCGTCGTCCTCCGTCAACGGATCGATCGCGGTACACGCGAGGGACTGACCGAGCGGCGACCACTGGAAACTGCCGACGTCCGACTTGAGTTCCGTCAATGGCACGGCCTCACCCCCGCCCCCGTCGGCGGGGATGACCCACAGATTCTTCTTGCCGACGCGGGCCGACACGAACGCGATCCATTTTCCGTCGGGCGACCACTGCGGATCGTCGCACGACTTCTCGCCCCGGGTCAGTTGCCGGGACTGGCTGCCATCGCTGTTGGCCAGATGAATGTGAGTCCGATACTCGCTGACGTCACCCTCCATCACCGCCTGCCGCACGGCGAAGGCGACCCGCTTGCCGTCCGGAGAAACCTGCACGCTGCCAACGCGCTTCACCTGCATCATCAACGACGGAGTCCAAGTCTTCGGCAGGACGACCTCTTCAGCGACGACGACCGAGACTCCCAGCAGAACCGCGACGACCGGCAGCAGCAGCCGCATCGACCGCGACCATCGGATCACGCGCACCCCATCCTCTTGTCCAGCCTGGATCGCCTGCGTCATGGTTTGCCCCAACTTCTTCCAGAGCGACTCGATTCACTTCACGCCGCGGAGGCCGTGGTTTTCCAGTCGCGAAGGCTACCCGAAAATCGTGGAGAAGGCTCCTGCCGCCGGTCTGGTTGGTATTTTGCCGGCCCTTCCATCCGTTGCTCGGTGGCCGCCGCGCGAATGGTTGAGTAGCCTGACACCGAGAGGTCCGCAGGAGTCACGGGCTGCGGGAATCAATGACCGTGAATGTTTTGCCGTGTGTTCTGTTCGTGCGAGGTCTTTCGATGATGCGATTCCGGTTGGGACTGTTGGCTGGCCTGCTGGGCGTGGTGCTGGGAACGGCGTCCGCTCAGGCGCATTTCCTGTTCATTCAGGTGGGACCGCACGCCGAGGCGGGGCGCCAGGTCGAAGTCTTCTTCAGTGAGCGGGCGACGGCGGGAGATCCCAAGTTTGTGGACAAGGTCGCTCACACCGAACTCTGGCGTCAGGACGAACCGGGCCGGTTCGCCCCGCTAACGGTGAATCGGGGGACCGATCGGCTGCGAGCGTATCTCCCCTCGAACCAATCGGTGTCGGTCGTCGGCCGGTGCGAGTACGGCGTGTTGAAGCGGGACAAATCGTTCCTCCTGCGGTACTACCCCAAGGCCGTTTCGGGGAAACCCGCTGACGTTGCGAAATTCGTCCGCTACGAGTCGATTCCGCTGGAGATCATGCCGACATTCGCCGGGGACTCGGTCACGCTGACCGTGCTGCGCGAGGGAAAGCCGCTGGCGAAGACCGTGCTGACGACGATCGATGCCGATCTGAGCAACGAAGAACTGACAACCGACGCGGCGGGACAAGCAACCTGGCGACCGAAGACGCCGGGTCAGTACGCCGTCTACGTCAAGCACGTGGTCCCGCAAGCCGGCACCCAAAACGGTGCGGCCTACGACGAGATTCGCGAGTTCGCCACGCTGGCCTTCGACTGGCCGCTCGGTGAGTCGCCGGTGGATGCCGCCGCCGTGGCGATGTTTGAACGAGCGATCGCCGCCCGCGCGGCCTGGTCCGACTTCAAGGGTTTTTCGGCGCGGGCGTCCGTCTTTCTCGACGATCGCCGGTCCGAGGGGCGGGTCACGGTGAAGGCGGATGGCGATGTGTCGTTCACGGGTGAGCCCAAGCTCGACGACGAAGCGGCTCAGGAATGGGTCCGCGGTCAACTCCACTCCCTCGTCATCCACCGGGTCCCTTCGTCCGGCATTCAATCCCCGCCGGTCCTGAGCTTCGCCGAATCCGCCTCGCACGGTGAGGAACATCCGCTTGGTCGCCTGCTCAATTTCCACGGCGGTCGGTTCGCCTCGACCTATCGCATCCGCGACGACGAGATCACCGTGGTGAATCGCAACCTGGGGCGAGAGAACATGTCGCTGCAGATGCTCGAAAGCGAACGGAATGCCGAACGCAAAGTCCTCCCCCGCGCCTACCAGGTCCAATACCGGGACGCCGAGACGGGCGCGATCACGCGCGTCGAAACCTTCCGCAATCGCTGGCAGCGCGTCGGGAAACTCGACCTGCCCGAATCGCTCACCCAAACAGTGTCCTCGGAAAGCGGCGTCAGCGTGCGATCGTTGAAGCTGCAATCGCTCAAGTTGACGGAGTAACGATGGCTCGTCCCTGTCAAACAGAATCCCCATTCATGACCTGCTGTCTCAAGCATCAAAGGACCATCGCATGAGTCTGGTCGATGAACTGCAGAAGCTTCAACAACTGCACGACTCCGGAGCGATCGACGACGCGGAGTTTGCCGCCGCGAAGGAGCGGCTCCTGAATGCCCCGCCCGAAATTCCGCGGATGCACCACACCTGGGCGGGCGATGCTCCGGCGGACGCCGACCAACTCGAGCGTGACACGCGACAGTGGGCGCTCATACTCCATTTGTCGATGCTGGCGGGATATGTCGTGCCGATCGCCGGGCTGGTCGCACCGGTCATCATCTGGCAGGTCAAGAAGGGCGAACTCCCCGGATTGGACGAACACGGCATCAACGCCGTCAACTGGATCATCACGTCGCTCATCTATGCGGTCGCGTGTGTGTTGCTGATCTTCGTCCTCATCGGGATTCCGCTGCTGTTCGTCCTGCTGGTTGTCGACATCGTGTTCCCGATCATGGCGGCGGTGAAGGCGAACAACGGCGAGACGTGGAAATATCCGTGGACGATCGAGTTCATCAAGCCGCCGCAGCAGTTCTGAGTCGCCCGCGGCCGGCGAACGCCGCTCGTTGGAAACCCTGGGCGCGAGGACCAATCCGTGATGACTCCGATCTCTCCCGCACCTCACCGTCCCTCGCCGCGGTTTGCCACGACGCGGTGGAGTCTCGTGTTGCAGGCGCGGGACAAGGGGGCGCCCCAGGCGCGCGAGGCACTCGGCCATCTCTGCCGAGCCTACTGGTATCCGCTGTACGCCTTCGTCCGCCAGCGGTCGCGCGACGGGCATGAAGCGCAGGATCTGACGCAGGGTTTCTTCGCGCGGCTGCTGGAAAAAGATTTTCTCGACGACGTCCATCCCGAGCGGGGCCGCTTCCGCGCGTTCCTGCTCGCGGCCATCAAGCACTTCGTGACGAACGAATGGGACCGGGAACGGGCGGCGAAACGCGGCGGCAAGCTGCACGTCGTGTCGCTCGACGCAGTGGCCGTCGACTGGGAGTCGGGCGAATCGCGGTTTCTCACCGAGCCGTCGCACGATCTCACGGCCGAGCGGCTGTTCGAGCGACAGTGGGCGATCGCGCTGCTCGATCGCGTCCTGAGCCGGCTGCGCGACGAGCACACCAACGGCGACAGGCGCGCGCAGTTTGAGGTGCTGCAACCGTTCCTGTCGCTCGACCGGGACTCGGCCAACTACGCCGAAGCGGCTCGGCAACTGGGCACGACAGAGGCGGCCGCGCGGGTCGCCGCGCATCGGCTTCGCAAACGCTACCGGTCGCTGTTGCGCGACGAGATTGCCCAAACGGTCGCCACACCCGAAGACGTCGAGGACGAAATTCGACATCTGTTCGAGGCCCTGGCCGGCGACGGGGCTCTACGTTGAAATGCCGGGGTTGACCGCCTCGTCGATGAACCGTCGGTGCCACAGTTCAAACACCAGCAGCAGCCAGAGCCGCGCGCTGTGGTCCCACTTGGAAGAGACGTGCTCGTCGATCAGGCGTCTCACGGCGGCGGGGTCGAAATAGCCGCGCTGCAGCGAGCGGGGATCGAGCAGCGTGTCGCACAGCATCTCGCGCAGTTCGCCCCGGAACCAATGATCGAGCGGTACGCCGAAACCCATCTTCCGGCGGGTCTGAATCGACTCGGGCAGCAGCTCGGCGAACGTTTCGATCAGGATTCGTTTGCCCCGCCGGCCGCGCAGTTTCAGGGACCGGGGGATTTGTGCGGCGAGTTCCACCACGCGGTGGTCCATGAACGGGCTGCGCGCCTCCAGACCATAGGCCATGCTGGCGATGTCCACTTTCGTGAGGATGTCGCACGGCAGGTACGTCTCGACATCGACGCAGGTCGTGCGCTGCACGAAGTCGGGCTCGGCGCAGCGGGAATACGCGTCGAGCAGGAACGAGGCCCCGTCGTATCGACCGAGCGACCGGGTGAAGTCGCGCGAGAGCAACGTCGACCGCTGGGCGTCATCAAAGATGCTGATCCAATTGGCATAGCGCCTTTCGGGGGGGTGACCGAGCGCCGCGAGGAAGCGTTTGATGCGCCGCAGTGTCGATTTCTGTCCGACGGATGCGGGGAGACGCTGCCAGAGGGGATGGGCCAGGAGAGCGCGAAACACCGACGGCCAACGGTCGATTCGGTCGGCCAAGTCGACGGCGAGGTAGCGTTCGTACCCGGCAAACAACTCGTCGCCGCCGTCCCCGGACAGCGCGACCGTCACGTGCTGGCGGGTCAGTTGCGACAGATACATCGTCGGAATCGCCGAACTGTCGGCGAACGGTTCGTCGTAGTGCTCGACCAGCTTCGGCAGCATCTCGACCGCCGACGGATCGACGACGAACTCGTGGTGCTCGGTCCCCAGTTTGGCCGCCGCCTCGCGCGCGTAGCTCCGTTCGTCAAACTGCTTCACGCTGAAGCCGATCGAGAAGGTGCGGACCTTGTGCTCGACCTGCCGCTGCATCAGTCCGGTGATGATCGTGGAATCGACTCCTCCCGACAGAAAGGCTCCGAAGGGAACGTCGCTTCTCATCCGCAACCGCACGGCTTCGGTGAGCCGCTCGCGCAGGAGCGACTTCCAAGAGTCGGGGCTGAGGGATGAGGGATCAGCGATGAGGGATGAGTTTTCTTCTCCGGTCCCCTCGCCCCTCGCCTTGGAGGGGAGAGGGTTAGGGTGAGGGGTTCTTTCTTCAGTTTGTCCGGTTGGGAGGGTGTTCTCACCGCTCAGCCCCCTCACCCTAACCCTCTCCCCCGAAGACGGGGGAGAGGGGACAAGAGGCCGCGCATACGGGGCCTCCCAGTACCGCTGCACCGTCAAGTCGCCCGTCGTCGCGTCGAACTCGGCCCAATGCGCGGGGGGGAGTTTGTGATAGCCGCGCAGCATCGTCTTCGGATGCGGCACGTATTGGAGCGTCACGAAGTCGGCGACTGCCTCGGGATCGATGTCGCGCGGCGCGCCGGGAACTTGCAGCAGCGACTTCAGTTCGCTGGCAAACGTCAGCCGACCGTCGGCGACCCGGTACACGAGCGGCTTCTGGCCCATGCGGTCTCGCGCGAGGAACAGCTTGCGGCGGCGGTCGTCCCAGATCGCGAAGGCGAACATGCCGCGCAGGTGTTGCAGGCAGTTGTGCCCCCACTGTTCGTAGGCGTGAACGATGCATTCGGTGTCGCTCGCCGTGTGAAAGCGATGGCCGAGTCCCTCCAGTTGCGGATGGAGTTCGCGGTAGTTGTAGACCTCGCCGTTGAACGCGATCCAGACCGAGCCGTCTTCGTTCGACAGCGGCTGGTGTCCGCCCGACAGGTCGATGATCGAGAGCCGTCGGTGTCCGAGTGCCGCGCCCCCCGCACGGCTGCCATTCGTCGAGGCGAGACGCGCCGTCGTCGAGAAATACCGGCCCTCATCATCCGGCCCGCGATGGCGGATCGCGTCGGTCATCCGACGCAGGATCGCCTCGGAGAGCGGCTCGCCCTGACTCGTCCAACAGCCTCCCGCAATGCCGCACATGCGTCAGCATCCCCTCAGTTGGCGGTAGAGATTGGCGTAAGCATCGACCATCCGTCCGATGCTGAACTCGCGCTCGATTCGTTTGCGGCCGGCGCGGCCGAGATGCTCGCCCAGCCCCGGCTCGTCGATCAGCCGCCGCAGAAACTGCATGATGCCGACCGAATCGCCCAGTTTGAACAGGAACCCCGTTTCGTTCGGCACGACCAGCTCGCGATTCGGCGGAATGTCGCTGGCGATGACGGGCAAACCGGCGGCCATCGCCTCCATCACGCTGTTCGACATCCCCTCGAAACTGCTCGCCAGACACAGGACATCGAACGCGGGCAGAATTTGCGCGGCGTCGTCACGATGACCGAGAAAGTGAACGTGGTCCGTGACACGTACGTCGCGCGCGAACTGTTCGAGCCGCTCGCGTTCCGGACCGTCACCGATGATGACGAGTTGAAATCGCGGTCGAATCTGCCGCAGGGTCTCGACCGCCCAGATCAGGTCCTCGATCCGCTTCTGCTTCGCGAGCCGGCCGATGAAACCGGCGACGAAGGCATCGGGGGGAAGGTTGAGCTCGGCGAAAAGGCTTGGCGAGTGCGGAGCGCAGAACGCGGAGCGCGGAGTGAAAACACGCGGCGCCGTCGGAGAGTCGATACTACCGCAAGACTCTTCACTCTCCGCTCCGCACTCCGCGCTCCGCGCTCCGCATTCGATCCCGTTCGGAATGCAAACCAGCTTCTCCGTCGGCACGCCGAGTTCGCGATAAAACGCCACGACGCCGGGCGAATTGCCGACGAGCCGGTCCGTGCGCGGGATCAGTCGCCGGTCGAGCCACAGTTGCCAGCCCGATTTCCAACTGTCGATGCAACGCTCCGAGACCACGATCTTCGCGCGCGGGATCGCGTGGGCACACAGCCGTCCGTAGGCATTGGCCGCAAACAGCCACGTGTGCAGGATGTCGGGATCGTGCCGCCGCAGTTCGTCGCGCAACCGCCAGAACGAGAACGGGTCGAACTTCGCGCGCTTGCCGATCACGGTCAGCGGCACTCCCGCCGCCCGGAGTTCCGCCTCGTAAGGCCCGCCCCGCGTGAGGGCGATCGCGCGGACATCGAACTCGTCGCGCGGCAGTTTCGTGGCGAGCAACGTGAACTGTTTCTCGGCCCCCGAGCGGTCGAGGGTCGGGATCAGCAGGACGACTCGCGTGTTCGGCACGGGGACGATTCTCGGAGAGAAACCTAAAGGCGGCGCAGCGGCGACAGCTTACGTTGGGACGAGCGGGATGCAAAGCTCATGTCGAACGCTGTCGCGCGGAGTTTGAACTGATACGATGCGACGGTCGCGAGCGTTGGCCAGAGCAGGCTCGTTCCGCCAGGGTTGCGACAGAAACGGAGGCCGTGGCCATGAAAGTTCACTTCGGACCCAGCCGCATCGAACTCGTGCAGGGCGACATCACGCGGCAGATCGTCGATGCCATTGTCAACGCGGCGAATTCACAACTGGTGGTCGGGGGCGGCGTCGATGGAGCCATTCACCGCGCGGCCGGTCCCGGCATAGAGGAGGAAAAGGAGTCGCGCTACCCGCTCGGCTGCCCGACCGGAGACGCGGTGGCCACCAGTGCGGGGCTGTTGCCTGCGAAGTTCATCTTCCATGCGGTCGGTCCCATCTGGCGCGGCGGTCGCGAGCACGAGGCCGATCTGCTGCGATCGGCTCACCGGCGATGTCTGCAACTCGCAACGAAGCACGATTGCACGAGCATCGCCTTTCCCGCGATCAGCACCGGCGTCTACGGCTTTCCGGTCGATCTGGCGGCCGAGAATTCGCTCGATGAAACGCGAACCTTTCTGCTCGCGCATCCCGATCCGCTCGTCGTGCGATTCGTGTTGTTCGACGCGGGAACGTACGCGGCGTTTGCCCGCGTGCTGGATTCGTTCGTCGAGTAACCGAGTCCTGGCAGACGGACGACCCGCGTGGATGAGAATTCGATGAATCGTACTTGGGTAACATTGCTGATGCTGGAGTTGCTGTGCGCGAGCGCCACTTTGCAAGCGGCTGAGAATCCGCCCGTCACGCCGAACAGCGCCGGTCTCAACGGCATTGCTCTGCCGTTTCTCAGGGAGCATTGCCTGCGCTGCCACGGACCCGATGTGGCGAAGGCCGATTTGCGGCTCGACCGGTTGGATGCCGACCCCTCCCAGCCGACGACGTTCGATCTCTGGAAGGAGATTGTCTCGCGCGTGCAGTCGGGTGAGATGCCTCCGCCGAATGAACCGCGTCCCAAGCCGGAGCAGGTGGCAGACGTTGTGCGGCGGCTCTCGGCGCGGTTGGACGAGGCGGCGGCGAAGCAGCGTTCCGAGGGGCGCGTGGTGCTGCGGCGACTCAATCGCGTCGAGTACGAGAACACCGTCCGCGATCTGTTCGACGTCGACGTGTCGGTGAAGGAAATGCTGCCGGAGGACACGATCGCCCAGGGGTTCGACAACGTGGGGGCCGCGCTGAACATCTCGCCGGTTCTGATCGAGCGGTATCTGGAGGCGGCGGACGCGGTGCTCAATGCCGCCGTCGCGCCGGTTCACAAACTGGAGAGCAAGACCGAGCGGTTCGACCTCTACGATTCGCTGCCGAAATGGTTCCTGGCGGGCGTTTGGAAACGGGACGACGGCGTGATTCTTTTCCGCAGCAGCGGAGATTCGGCGAGCGACCTGCGGCAGTTCAAGGCTCCGGCCCCGGGACGTTATCGCTTTCGGATCGCAGCTTCGGCGCACAACTCAGAGACACCGCTGCCGATGGCGGTGTTGCTCGGCAACTTTGTCGTGAGCGGCAATTACTCGCGACATCTGGGCTACTTCGACGCGCCGCCCGGCCAGCCGGCGGTCATCGAGTTTGAGGAGCGGCTCGCCGCCAGGAACGACACGATCAAGGTCACGCCGGTCGCGCTGCCGTTCGTGTATCTGAAGCAGGAGACGATGGCCGAGTATCCCGGGCCGGGACTGAAGATTCATTGGATGGAAGTCGAAGGCCCGTTCCCCGAATCTTGGCCGACCGAGAGTTACCGCCGCGTGTTTGGCGAGGTCGATCCCAAACGCGGCACGCTGGCCGATGCCGAGAAGCTGCTGCGTGAATTCCTGCCGAGGGCGTTCCGTCGTCCGGTGACTGACGAGGAAGTGCAGCCGTTCGTGTCGCTCGTCGCGACATCGCTGGAGATGGGGCAGTCGTTCGAGGCGGCGTTGCGAGCGGGGATCAAAGCCGTGCTGGCGTCGCCGAAGTTCCTCTACTTCCGCGAACCCTCCGGCCCGCTCGATGATTACGCGCTCGCCTCGCGGCTGTCGTATTTTCTCTGGAGCACGATGCCGGACGAGCCGCTCTTGGCGCTGGCCCGCAGCGGTGAGTTGCACCAGCCCGCCGTCCTGCGCGCCGAGGTCGAGCGGATGCTCCAGCATCCGAAATCAAAGGCGTTCACCGAGAACTTCACCGGCCAATGGCTGAGTCTGCGGGACATCAGCGCGACCACTCCGGACAAGACGCTGTACCCGGAGTTCGAGGAGTTGCTGCAATGGTCGTCGGTCCGCGAGACGCATCTCTTCTTCGACGAACTGCTCCGGGAGAACCTCAGCGTGCGGAACTTCGTCGACTCCGAGTTTGCGATGCTCAACGGGCGGCTCGCGAAGCATTACGGCATCCCGAACGTGCAGGGCGTCGCGTTTCGCAAGGTTGTTCTTAGACCGGAGCATCACCGCGGCGGTGTGCTCACGCATGCCAGCATTCTCAAAGTCACGGCCAACGGAACCTCGACCAGCCCGGTCGTGCGCGGCGTGTGGGTTCTCGACCGTCTCCTGGGCCGGCCGGTTCCTCCTCCTCCGCCAAACGTCCCCGCCGTCGAGCCGGACATTCGCGGTGCGACGACCATCCGCGAGCAACTCGTCAAACACCGCGCGACGGAGAACTGCGCGGGCTGCCACGCGAGGATCGACCCGCCCGGCTTCGCTCTGGAAAACTACGATGTCATCGGCGGCTGGCGCGAGCGTTACCGTGTCGTTGCCGAACGAAAGGACTGGGTCAACAACCGGGTCGGTCCGCTGGCGAAATACCTCGCCGCCTCTCAATACGGCGAAGGCCGCCCGGTCGAAGCGGGCGACAAGCTGCCCGACGGTCGCCCGTTCGCAGACATCGCCGAGTTCAAGCAACTGCTGCTCGCCCATCCGGAGCAAATCGCTCGCTGCGTGACGGGGAAACTTGTGACCTACGCGACGGGACACCCCGTCGGCTTCAGCGATCACCAGGCAGTCAGCCGGATTCTCACCGAAGCCAAGCCGTCGGATTACGGACTACGCTCGCTGGTCCACGCCGTTGTGGCGAGCGATCTCTTTCAGAAGAAGTGAAAGCCCATGACCACTCCGCATCGCTTCTCACGTCGGACCCTGCTGCGCGGCGCTGGCGTCACACTGACACTGCCGTTGCTGGACGCCATGGTTCCACGGCGCGCGCAGGCTGCCGCCAGCGAGCCCCCGCGCCGGATGATCTGCATCAACACCACGCTCGGCCTGCACACGCCGAACCTGTTTCCGACTCAGGTCGGGCGCGACTACGAACTGACGCCGTACCTCGAACCGATCCGGGAATTCCGCAACGATCTGACCGTCTTCTCCGGTCTCTCGCACCCCGAGGTCGATGGCGGGCATCCGGCGGAGTTGTGTTACCTCACCGCCGCCCCGCATCCCCGCGCGGACAACTTCAAGAACACCATCTCGCTCGACCAGTACGCCATTGAGCGGCTCGTGCCCGACACGCGATTCAGTTCGCTGGTGCTGGCCTCGTCGTCGAGCCGCGGGTTGTCTTTCACCCGCAGCGGCGTGCCGATTCCCGCCGAGGAGCGGCCCTCGCGCGTCTTCAAGAACATGTTCGTGGCTGGAACGCCGACCGAGGTCAACGCGCAGGTGCAGCGGCTCAAACAGGGTCAAAGCATCATGGACACCGTGCTGGGCGAGGCGCAGGACTTTCAAAAGGGTCTCGGCCAGCAGGACCGGCAGAAGCTCGACGAGTATTTCACATCGGTGCGCGAGGTCGAGCAGCGCATGATCAAGGCGCAGGACTGGACGCATCGCCCGAAGCCGCAGGTCGATGCCAGGCCGCCCGTGGACATCGCCAGTTCGGTGGAAGTTCCCGCGCGCGTGCGGTTGATGATCGATCTGATGCACCTCGCGCTGCAGACCGACTCGACACGTTTCATCACGTTCGCCTTGAACGGCCTCAACGCCGTGCCGGTCATCCCCGGCGTCACGCAGGACTGGCACAACCTCTCGCACCACGGCCAGGATCCCATCAAGCTCGCCGAGCTGCGCGTCATCGAAATCCAGCAGATGCAGCTCTTCGGCGAACTGCTGACAAAGCTGAAGAGCACGCGCGAGGAGGGTGGCACGTTGCTCGACCGGACGATCGTGCTGTTCGGCAGCAATCTCGGCAACGCCAGCAGCCACGACAACAAGAACATGCCGATCGTCGCCGCCGGAGGTGGCTTCCGTCACGGCCAGCACCTCGCCTTCGACCCGCAGAAAAACCCGCCGCTGTGCAATCTCTATGTTCAATTCCTCCGCCGCCTCGGCGCGGACGCCAACGCCTTCGGCTCCAGCAGTGGAACGATCCCCGGCTTCGAACTGGCATAGCCCGGATGATTCGTGGGGTTGTAGCTGAGTTCGCAAGAACTTAGTTGGTGACAGTTTGTTGGGCTGAGTTCTTGCGAACTCAGCTACATCCAGTTTGCGACTGTTCCGCGAGGGACCGTGAATAATCCGGGATAGCCCCCAATGGCACTTACTTTAGAAAGTAGTAGGCACATTCCATGTGCCGTTTCCCGGCGATTTGCGGACGGCACATGGAATGTGCCTGCTACTGGGAGGGTAAAGTAAGTGCCATTGCGGGATAGCCCCCTCTGTTCAATCTCCGCGGTGAAGACGGAAGGTGGATGCCGGTCCCTTTCCCAGCAACGGGGCCATGTCCCGGTCAAAATCACGCTTCGCCACCGCCAGCACCACCACGAGCGGAATCGCGACCAATACCAGTCGGAGCGATCCCACGATCCACGGCTTCCGGTGCCGCAGCAGCGGCGTTTCCGTCGCCCAGCACAAGAGTGGAGCGAGCAGCAGGACCAGTGCGCCGCCGGTCGAGAGCCGGCCAAAAAAAAGCCCGATGAACAACAGGCTGAACAAACCGATGACTCCGATTCCAAGGATCGCCGGCGCGTCAACGATTGATGGCGAGCCGGCGCGTTTCGCGATCAACCCGACCGCGATGGTCGTTGCCAGGAGTGTCGCAACCAAGAGGAAGGCCGCCGCGCCCCCTTTGATGTAACCCGCCATCATCACGGTCAGGCCGGCGCACTGGGTCGTCAGACAGAGTGCCAATGGAATCGAGACTCCCGGAGAACGCCGGGACAACCAGGACAGCAGAACCCACACGCCTGCCAGCAATGCACCGCTCAGCATCAGTGCCGTGACGACCCGCCACAGGGGCCAGTCATTGCCGGATCCGTTCAAGTAAACGGAACCGTGCAACAGGATTCCCGGGATCGTGGTGGCGAGACTCATTCGCAGGAACCACGCGGCCCAACGTGGCACGCACTGGAATCCCGCGATCAGTTCGATGCCGAGGGCCGCCGGGACGGCAATCGTCAAAAACCGGTCGAGGCCGTTCGCGGGGGGCCACGCCCATCGTAAAGGCAACACGCAGCAGCCAACCGCGAGGCCGAGGCCCATCCCCAGGACGCAAGCCGAATTCAGCCACGCCGCGCTGGCGGGACGCCGCACCCCCGCCAGCGCCAGCACGAACAGCGCACTGACGAGGGCGGCAGCTCCCATCGCCTTCAGATACAGCAGAGGCTCGGGCATCAGCTATTTACGCACGCCTTCACAATCGATGAGGATCAAAGCCTCGTCCCCGATCGGTCCGATGGCGCTCTTGTCGAAACCGAAGTCGCTCCGTTTGAGCGAAAGTTCGGTCGAAAACCCGACGCGCTTGGTTCCCTTGAAGTCATGTTCCTTGCCCCCCTTCAAGACGAACGTGATCTTCTTGGTCTTGCCGTGCATCGTGAAGTCGCCCGTCACTTCGTATCCCCCCTCGACGGGTTTGGTGCTCGTGCTTTTGAATTCGATCGTGGGGAACTGCTTCGTATCGAAGTAGTCGGGTTGCCGCAGGTGTTCGTCGCGGGCTTTGTTGGCCGTATCGACGCTGTCGGCTTTGATGGTGAGCTGGAACGTCGACTTGGAGGGATTTTCCCGGTCGAGCGAAAACTTCCCGTCCACCTCGTTGAACCGCCCGTGAATCCAACTGATGTCGAGATGCCGCGCCTTGAAGCTGACCGAGGAATGGACCAGATCGTAGGCGTATTCGTCCGCCGCCACGACGGACTTGCCACCCACAACAACCAACGCTCCGATCACAAGTGTCATGACCCCGACTGAAAAACACCGTCGCATGAGATTGTTCCTTCCGAAAAGGGTTTGAGAATGATTTCGCCGAGTCACCAGCAGGTTCGCGGTGATCGTATGACCTGACAAATCGTGAGTAAAGCAGGTCGCTTGACCGGAGGTGAGCATGGGTGCAGTCGTCAATTGGTGGTCCTCTTCCGGTCCCCTCTGGTTTCCTCTGCCATCCGTGCCCCGGCTCTGCCATCCGTGCGAAGCCGATCGAAAGGAAAAAAAGCACGGATGGCAGGGCCAGAGCACGGATGAGTCATGACAAACGGCGCAGTCCGTGACTTGGTGGTTGAAAGACCGTTTCATCTGGCCACCCTCTTCCCGAAGACGGGCGGGAGACGAGACTGGAAGAGGACCACCAAATAACGACTGCACCCGATGAGCATGCCCGCCGGATGTTGCTCGAACGCTTGTACCTCGCTCGGCCTGCTGTCGTGAGACGTTAGAAGAGTCCGACGATCGGGTGCCCGTGTTCGACCAGTCTGCGGGGGCGGTTGAGCGTGTCGCGGTACTCGGTCGCCGGGTCGATGCCAAGGGCATGATGGACCGTGGCGAGAACATCGTAGGGATGGACGGCGTTCGTCTTGGGCCACCCGCCGAAGCGGTCGGATTCTCCATAGACCTGACCGGGACGAACGCCTCCTCCGGCGATGAGAAAGCTGTAGCATTCGGGCCAGTGGTCGCGACCGCCGGGGCCGACGTTGTCGGTCGTGGGGGCTCCGATTTTGGGTGACCGACCGAACTCGCCGATCGCGACGACGAGCGTGGTTTCGAGCAGACCGCGCACGTCCAGGTCTTCGATCAACGCCGACAGCGTGCGGTCAAACACCGGACAGCGATGATCGCGCAGCATCGGGAAATTGTTGCGATGCGTGTCCCAGGAACCGTCCGCCCCGGCGACCGGCTCGTCGTCGGAGCGGGCGGGCCACGTCACCTGGACGAAGCGCGTCCCGGCCTCGACCAACCGGCGCGCCAGCAGGCAACTCTGACCGAAGCGGGTCATGCCGTACCGCTCGCGAACGGGTTGCGGTTCCTCGTCGATCCGAAAACCCTTCACGGCCGAATTCGATTGGACCAGTGAGATCGCCTTGTCGTACTGCTCGTCAAACGTGGAGATCGCTCCGGCTCGTTCACGACGGTCCACTTTCGGATTAATCACTGTTGAAGAGACGGAAGGGACTGAAAGGACGGAAGTGCGATGCCGCGCATCGATCGCGGCGCGCAGGTCGACTCGCGAGTGCAGGCGATCGAGCGTGACGTCGCCGGGCAGGGTGAACGTCTCCAGCCGCAAGGGTTGAGTCGGGTCGTCGTACATCGTGAACGGATCGTGTGTCGCGCCGAGCAACCCGGCCGCCTGTCCGACGCCGATCTGGCTTCCCTCCTTCACGGGGGCGCTCAACGCGACGTAGCTCAACCGATCCGATTCGGCGGGACGGTACTTCGCGATGACCGATCCGACCGACGGCAGATCTTCGCGCGACGGAGGGACCGCCAGCCCGGTGACGGTGAAGTTGGTCGGGTCGTGTCCCGTCATCAGCATGTAGATCGCCGCCCCGTGGTTTCGCAGTCCCTTCGGGTTCACGCCGATCGACCGGACGAGAGAGAAGCGGTGAGCCTGCTCGGCCAGCATCGGCAGGACTTCTCCCAGCATCATGCCGGGGGCGCGCGTGGAGATCGGGCGGAACTCGCCACGAATCTCGGCGGGGGCTTCGGGCTTCGGATCCCAAAGATCGATGTGGCTGGGTGAGCCTTGCAGGTAGACCAGAATGACCGACTGCGCG
This sequence comes from Schlesneria sp., assembly GCA_031412755.1. Classification (GTDB taxonomy): domain Bacteria; phylum Planctomycetota; class Planctomycetia; order Planctomycetales; family Planctomycetaceae; genus Schlesneria. The sequence continues at coordinate 962 of JANODP010000307.1, read as the reverse complement.
CGGCCGAACCCATCGGGCCTCGGACCGGCGGCGGCCTTTCTCGCGGTGTCGGCCAGCGCCTGACGACGCAACACGTCGGGCAGGCTCAATCCGAGAAGTGACAGACCGCCGACGGACAGCAACTCGCGGCGCGACCACGAATCACACAGTCGCCCCCGCGCTCCGAGGATTCTGAGCATTGTCACTCCTCCTCACTTGGTTGCTTCAACACCTGGCATGGACCTGAGCCTCGAATCAGCCGAGTCACTCCTCTTGGTCCGCGAACTTTTGGGTCCGCGAACTTTGAGGCGGCATGGTAACAAGTCACCGGATCGCTTTTCGATCCCAGCAGACGAACCGCTCGTGCCGAGATGCAGTCGGTAATTGGTGGTTCTTGGTTTTTCGGCCCGAAGGGCCATCCGTTCTCCCAGCCAGGGCCATCGGCCCTGGGAAAGGTGTCGCTGGAAGATTTGAGGCCCAACGGGCCGACAGTTCATCACGACATTCCGCAGGAACCTCTCGAATCCAATTTGACGTTACCGAAGCCGGAAGAACAGGAGAATTGCCGGCCCGTTGGGCCTCTTGTGCGAGAGACGGCTTGATTCCAGGGCCGTTGGCCCTGGCTGAGTGAATGGATGGCCCTTCGGGCCGGAAGAGGTGACCACCAATTGACGACTGCACCCCTTGCGCGAGGTCCATCACGTTTTGTCAGTCGCACAATGCTGTCGCGACTTTCATCTCCCGCGCGCTTGCCACTGGTCTGGTGAGCCACGTAACCTGCGGCGAGCCTCTCCCTCGGGAGTCGGTTCAAATGGGATTCGGTTGTGCAGTCCTCGGTCTGCTGGCCTGACGGCCCGGAGTTAGCCCGGATTATTCATGGTCGCATTGAAGCCTGACGCGCAAGCGAAGGTTCTGCTGTGACATCCCTTCGCTTGCGCGTCAGGCTTCAATGCCACGCCCTGTCGACGACACTACCCGAGGCA
>JANODP010000306.1:0-15255 GCA_031412755.1 Schlesneria sp. | reverse complement strand
ACCAGCCGGGGGCCCCCCCCACAAACCACCACCGGGCGGGGGTGCTCCCGGTGTTTCCCTGGCCCGGGGTTCACCCGCGGCTTTTTCTTTTTGGGTGGGCCTGCCCCCGTCCGATGTGCCGTACGTTTCGAAAATGACGGGAGGATTCGCCAATTTATGGAAAGCTCAACTCAGCAGCCGCGTCAGGTTTACCTCTCTGGAAAGATGGTCCCCGAGTCCGAAGCCAGGATTTCGATCTTCGACAGCGCCGTGATGCTCGGCGACAGCCTGACCGAATCGACTCGCACCTTTCGGCACCAGCCGTTTCGGCTCGATGAGCACGTCGCGCGGCTGTATCGGTCGCTGAAGGTGGCCCGCGTCGATGCGGGACTGTCGCCGGCCGAGCTGACTCAGGCAACACTCCGTGTCCTCGAAGCGAACCGCTCGCTGATGGGCTCCGACGATGACTGCTGGATCGTCCACAACATCTCTCGCGGGCTAATGAGGCCCGGGCCGAGCCCGTCTCAGACGAACCCGGCCACGGTGATGATCTTCACCACTCCCATGGACCTGCGCGGCTGGGCCCGATACTACACGGAAGGCTGTCATGCCGTGACGTCCTTCAGCCGTGCCGTCCCTGCGCAGTCGCTGGATGCCCGGATCAAGAACCGCAGTCGACTGTTCTACACACTGGCCGACGCGGAGGCCCGGTTGGTCGACCCCGAGGCGCAGTGCGTCATCCTCGATACGGACGGCTATGTTGCGGAGAACAAGGGGGGCAACGTGTTCGCGGTCGTCGAGGGAGTCCTCAGCACACCCACGACCGAGAACTGCCTGGCGGGAATCAGCCGACAGACGGTGCTGGAACTGGCCGTCGAACTCGGGATTCCGACACGTGAGACCCGCCTGCAGCCCTACGACTGCTACACGGCGGACGAGGTCTTCTTCACCAGCACTCCCTACTGCATCATGCCCGCTACCCGGTTCAATGGTTTGCCCGTGGCCGACGGCCGCGTCGGCCCGATCACCAGGCAATTGCTGGCGGCGTGGAGCGAGCGAGTCGGCATGGACATCATCGCCCAGGCACAGCGTCAACTGCGGTGACGACACCTTGGAATACAAATGAGCATCAGACGGCACACACACCGCCACCGAGTTCACCTCGGTGGCTCGACGGCTTTGGCACTACTTGGAATGTGCGTGATACGAATTAGCCCGGATTAGTGCAGAAGCCGTCGAGCCACCGGGACAAGCCCGGTGGCGGCGCAGCGAAAATGGGTGACATCATGACCGAACCAACCATCCAGAATCTGTTCGACCTGACGGGCCGCGTCGCGCTGATCACCGGCGGCTCCGGACATCTGGGGCAATCGCTGTCGAGGGCGCTCGCCGAGGCGGGGGCCACCGTGGTGATCGGCAGCCGGGATCGAGGCCGCGCTCAAGCCGTGGCCGATCAGTTGCCGTCCCCCGGCGGGGCGAGGCATGCCGCCGTCGTCCTCGATCAGATGGACGAAGCGTCGTTGAATGCGGGCTTTGAGGCGGCGGTCGCGGCGGCGGGACAGGTGGACATTCTGATCAACAACGGTCAGCAGGGGCATGCGCTCGATCTGACCAACGTGACCGCGGAAGCCTTCAACAAAGACTTGCAGAACGCAACCGGCTACTTCCTGCTGGCTCGTCGCCTGCGAGATCACGTCGTCAGTCGCGGCGCTTCGGGATCGATCGTGATGATCGGGTCGATGTACGGCGTGGTCGGTTCGTACCCCGACGCCTACGACGGCATCTGTGTCGCCAGCCCGGTGCAGTATCACACGCTCAAGGGAGGCATCGTTCACCTGACGCGGCATCTGGCCGTCTATTGGGCGAAGGACAAGGTCCGCGTGAACTGCCTCAGCCCCGGTCCCTTTCCATCGGAGAAGGCACCGCCACAGATGGTCGAACGACTCAAACAAAAAAGCCCGACGGGCCGCATGGGCGAACCGCACGAACTGAAGGGGCCGCTCCTGATGCTGGTCAGCGATGCGGGAAGTTATGTCACCGGCCAGAACCTGCTCGTCGATGGAGGCTGGACCGCGTGGTGAGTTCGGTCTTGTTGAGAATCTTCTTCAATCGGCGACCACCAAGGAATTCACGATGAATGCACCCGTGCGAGTTGCGTTGACGATGGTCACTTTGTTCCTGATGCCGGTCGTGTCCGCCACCGCGCAGGATTCCCAGCGGATCGCACTGGATGCCGCCACACGCGCGAGATGCCTGCAAGTTCTTCGCGGAGGATTGCGCGGCGAGGAGTTCTGGCCGGCCATGCACGCGGCGGAAGGGCTGACGCTGGGAGGGCACGGTCGGGAAGTCATCGAGTTCCTGACCCCCAAAGTGCTTACCGAACAGGACGATCAGAAACGCTGCGGTCTCGCACGGGAGATTGCCCGCGCCGGGGACCGTTCGACGATTGGAGTGATGCAGAGCATCCTCGTGGGTGAAAAAAATTACGGTCACGTCCACGCCGCTGAGAGCCTCTTCAAGGTGTTCGAGATCGGCGACGGTCCAGCTATGAAGCGCGCGTTCGCTCAGAACGACAACATGAAATTGAAGCTGATGGCGGCGGGAGCGTTGGCCCGGCGAGGTGATGCCGCCGCGATGAAGACTTTGCGAGACTTGCTGGCGTCCGACGACCCGACGGATCGCGGCATCGCGGCTTGGATCCTCGGCCAGATCGGAGACAGCAGCGACATCGAGCGACTGACCAGGCAGATGGCCCGCTGTCCCGATGCCACGACGCGGGCGAACTTTGAACACGCGCTGGCGATTCTCGGCGATGAGGCCGGACTGAAGGCACTCGAACAAAACCTGACCAGCGACGACAACGCCATCCGCACCTACGCGGCGACGTTCGCGGGAGACGCTCACGCCGTCAGCACGGTCCCGCGTTTGAAGGCGATGCTGGAAGATCCATTTCCTGACGCCCGCATCCGCGCCGCTCAGTCGCTGCTGGTCCTCGCTGGGCCAGCCATTGTCCCGTTTGAAACGAGAGCCGAAGCCGTCTTCAAGGAACTCAACCCGACGTTCTGCTGGTTTCACCCGCGAGTCACCGCGATGCCCGGTCACGGCCAGCAAGGCAGCCCGGCGGTCGTCATGACGATTCAGAAGCACCTCGGAGTCAGCGACCATTACTCCGGCCTGTACTTCCTGCGGACCAACGACCTCGGCCAGACCTGGACCAGCCCGACGGAGATCCCCGAACTCGCCTCGCAACCGGGTGAGAACAACGAAACGATCGCCGTCTGCGATGTCACTCCCGGCTGGCTCACCCACAGCGGGAAACTGCTGGCCATCGGAATCAAACTGCGGTACAGCCCACAGGGAAAGCAGCTTCTCGACAAGCCCCGCTCACACGAATGCGCCTACGCGACCTACGATCCCAAGTCCGACAAGTGGACTTCGTGGCAGATGCTCGCCATGCCCCAGACCAATGGCAAATTCTTCCTCGTCTCACCCGGTTGCGTGCAATGGTTGGAGCAGGCGGACGGAACGCTGTTGATTCCGGCCTACTTCAAGGGACCAACCGGCAACGACTACACCACAACGGTCCTGCACTGTTCATTCGACGGTCGGCAACTCAAATATCTCGGCCACGGTGACGAGCTGACGCTGACGGGAGGACGCGGCTTGTACGAACCGTCGCTCACTCGCTATCAAGACCGGTACTACCTCACACTGCGCCACGATACCGCCGCGTATGTCACGACGAGCCACGACGGCCTGCACTTCCAACCGCCCCGGAAATGGACGTTCGACGATGGCGATGATCTGGGAAGTTACAACACGCAGGCGCACTGGCTCGCGCACAGCGGCGGCCTGTTCCTGACCTACACCCGACGCGGAGCCAACAACGACCACATCGCGAGGAACCGCGCCCCGATCTTCATCGCCCAGGTCGATGCCGACAAACTCCAGGTTCTCCGCCGAACCGAGCAACCCTTGCTACCCGAACGAGGCGTGATGCTCGGCAACTTCGGCGCGGCGGCGATCACACCCGGCGAATCGTGGGTCACCGACTCCGAGTACCTCATCAGTGCCACACCCCACCCCAAAGGAGCCGACGGCACGACGTGGCTGGGTCGAGTGAAATGGTCGCTGCCCAATCAACTGGAGAAGTGAGATTCTCCGAGTTGAGCAGCGTCCTCACGATTCTGCCCGGCCTCCAGACCGAACCACTCCTTGCGGAGACTGTCGCATAAATCATCAGTGCCATGTCGTTTGGATCGTCATCGGATACGCCCTCTGTGGGTGGAGTGGCTCGCGAATCCAAGCTCAGGAGAAAGTGAATGCGGGGTTCCGCGTGCAGGAGTTTCTCGGTCACACTTGGCGGGACGAGCGAGTTCAATTCCCGCTGACCGCCGAGCAGCTCCAAGCCGCGCGAAACGGGCGGTCGCTCGTGAGGCCGGACGGGACCGCGGAGCCGTATCAACTCACGCGAGGCGACTCCGCCACGGAGACTCGCATCGAATTCCTCACCAGCCTGCGTCCCTTCGAGATTCGCGACTACCGTTTCTCGAACGAACCGGCCACGGCGCGAAACGACCTCCAGATCGACGAGACCGGCGATCGCATCCGGCTTTCGAACGGTTGGGTCGGCATCTCCATTGCCAAGACACTCCAAGCCGGAGCGGGGCCGATTGAAGGAGTACAACTGGAGTCCGGTCAGTGGATCGGCGGATCGCGGCTGGAAAGCGGTCAGGGCCTGACCGGTTACTCGGCGGAAGTGACCGCTCGCGGGCCGGTCCACGCTGACGTGCTGTGCCGCGCGACGTTCGGCACGAACCGCACCTGGGAGATGCGACTGCGGCTTCAAGTCCATGAACCGGTCGTGTTGGTCGATGAAACGTGCTCGCTGCAGGATGAGTCGGCATTCGTATTGTCGCTGAGCAAACCCTTTTCACCGGACGGCATCTTTTACCGGCACGGCGCGGGGAATGTCGGGACGAACGCCAACGAGCGAATCGTCGTGAGAACGGGCGAGCCGCTGTTCGTGCTCGAACCGTGGCTGCACTGGTGGGAGCGCGAACGGCAGGGAACGTGGCTCGGCCTTTACAACGACAGCGGCAGCGACTTGCTGATGCTCGGCGCGCGTGAGCCCGGCGTGTGGGTCGATCCAAAGCAACCGCGCGAGACGCAGTCTCCACCGCGAGTCCCCATCACCGCCGAAAGCGGCGAACTGGTCGCCCGGTTTCCGTTGCGCGGCGGGACTCGCAAATGGATGATCGGCGCCTTCGACAAAGACTCGTGCCTGTCGATCATGAAAGAGACGGTGGTGCAGGCCGCACGCGGGCCGGTGGTGGTGAAGCATGCGACGCTGCCTCAGAAATTCGTCATCAAGCACGGCGACTTTCCGCTCGATCGCGTGAAGGATTACGTCCTCGACTGGCCTGGCGACGACAACGCCCCCGCGCGGCTGTTTGTCAGTCGAGCTGATATCGAACGCTTCCGCGCCCGTTTCCAGCCCGACCCGTTGCTCCTCGCCAAGTACCGCCGGAGCGATGTGGTGGCCTATGACACGGACGGCCCGGTCTCGTACTACCTCGGTACGGACGACCCCGAATTGGGCCGGCATCTGGCGGACCAGGCGGTCGCTCTGGTTCAGAAGGAGGTGACCTGGCTGCTGACGCAGGAACAGTTGCCGACCCTGGGCGTCGAACCCCATCGTCGCGCGAATGATCTGCTCCCCGCCGTGAACCTGGCGGCGCTGATGCTCGACAGTAAACACACCGCGCCGGAACTGAAGCGGCGGCTGCGTGCTCAGCTCGCGTTCCTGGGATACACGGTCACTCGACCGGACTTTTACTCGCCGGCGCGCGGGTATTCGGCCAATCCGAACATGACCTCCACGATCGCCGCCTTTCAAGTGCTGATCGCCGGTGCGATCCCGTCGCATCCGATGTCGGCCGAATGGATCAAGGGGGGACTGAATGAACTGCGACGCGAACTCGATCAATGGTCCGATGAGAACGGCGGCTGGCTGGAGACGCCCCACTACGCGATGGTGGCCTATGACTACCTGGTCGCCTGCTTTCTGGCCGCTCATCACGCGGGACAGAGTGAAGACCTTTACGATCCCAAGATGCAGCGCGTGATGGATTGGTTTGGAAAAATCTCGACCCCACCCAACTCGCGCGTCGCGGGCCGTCGGCACCTGCCGCCGATCGGCAACACCGACATGTATGAGCCGACCAGTGAATTCGGTCTGATGGCCTATCTGTAGCGCGACAAAGTCCCCGAATTCGCAGCCCGCATGCAATGGATGTATCGCCAGCAAGGCTCGTTCTCGGCACCGGGCATCGGCGGCTCCAATCCCTCACTGGCCGGCTTTCGCACGGTGTTGCTCGACCCGACGATCCCCGAGCAGGCCCCGAACTGGAAGAGCGAACTGTTCCCGCAAACCGGCGTCATCCTGCGACACGGCTTCCCGACGAACCGCGAGACGCAGTTGCACCTGATCGCGGGCCGCAATCACGACCACTACGACGACGACTCGGGCAGCATCACGCTGTGGGGCAAGGGCCGTTTGCTGGCAAACGACTTCGGTTATTCGGGCATCCCCTCCGCCGACGATCACAACCTGGTCGTGACAAAAAAACTGCCGAAACCCGGCGTCATGCAGGTGCAGGAGTTCGCGACGACGGACAACCTTGACTATGTAACCGGCACGCGCGGCGGCTGGACCCGGCAGATCGCCTTCGTCAAAGACCGCGATCCGCTCGGCCCAAACTATTTTGTACTGTGCGACAGCCTGAGCGAATCCACCTCCGCGAAATGGCAACTCTGGCTGACCGCCGATCGCGTCTCGCCCGGCACACACAACGCGCGGGTCGAGGGCTCCGAAGACGTCGATCTGGATGTCTTCTTCGCTGTCCCGCAAGAACTTCAACTCACGACCGAGACCAAGTCGCGAACCTGTCCCGGCCTGCTCCCCAATGGCAACGTGTCGAGCCAGTTCACGACAACTCAGACGGGCCTGATCGCCACCACAAATGCTGAACGATTTCTGGTCGTCCTGTCTCCGCGCCTCAAGACCGAAACGCCCCCCGTGATCACGCCCCTGGCCGACGGCAAGGCGATCAAAGTCCGCAGCGGCGAGCGAACCGACTACGTCTTCTTGAGCCCCACCCCATTCTCATTCACCCACGACGACATCACCTTCGAGGGCACCGTCGGCACAATCCACCTCGAACCCCACCTTACACGCCTCTCCCTCGGCAGCACCGGCCGCATCACCGCCAAAGGTCACGAACTGTCAGGCAAGCAGGCCACGTCCCAGGAATGGGGCCGAGAGCCGTGATACGAGGATCGCTCGCAAAAAATGTGATGGACTGCAAACAGTGCAATCGGTAATTGGTGGTCTTCCTCCTGTCCCCTCGCCCCCGTCTTCGGGGGAGAGGGTTAGGGTGAGGGGGGCGAGTGATGGAGCGCCATGAGACCTCTTGAACGAAACGCAACCAACTCGTTCGCCGTGTTGCCATCGGGTCATCCGCCGTGGCGAATCCCCCTCACCCTAACCCTCTCCTCCCGAAGACGGGCGGGAGAGGGGACAAGAAACAGTGACCAGCGTCGTTGCCTCACGCCAGCTTCCACGGCGCGCGGTAGGGGCGAGACAGCATCGCGGCCGCTTCGGAATCGCCGACGATGGTTTCTCGAACGGGATCCCAGGCGATCTTGCGGCCGATGCGAGCGACGAGGTTGCTCAGATGGCACACCGTCGCGGAGCGATGCCCGATCTCGACATCGCAAATCGGCAGCTCGCGGCTGCGGAGGCAGTCCAGAAAATTGCGGTGATGATCGGCGCTCTTGTAGAGCCGGACAGAGTTCTCGCCGAGTGGCTGTTCGAGAATCTCCTTCGGATCGCTGGTGATCTTGCCCCGCGTCACGAAGATGCGACCCTTCTCACCGATGAACGTCGCGCCACCCGGAATGTCCTTCTGCCCCTGTCCGACAACCAGCTTCGTCCCGTTGGCATAGGTGTGCGTCAGGCGGCAGGATTCCGTGACCTCGTACCACTTCTCCGGATGAAACGTGGCGGTCCCTTCGACGGAGATCGGTCCCGATTCGTCCATGCCCAGCCCCCACTGCGCGATGTCGATGTGATGAGCCCCAAAGTTCGTCATCTGTCCGCCCGAGTAATCCCAGAAGAAGCGGAAGCTGTAGTGAACCCGCTTCTCGTTGTACGGCCGCTGCGGCGCGGGGCCGAGCCACATGTCATAGTCCAGTTCGGCGGGGGGAGCGGAATCGGGAACGGGCGGTCCCTTGAAGTTGTTGTTCGGCAGGCCGACAAGCACCTCGCTGATCTTGCCGAGCCGCCCCGACCGGACGAATTCACACGCCTGCCGGAACTTGTCGTCGGACCGCTGCTGCGAGCCGGTCTGCACGATCCGCTTGCCGGCCCGAGCCGCCTCGACCATGCGCCGCCCCTCGACAACCGTCAGCGAGAGCGGCTTCTCGCAATAGACGTCCTTCCCCGCCTGACAGGCATGGATCGTGGGCAGGGCGTGCCAGTGATCGGGCGTCGAAATCACGACGGCATCAATGTCCTTCCGGTCGAGCAGCTTTCGATAGTCGCCGTACCCCTCGCACGTGTGCCCCTTACCGGTGACCATTTTGACGGCCTTCGCCAACCGACCGCTGTCGACATCACAGATCGCCGCCGGGGAAACGCCCTTGCCCAGAAAGGCATTCAGATTCGAGTTCCCCTGCCCACCAACGCCAATGTGCGCGGTGACAATCCGCTCATTGGCCCCCAGCGCGCGGAAGGGAATGAAGTACGGAGCGGCCAGCACGGACGAAGCCGCCAGAAACGCACGCCGGTTGAGTTTTGCAGAGCGAGTCATGGAACACCTTTCTGTAGAGCACGAGCAGAGATCGCCAACGATTCACGGAGACGCCAAGCAGTCTGTCGCCGAAAGCCCCCTCACGCAATTCACTCGCGGACCATGATCAGAGGAGCGGTTGCCCAGCGGGTTGGGTGGAACGCTCAGAATCTTCGATGGGCGTGATGACACAACGCCAAGGTCAAGCCCCACGCCATTCACAAAACTTCAGGGCGTGCCACCCACCCGTGATTCGAGGATCGATCGCAAAAATGTGGCGGGCAGGAAGCAAACACGTCATCGACATCGCGACATCGGGGCCGCGACGATAAAGTAATTGGCAACTCTGAGACGACGGCCTCGCGCAACACCTCACGCTGTGATTGGAGAAGTCCCGATGATCCACGCCATTTATCGCAAGGGCGTCTTCGAGCCAACCACGCCCGTCGAATTGCCCGACGAGTGCGAGGTCGAGTTCGAGCCGGCGATCGTGCAGACTCCCGCTCCTGAACCGCCTCTGAACGATGTCTATGCCATTCTGTCCGAGCGGTATCGCTCCGGTGAGCACGACGTGGCCGAGCGACACAACGAGCACCAGCCATGAGTGTCGTCTTTCTGGACACGGTCGGCCTGCTGGCGTTGTGGGACGAAGACGACCAATGGCACGCCGCTGCCGCGTCAGCCTTTGCGACATTGGCGGGCGCGAAGACGCAGTTCGTCACCACGACATTCGTGTTGTTGGAGTGTGGGAACGCAGCCGCTCGGCGGCCCTATCGTTTGCGTGTGAATGCCCTGCGACAAACGATGGCGGCGCGCGGCGAAGTTCTCGGTCCGACCGATGACGATTTGCGAGAGGCGTGGTCCGCCTATGACCGCGGTGAAGCGAACAACGCGGGGATCGTAGATCACGTCTCATTCGCAGTCATGCGGAGGCTGGGGCTGACGCAAGCCTTCACCAATGACCGCCACTACCAAGCCGCCGGGTTTGAAGTGTTGTTTTGAGTAAGACGTTTGACGCCCAAACAAAGCCTCAGGCCGCGCTACCCCGCCGGCCGAACCGCTAATTGCCGTTGGTGGAACGAGCAAGTAGCATCTTGCACGTTAGAGTCTTCCTCGAAAGGCTGATGACATGGTCACAGCGATTATCACCACCTATGGCCACGGTCAGTCGGTGCAATTGCCGGAAGGGTTCCAACTCGACACAAGCGAAGTCTATTTGAAGCGTGTCGGCCGGTCCGTGCTGCTGATTCCGAAAGACGACGATCCATGGGAGGTGATGGCCGAAAGCCTGGAACAGTTCACCGTCGATTTCATGCAAGACCGCGCTCAGCCCGCCGAACAACTGCGAACGGCGATGTTCGAGTGAAGTGTCTGCGGAGTGCAGTCGTGCTCACCACTGCCTGTAACGACATCAAGGATCGCCTTGGTCACGCTACGGAAAGTCAGAACGAATGAAACGTCCCCAAGCGGACAAGGCGGTTGTCGATCAGGAGAAGATTACCGGCTATCTGCTCAACGCCGCTCATCCTGACAATGGCGGGAAGGCCGCTTTCTTTCAGGGGCTTGGCTTCAAGCCCGATGATGGGCTTCAACTTGCCGACGCATTCCGACGGCTTGCTGAAAGTGGCGAGGTTCATAACAGCATGGCAACACCCCACGGCCACAAGTACATTGTGGACGGATTGATTGAGTCACCCAACGGGAAGTCACCGGAGGTGAGAACCGTGTGGATCGTTGACATTGGTTTCGACACTCCCCGTCTGGTGACGGCTTATCCGCAGAACGAATGAGAGACAACGATGATTCAAGAATATGAGCGAGTGGTCCTGACGACACCGGTTCTCGCCGAAGGGCTGGAGGCGGGCGATGTCGGCACGGTGGTTCATATCTACCGCGATGGCCGAGCCTATGAAGTGGAATTCGTCACTTTAGACGGTCGCACGGCCGCCGTCGAAACACTCGAAGCCGATCAAGTCCGCCCGGTCAACAGCCGGGAAATCCCGCATGCCCGCGAGTTGGTCATCGCCTGAGAGACCCAGCAGCTCACGAGGTCTGCGGTCGGGCCGGGTCGCCGCAAAGGTCTCCTCAAGGTGGTGCCATGATGACCAACGATGCCGAGTTGAGTCAGTCGATGGAACAATGGGAGCGGATGGACCACGCGCTCTCCGCCCTGCGACGCGACGTGTTCCCGGTCAATCCCCGTACATTCGTCTTGCTCGCGAAAGGCCCCGAGGAAGAAATCCGCCGCCTGCAAGAGCCCATCGACCTCGACACCGGCCGAAACGAACTGGCGGAACTCCATCCGTAGCACAGCAAGAAAGTTGCGTTCCGATGGCTCCAAGCACCCTACGTGGCTTTGCATCAAGTAAAGGGCGCCTAAATGATCATTCGACATTTGAGGATCGAGAACTTTCGGGGGATTCGCGAACTCGATTGGCACTTGCATGGACGTATCCTATGCCTTGTAGGCCCAAATGATTCCACGAAGACGACGATCCTCGATGCTGTGGAATTGGCCCTTTCGTCCCGCAGCAACCTCCCAATTATCGATACCGACTTTCATGGCAGCGACGTTACGAGTCCAATCGTGATTGAGGCTACCGTTGGCGAAGTTCCCATTGAATTATTGGCTGATGACAAGTTCGGGCTATACCTACGAGGTTACTCTGGTGAGGCGACGCGGATCGACGACGACCCTGTAGACGGATGCGATCCCGTTCTCACAATCCGCTTTACGATCGATCAAGAACTTGAGCCTACTTGGTCGGTCATCAAGTCCAGTCACGACGACCCCAAGCCAATCTCGTGGAAGGACCGAGAGCGTCTTGGAATTGCGCGACTTGGGGGTGATGTCGAACGACATTTGACATGGGGAAGAGGCTCGGCATTGTTTCGAATGACAGAGGATGCAAGCACGACTGGACGAACTTTTCTGGAAATCGCTCGGACGGCCAAGCGACTCGTCGCTGACGCAGATTTGGAGAATTTACAGACGGCATCGGATAACGCGAGTAAATCTGCGAAAAGAATGGGCGTCAGTTTTCAAGCATTACAACCCGGACTGGATGCACTGGGGATATCCTTTGGTAACTCCGTTTTGAGTCTTCACGAAGGTTCGATCCCAGTTAGGCTCTGCGGACTTGGTACGCGGCGGCTGGCGGCGCTTGGAATCCAACAGAGTGGTGTAGGGCAGCAGTCGGCACTCCTGATCGACGAGATCGAACACGGACTCGAACCTCATCGTGTTCGACATTTAGTGCGGTGCCTTTCCTCTGATCTCAGCGGACTCGCAAGGACCGCCGGCCAAGTCTTGTTTTCAACTCATTCTCCGACTTCGATCATCGAACTTCCTGTTGATTCCCTTCGCTTTGTTCGATCACAGAACGGGCAAACAATCGTATCGGAGGTCTCGCCATCATCAATTGCGTCATTGCAAAGCATTGCGAGGTCGCATAGCCACGCATTCCTCGCACGGCAATTGTTGATCTGTGAGGGGGCAACTGAAGTCGGATTGTTTCGAGGTTTGGAAATGTTTTGGGCGTCGCAGATGGAGGGAGTGTATCCAGCTCATCTCGCGGCCATTGCGGTCGATGGAAAAGGACGAACGATCGCGCCAGTTATCGCGATGGAGTTCAAGCGGATTGGTTATGACACTGCCGTGCTTGGTGACTCCGACGAACCGATTGAACCTGACGAGAACGTACTTCGCGACGCCGGAATCCCTGTCTTTGTTTGGGCAGGAATGATGGCGACCGAGCAGCGTTTAGCGGTCGATCTGCCAATGGCACAGCTTCAGGAGCTTGTGGATTTTCGAGTTGCTGATGAAAGCAAGGATTCGTTGCTTGGTCAGGTCGGACACTTTGCGAAGTGCAATCTGTCTGCGATGAATCCTTTGATTGCCGATTGGATCAACACTGGAGCTTGCACGGAATTGTCGATCCGTCAGGCCGTCGGTTTCGCGGCAAAGAAGCATGGTTGGTTCAAGAATGTTTCGGCGGGAATCCGCCTCGGTGAGATTGTCGGTTCAGCACTTCCATCGATCTCAGCAACTCCCACCGGAAAACTCTTGGGTGAATTGATGAAGTGGATCTATGAGTGACGAATTGGCGAGAGAATTTGCCATAAGTCCGTGTGGACTTGTTGTCGCGCCCGCAGGGTGTGGGAAGACGCACCTGATATCCGAAACAGTTCGCCATTGCTCGGGACGGCAACTGGTGTTGACTCACACTCATGCGGGCGTAAAGGCAATCCGCGACCGTATGGTCCGGCTTAAAATCCCAAGTGACAGATTTCGGATTCTGACAATCGACGCATTTGCCCTGCGATACGCTTCGGCATTTCCGACAATTTCCGGATGGTCCGTTCGGGAACCGGAAGGTGATCAGTGGCATGAGCTTCGCCCGGCAGCAGCGAAGGCCATTCACGCAAGCGCAGTCGAACAGGTGATGCGAGCAACCTACGAAGGCATCTTTGTCGATGAGTACCAAGATTGTTCGTCGTCTCAACACGACCTGATTGTTGCGCTGAGTCAGGTTCTCCCATGCCGAGTGCTGGGTGATCCGCTGCAATCAATCTTTTGGAAGATTAACGAAGGGCAAACCACCAATTGGACCGCAGTTGAGAATACGTTTCCTCTTGTTGGCGAATTGAAGCGACCACATCGTTGGGAAGGAAAGAACGAATTGCTCGGTCAATGGCTTTTGGATATCCGGCCGTCATTGCTGGCCGAAAAACCGATCGACCTTTCGAAAGTTCCCGGGCTCATTCTTGAGTTGGGTGACCCCGGCCAGCAAACACAACTCGCGGCGTGCCAGAGATTCTTCAACAACAAAAACGAGAGTGTGGTTGGTCTCAGGCAATGGCGAAACCAGTGTCATTCGCTCGCAGATAAACTCAACAATGCCTTTAGCCCGTTTGAAGACGCGCATTGCGAACAGCTTTTGGAATGGGCTGGAAAGATTGACGGTTCTCCTCCCGGCAATGCTCGTGTGAAAGTGATTTGGCAGTTTGCACAAAAATGGCTCACCCGGCTGCCGAAGAAGCAAATCGAACAAGTCATGAATTCGATCGTAAACAACAAGCCAACGCGTGCCCGACGGTCAGACCTGATTGAGTTGGCCATCCGACTCAAGGCGTTGCGAGACTCAGATAGTTCGGCGGCGATTCCAGGAGTATTGATCGCTCTTGAAGAACTCGAGGAGCACCCTGTCCTTGTGAGTCCTGAAATCTGGCGTGGACTCAAGAGCGCCGCAGGGGCAGACAACCATGAAACGCTCCGCCGAGCAGCATGGCATCACCGAGACCTCATTCGCCGCAGCGGTCGCCATCCCTGGCGACGTTGTCTTGCCACACCGCTGCTCGTGAAGGGACTGGAATTTGATCACGCCATCATCCTTGACGCATCGGATTTCAAGGAGGCTGAAAGCCTCTATGTCTGCCTCACGCGAGCGACACGAACGGTGACCGTGCTAAGTTCCTCGAAGACTCTTCATACTCGCCGAATGTCCAAACAGTAAAACCGATGAAAGCAAAGGTGGGCTTGGTGGCGTCGGGTACCACTGGCGAGGGGCTTCACTCGCCAGTGCGCTTCAAAGAACACTGGCGGCTCAGAGCAGCCGCCAGTGGCACCCGACAACTACGCTCCATCGCCCACCAGTCTTGCGTGTCAGTGGCAATCAAAAGCGAAAAATGGTGATGGTCTTGGACAATTCCCCGGACCGCGTTGGCCGAATTCGCTCGCGGGAATATACTGCCATCCAACGGTTTCGCGACGCATCATGCGAGGAGCTTTTCATGTCAGACCTTCAACTTTCCGTGAGTGAACCACTGGCGGCGTATGCAGCGCAGCAAGCTCGGGCTCGCGGGTTTGACGATGCCAGCGCGTTTGTGGAACACCTGATTGAAGCCGATCGTCGCAACGCTGCGCGGACTCAGATCGAACTGGCACTGGCCGAAGGACTCCAGTCCGAGGCGATCGAAGTGACTCCCGACTGGTGGGCCAGGAAGCGAGAACTCATCGCCTCGGTCACGCCGGAGTCCGCATCGTGAGCCGCCTGGTCGTTCGGTGACGTGCCGACCGCGACATCGACGAACAACTGGTCTTTCTCGCCAAGCAAAGTCAGCGCGTGGCCGCGAATTTCCTGGACTCGGTCGAGCGGACCTTCCAGCTTCTCGCCGAATCACCCGACCGGGGATTTCGCTGGGATGACGACCCAGCCCTCGACCGTGGAATCCTCGTCTGGTCCGTCGTGGGCTTTCCCAACATGTTGGTGTTCTACCGTCCGGTTGAACACGGCGTGGAAATCATCCGCGTCCTGCACGGTGCTCGTGACATTGCGACTCTGCTGGAAAACGAATTCTGATACGCATTCCGAAAATTAGCCGCGCGGCGCTAGCCCCGGTTCATGCCGTGTAACCGGGG
>JANODP010000305.1:0-11088 GCA_031412755.1 Schlesneria sp. | reverse complement strand
TACCAACCTTGTTTTTCTCCCGGTGGCGGTGGGGGCTTGTTTTTTACCTGCCGGTCTCCTTTTTCTTTTGTTGCCGCCTGTTTAATTATTGAGTCCGGGGCTGTAAACAAACCTGCCCCCACGGGTTCTTCAACCGGCTGTCATTTGGCGGCCACCGAATGAGCGTCCTGATAGTGGCGCGTGATCAAGTCGTTCTGAATCCACAGCAGTTTGTTGAAGGCCCGCAGCGTGGTGACCTCCACGAAACGAGGCAGATTCAAAGTCAGGATCGTGTGGACCAGGGCATCCGACACGAAGCCCAGCAGCGCGTTCATCTGAACGAGCGGCACGTTGAGATCCTTCGAACCGGCTTTCGGCGTATGAATCTTGCCAACCATATCGAGGTAGCCGACCATTGTGCCGTCGTACGGCTTGGTCACCAGCGCCGCCAGATACCGTCCCAAATGCTGCTTGCGGAACTGGATCATCTCGTGGTCCTGCGTGAGCGACGCCAGATCGGTGGGCACGGCCCCCTCATAGCCGGACTGCCGCGGGACGAAGTGCCGCTTGGTGGCGTCGTAGGCAAACAGCTTGTCGTAGACCGCATCGACCAGACCCGGCACGAGCGGAGCCAGTGCGCCGGCGGACTGGTGAATGGCTTGAATGTCCTGCTCGCCAAACCCGATGAACTCGATCAGGTACGCAAACCGGTAGTTCAGATCCGTTTCGAGGCGACGTTCGTCGATGTGTTTCACGGTCAGGTTCCTTCAGGCGGGAGTTGACGGCGGGAGGCACGCGGCCCAAACTGGACTCATCTGTCCACTATGGCCACCAATCTACATCGTCAAAAGAGGACGTCAAGGTCCAGTTTAGAAAAGAACGGGGTTCGGAACATGTTTTCTCAAACCGTGGAATACGCCCTGCGCGCCGTCGTCTACCTGGCCGGTCAGGCACCGGAGGCCCGCACCACGGACCAGATTTCCGAGGCGACACAGGTTCCCAAGCCCTACCTTTCCAAGGTCTTGCAGAATCTCGGACGCAGCGACATCGTCCGCAGTCAGCGCGGGATCGGAGGGGGCGTCACGCTGGTGAAGACGCCCGAGGAATTGACGATTCTCGAAGTCGTCGATGCCGTCGAACCGATCGAGCGGATCGAGACCTGCCCGCTGGGTCTGAAGTCTCACGGCAAACACCTCTGCCCGCTGCATCGCCGCATGGACGATGCCCTGGCGATGGTGCAGAATGCTTTCCGGGCGACGACCCTGGCCGAAGTGCTGGCCGAGCCGTCCACCAGCACTCCGCTGTGTGAGGCGATCAAGCCGCGATCTCGCAAGAAGAAATGAGACGCCTCACGAATTGAATCGTCTTCGGGATGGGGCACCGGCCCGCGGTCCTCACCGAAACGCGCCGGATTTTGGCGAGTGATTGACCTCCAAAGCGCGAGTGCCACGATGACCAGAACCCTCTTCACGGGCGTCACGATTCTCGATTGCACGGGAGCCGAACCCTTTCCGGGTGAGGTGCTGGTCGAGGGGGCGCGCATCGCGGCAGTCGCTCGTGAGCCTCACCGCTTGTCGCGTGAGAACGCGGACGTGATTGACGGCGGCGGGGCGACCCTGATGCCGGGGTTGATCGAATCGCATGCTCACCTCAGCATCGACAACGCGGCCGACCTCGTGCAGATCGGCCTGATCCCGCCGGAGGAGACGACGCTGATCGCCGTGCGCAACGCGCGGCTGTACCTCGACTGCGGCATCACCAGTTGTCTCAGTGCGGCGTCGGCGAAGCCCCGGACCGACGTGGTCATTCGCAACGCGATCAACAAGGGCGAGATCCCCGGCCCGCGGTTGCTGGCGGCCAGCCCGTGGCTGACGGTCACCGGCGGACTGGGCGACATGCGGACGCTGCACATGCCGCAGATGTCGTCGATGGCGATCACGCTCGATGGGCCGGAAGACTTCCGGCGAGTGACGCGCGAACTGATTCGCGAGGGGGTCGACATCATCAAGCTCGTCATCTCGGGTGACACGTTCGTACCTCACGCTCCGTCCCACACGACGGTGATGAGCGAAGCGGAAGTCGCCGCCGCGGCGGAGGTCGTTCGCGCTCACGGCAAGCGGATGAGTGCTCATTGCCGCAGCGCCGATTCGGTGAAGCTCGCGGTGAAGCACGGCGTCAAGGTGATCTACCACGCCAACTTCGCCGATGAGGAGGCGATCGACCTGCTGGAAGCGAACAAGGACTGGGTCTTCGTCAGCCCCAACATCGGCTTCACGGCGACGGCGTCGTATGAAGGAGAGAAGTGGTTCACCGAGCAGCAAGTGCAGGAATTCGGCTTCCGCGAGGAACTGGCCGGGGCCGCGAAGGGACTCAAAGAGTTGAAGAGGCGAGGCATTCGCATCCTCGGCGGCGGCGACTACGGCTTCTTCGTGACGCCTCACGGCGAGAACGCCCGCGATCTCGACCACCTCATCCAGTACTGCGGCTTCACGCCGATGGAAGCCCTCCTCACCATGACCAAGCACGGCGGTGCCGCGATGGATCTGCCCAACGAACTGGGACAGATTCAAGCAGGTTTCCTCGCCGACTTGCTGCTGGTGAAAGGCGATCCGCTCGCCGACACCAAAGTGCTGCTCGACCGCAACAACCTGCTCGCCGTCATGAAGAACGGCGAGTTCCATCGACGCCAAAAAGTGTGACGGTGGACAACGAGCGGCGACGCCCTTCGATTGAAACAGGCGATGATTCTCGTAGCGCCGCGCCGCTTTGATTCATCGACGGAGGCGTTTCCTGATCGTTGCATGAATTTTTGACAATCGTCAGTTTTGTGAATTGAGTTTTGAAATTCGCGATTGTATTTGTACTCCTCCATTTCATTAGTGAGCGTATCGCAAGGCGCAACTAAGTTCGGAGGCTTGTATGAGACCCGTTTCGCAACGTTCGCCTCTTCGAGCCATCGGGCGTTTATCCGCCTTTGCAATCATCGGGTTTGCAACCGCGTATCTGGTTGTCGTACTGGCCTCGACGCCACCCTCCAACGCGTTGAATTCGAATTCAGGCAAACCGCGAATCGACGCGCCACACAGTTCCAAAGCGCCCGAGCAAGCATCGGGGCGGGTGGTTGATCCGGTCGGAATGCGGTGGATTCCTGCCGGCGAATTTCAAATGGGGTCCGACGAAGCCCATGTCGCCCCGGCCGAGCAACCCCGACATCGCGTTCGTGTCGATGGCTTCTGGATCGATGAAACCGAGGTCACGAACTCGCAGTTCAGCGAATTCGTGACGGCCACTGGTTACGTCACCACGGCAGAGCGGACGATCGATTGGGAAACGCTCAGGCAGCAGTTGCCTCCCGGAACGCCAAAGCCTCCCGATGAGAATCTCCAACCCGGTTCCCTGGTGTTCACGCCTCCCAGCGAGGCGGTGCGGCTGGACAACGCCGCGGGATGGTGGTCGTGGGTGCCGGGAGCCAACTGGCGTCACCCGGAAGGCCCGGACAGCAATCTCGACGGCAAGGAGCAGCATCCTGTCGTGCAGGTCTCGTGGGACGACGCCCGGGCTTATGCCACGTGGGCGGGCAAACGATTGCCGACCGAGGCGGAATGGGAATTCGCGGCGCGCGGCGGGCTGGAGGGAAGCCGTTATGCCTGGGGTGACGAACTGCACCCGCAGGGGAAATGCGTCGCCAACTTCTGGCAGGGGACGTTTCCCCATCAGAACACGGCGGACGACGGTTTCGCGCGCACGGCACCCGTTCGATCCTTCCCCGTGAACGGTTACGGTCTGCACGACATGATTGGAAATGTCTGGGAATGGTGCGGCGACTGGTATCGAACCGACGCCTATGCCGATCGCAGCGGCCGATTGACCGTCAATCCCACAGGCCCCGAATCCAGCCGCAACCCCGAAGAGCCGTTGCAAGCCCAGCGCGT
Source organism: Schlesneria sp. (assembly GCA_031412755.1). Classification (GTDB taxonomy): domain Bacteria; phylum Planctomycetota; class Planctomycetia; order Planctomycetales; family Planctomycetaceae; genus Schlesneria. The sequence continues at coordinate 7,177 of JANODP010000305.1, read as the reverse complement.
GACCAAGGGGGGATCGTTCCTGTGCAGCGAGGGGTACTGTTCGAATTACCGGCCGAGTGCCCGGCGCGGGAACGCGACCGACACCGGAATGTCGCACGTCGGATTTCGCTGCGTCAGGACACCGGACATGGAAACACGGCGGAAGCCGTAAGAGCGCTCATGACTTTGGCGGACGGTTTGAAAACCGTCGTTTTCGAAACCTCAACGAAAGGACATCATGTTGAAGCGACCTCAGTTACCGATCATTCTCGCCCTCACCGCAGGAGCATTGCTCGGCTATCTGGCGGCGGCGGGAAGCATCAACACCACACGGCCAGTCTTAGCCGAGCAGGCCGAATCTCGATTGGCACCGACGGAGCCGGCACAGGCACCATCGGCACCAGTCGCACCGGCGATTGCAGGGACCGGTATCACGGCGGCCGAACCGGAATCGCCCGACCGGTCCCAAAGCGCGATCGGGGATCGGCTGCTCGCCCAGGTTGATGCGAAGCAGGATAAGAAAGACGACAAGAAAGATGACAAGAAGGACGACAAGAAACCCAAGAAGCGACCCAATATCGTCTTCATCATGTCGGACGACGTCGGCTGGGGCGATCTCGGTTGCTACGGCGGTGGGATCATGCGCGGCGCACCGACGCCGCACCTGGATCGTCTCGCGGCCGAGGGGATGCGGTTCGTCAACTACTACGGCCAGGCGAGCTGCACGGCCGGCCGCGCTTCGTTCATCACGGGCCGGATTCCGGTGCGTACCGCGCTGTCGGTCGTGATCACTCCCGGCAACAAGGCCGGCCTCACGGCCGAAACGCCGACGGTGGCTCAAGCCCTGAAAAAGGCCGGCTACTACACGGTACAAATGGGCAAGTGGCATCTGGGTGAAAAGCCGGAAAACTACCCGACCTCCCTCGGCTTCGATCACATGGCTCACATGCTGCCGTGGTACGCCGGGGTCTATGCGTACCCCGATCCGCAACTCAACCCGGCCTGGCCCAAAGATGACATCCCGTTCCAGGAGTGGTGGAAGTCGATCAACATGGGTGAGTGGGAGGGCAACGTTGGTCAACCCGCCGTGAAGACCCACGACTTCACCTATAAGGATCTGGAAAGGGTCGATACCAGAATCCGCGACAGCGCCGTCCGGACCATCCAGGAACACGCTGAAAAGAAGGGCGATCAGCCGCTGTTCCTGTACTGCTGCTTGATGAAGGTGCATCAGCCGAATTTCCCCGCGCCCGAGTTCAAGGGGAAGTCGCCGGGACAATACCCGTATCTCGACTCGCTGATGGAGTTGGATTTCAACTCGGGCTCGGTCATCGAAGCGGTGCGCAAGTACATGCCGGATGACACGATGATCGTGTGGACCACCGACAACGGCGCCTGGGTCGATGCCTGGCCGGATGCCGGTTACACGCCATTCCGGGGTGAGAAGGGGTCGTGCTACGAAGGGGGCTTCCGCTGCCCCGCGATCGCCTGGTGGCCCGGCAAGATCAAGGCCGGTACGGTCGCCACTGAAATGATGAGCCACATGGATTGGTGGCCGACGTTTGCAGCATTGGCCGACGTTCCCGAAGACCAGCGGCCCAAGAAGTTCTGGAAGGACAACGCCGGCAAGCCGATCATCTTCGACGGCATCGACCAGAGCGCGTACCTGCTGAATCCGCACGAGTATTCCGGGTACGACCAGTACACGGGATTCGATCCCAAGCAGCCGAAAATTCTGGGCAATAAAGGACCGGAAGGGATGCAGCCGCTGAAGTCGGCCCTGCGCCAAAGCTGGGTGTACTTCTTCGACAATACGTTCGGTGCCGTGCGGCACAAACAGTACAAGTTTGCCTTCACCACCAAGGACAACTGGCTCGGACCTTCGTCGCAATTGGCGAGCCCGGCGGTCTTCAAGCTCGATTGGGATCCGGGTGAGCAGTATGACATCCTGTTCAACGGAGCCTCGCCGACGGTTGGAACCATGAAATCGTCGCCGGGCCGATTCGCCGGGCCCGATCATGGCTGGGCCGTCCACTATGCAGGCGTCGTCATGGACGAGTTCTGGGGTGAAGTGAACATGGAAGTTCCGAAGGGGTCGGGGAATTACCCGTACAAGCTGCCCCAGCCCGCTCCGGGTGGTGCCAGCGTCTTCGGCATCATCCCGACGGAATACGCGCCGAAGTAGTTCACGGTCTGAACACTGGCCGGAAGACCTCCCCGTCTTCCGGCCAGTTTTGCATCTGAGCCAATTTGTGATTCCGGCAGACGTCCTCTTCTCCAGGGAAAGTACCGCATCATGACCACGCCCACTTCGCGCGTCTTCGACCACGTTTTGATCATCATGCTGGAGAACGAATACCGCAGTTATGTACTCCGAAATCGGTTCATGAGGAAACTGGCCAAGCAGGGCATCGAGCTGACGAATTACTGCGGCGTGATGCACCCGTCGCAAACAAACTATATCGCCTCCATCGCGGGTGAACTCTGCAACGTCACCTACGACAGTTCGGTCTACAACAAAAAAAACGGGGGACCGCGAAAACAGAGCACCATCGTCGATCTGATCGAGGCGGCCGGTCTCACTTGGAAGGCGTACATGCAAAACTACCCGGGGCAGCCGTGGACGCCGGAGCTGATCCCGCAGGACGATTATCCCTACCTGACGAAGCACGATCCGTTCTCCTCGTTCGAGGGAATCGTGCAGAACCCGGAACGTTGGAAGTGCATCGTCGACGAGTACCAGTTCTGGTCCGATGTGATCAACGGCCAATTGCCGAACTACGCCTGGTTCACTCCCAACATGTGGAACGACGGGCACTACGTCGCCGGAACGAGACTTCCCGCCACCGAGCGGGCACCCCAGTTGGTGAACCAGACCGCCGCCTGGTTGGAGACGCTGTTCGCGGCCCTCCAGTTTCCCGGACCGAACTCGCGACTCCCTCCGCGCACGCTGGTCGTCGTCACATTTGACGAGGCGGATTACGAAGCTGAGTACTATAAGGACCAACACGACGCCACTTCCTATGACGGCCCCAATCAGATCTACACGGTTCTGCTGGGTGACGGAATTCCGCAGGGGACCGTGGAGACCGGCTTCAACCATTACAGCCTGCTCAAGACGATCGAACGGAACTTCGGGCTGGGAACGCTGGGCAAGAACGACGCGGCCTGCAATTCGTTCGATTTCCTGTGGAATCAGTCGTTCCAATGGGGAAAGCCGACTCCCACGCCGCTCAACACGAGCGGACCGCTGGCGGCGGCCGGATTCGCGGATCGGCTCCATGTTGTCTCGGTTGGAAATCAGGCCGAGTTGCAGTGCCAATCCTGGGATGGATCTCAGTGGACAGCGCCGGCCAACATCGGCGCGACTTGCAGCGGCGGGGTCGCACTCGCCGCTACGAGTGGCGGATTGATGCTTGTCTTCCAGCCGGGCAATCAGTCGTTGTGCGCGCTGTCGTTTACTCCCCAGGCGGGGTGGTCGAAAACTCCGCAGACACTCGTTGGCCAGGCGGTGGGAACGTTCGCGCTCACGGCGCTCGATGACGGTGGCCTGATGCTCGCCTATCGAGATTCCGGCAATCAAATCCAGTCGCTGCTCTATGCCAATGGAGCCTGGGCCACAACGCCGACACCGGTGAATAAACTGCAGACCGACGGCACAATCGCGCTGGTGACACTGGGTCCATCGCTGTACCTGATCGCCAAAGCCGTGGGACAGGACGAGATGAATGTGGTGTCGTACAACACCGCGGAATTCAATGTCGTGACCATTGCACCCTCCAAGACGAACGGCACCTATAACAACTCGACCAAGGGCGCCTGGTCACCCAGCGCGTTTCCCGTGGCCCAGTTCGGAGTCGTTCGCAGTACCACGCCGTCCGGTTCTCCGACGAGTTCATCACCCGGTTCATCTGGTTCATCTGGTTCGCCCTCCGGATCCTCAACCAGTTCGAGTTCCGGTAAAGCGTCCAAATTGGAGAAGATCGTCAAGACCATCGTCGATTGGCCGGAGCCGGAACCCAAATGGGAACCGCACACCGCCGGCGGCCCGCTTGTGGCGGCCGAACTGGGAGGCGTGATTCACTTGGTTCACCCCGGTGCGACGGCGCCACAGGTGTCGGAAGAAACCTTCTCGACCAGCGGGATCCTGACCCCGCAATGCCCGGTCTCATACACCAAAGGCGAACCGGGGGTCAGCGACGGCTACGGAACATTGGCTCAAGCCGGTTGGACAGCCGCGACCGAGATCGCCACTGTCCAACAGAATTCCGCCCGAGGCCTGACGCTCGCCCGCCTGAATTCACAATTGATCCTCCTCTTCCAATCGGACACCAGCGGCCAAGTGCAAATGCTCACCGGAACAATCGAATAGGATCCGTGAAATCGAGTGGAGTCGAACGAACGGCGAACAACGAATCCTGAATGGCGATGGCCGAGGTGACGAGCATTTCTAACTGGCTTATCCGACATTCCGAAGTAGCCTGTCCGTTCCACACCCACGTCCCGGCCGATGCCGATCACCTCGGCCCGCTCGGCACCGCGCGCGGCGAATTGAAGCAGGCCCTCGCCACGCTCCCCGAACTCCACTACCCCCCCACCTCGAAGTCGAAACCTACACCTGGGAAGTTCTCCCCGGCGGCGGAGTTCCCAACATCGTCGAAGGCTTCACGAGAGAACTGCTCGCGACGAAGATGTTGCTGTGGGGGTGATCGTTAATTTGGTGAAAGTCGTCGTAAGGCGTGTCGACTCTTCGGAACACACCATTATCATGTATCGTGAGTGGGCATTGTCCAATTGGTACGTTCCAAAGACTCGACACCCTACTTGGCTTTGTTGTCGTGTTCATTTCAAGAATTTCTGGCCATGAAAAACACCTGTGCCTATTGTGGCACCCCGGTCGCAAGAGGTGACCGCGAACACGTCATCCCAAAGTGCCTATACCCCGCCTCGAAGGCAACGTCAAAGGTACAGCGACTGACTGTTCCCGCCTGTAATCCTTGCAACAATGGTTGGTCGGATGATGAAGCACATTTCCGCAATATGATGCTCTTGGCTGGAGAGGCAAACGATGCCGTGCATGAGCTTTGGAACACGACGACGGCCCGGAGCTTTCAAAAGATAGACGGTAATCGCCGTGTAATGGATTTGTTCGAACAGATGAAGCCCATCCAAACTCCGGAAGGCCAGCGATACATGATCTATCCCGCCAAAGATGGGCGGGTTATGAGGGTCATCAGGAAGATCGTCAGGGGGCTGTGTCACTACCACGACGTGCTATCACCAGTGTCAGACGTCAGAGTTTGGGCGGATGTACTGAAGTATGTCGTTCCACCAGCATTCCTTGACGAAATGACGATCCATCACCGAGAACAGGACATCGTTGAGTATCGTTACCAAGTGCTGAACGACGAGCACTTTCATTCAGCTTGGCTACTAACATTTTTTGAGCGACGAACATTCATTGCCGCGGTATCGAAATCAGAAAAGGGCTTTCCTCCGATATGAGGCTACGTGGTCTGCGTTGGGGGGTGGGGGCGAAGTGGGCGTGCGGCATCGCGTCGGCGATGTCCGTTCGTTGTAACTGGATCGCGTTGAACGTCCATTCGTGCCAGAGTAGGCTGAGACTGATGGGTGACCGAGTCTGCTCGCTCGCGGAGAGGAAATGACGATGAAAATGACCGCATACGAAACGACGACGACGATCAAGGTGGGTGGAGAATTGAGTTTGCAAGACGTGCCGTTCGACGCGGGAATGCAGGTGGAAGTGTTGGTGCTCCCGAAGAAGCGGCTGTCTGCTGACGAGTTTCGCTCGGCTTGGGATCGCCTGTGCCTTGAGTTCCGGAATCAACGACTCGGGCAGGAGCTTACGGACGAAGAGATCCAACACGAGATTGACTCGCACCGGGCCGCACGATGATTGGGCTCATCGACACCAACGTCGTCTTGTCAGCGGCCTTGCGTGACAGGTTGCCCGAACGTGTCGTGCTGTTCGTGGCCTCGAGTCCGGAGTTCCAATGGCTCGTGACTCCTGCAATCGTGGCAGAGTATGCCAACGTGCTGAGACGGCCCAAGTTCGCCCTGGACGCCGGGCTGATCGAGAAGTGGACAGAGTTGCTGGAGTCACGGGCGGTCGTGGTGGAGGACTCGCCGGTCCACGTCGAATTGCTGCGCGATCCGAAAGACGCTCCGATTCTGGCGGCAGCGTTGGCAAGCAATGCCGACTTCCTGATTACGGGCGATCGCGACCTGCTCGATATCCGTGACCGGCTGCCCATTCGAATCGTCACCGTGGCGGAGTTCGCCGCCGAGTTTCAGATCGTTTGATCGTGACAAAGTGGCCAAAAGTCAATTCCCAACAAACTGCCGGATCGCGTTGTTGACCGCCTCGGGCTGTTCCATCGGGGACATGTGACCGGCGTTGGGGATGAGGGCGAACTGGGCGTTGGGGATCGCGTCGGCGATGGCCTGCATTTCGGTGGGAGGCGAGATCGCGTCGTGCTCGCCGCAGAGGACGAGGGTTGGAAGGCGAAGCGTCGGCAGCCACGACGACACGTCGGGGCGGACGGACATGCCTCGGTGAGCGGCTGCGATGGCAATCGGATTCGAGTTCAGCACCATCTGTCGGACGGAGGCGATGGCGGCGGGGCAATGCTCGGACGAACATTGAGCAAACAGCTTGGGCATCATCGCCCACGCGACCGGTTCGGGGCCTTCCTTCAAAACGATGTCGGCCATCTTCAGGCGATTGGCCGCCGCTTCGGGCGAGTCCGCCGCCGCACGCGTGTCGCAGACGATCAGCTTCGCGACGCGAGCCGGATGCCGTTGCACGAACTGCCACGCGATGTAGCCTCCCATCGACAGGCCGCAGAACACGACCGGCCCTTCCACGGCGAGCGCGTCCAGCAGCCCGGCCAGATCGTCGGCGAACTGCTCCATCGAGACCGAATACAGCGCGCCGTCGGTCCCTCCAAAACCGCGCAGGTCCGACGCAATCACGCGATGCGTTTTCGAGAATTCGTCGATCTGCGCCCGCCACATGGTGTGATCGAGCGGAAATCCGTGAACGAACAAAATCGCCGGGCCATGTCCTTCATCGGCCACTCGAAACCGGACGCCCGACACTTCGATGGTTCGCAACATGGAGCTTCCCTCAAATCGATTTGAAAACTAGCCCGACGCGCAAGCGAGGGCTGAACAT
>JANODP010000304.1:0-11732 GCA_031412755.1 Schlesneria sp. | reverse complement strand
TCACCCTAGCCCTCTCCCCCGAAGACGGGGGGAGAGGGGACCGGACGAGGACCATCAAATGACGACTGCACCCTCATCGGTGGACGCACCTGCTCGAAACCGAACACGAGAGCCTTGCACTCAGCCGCCCGCCCGCTGTTTGCAGCGCATGTAGTGCCCCTGCACTTCGGGGACACAGGTCCGACCGTTCGGGGCCAGCGTGCGGCATTGGGCCTGGTCCGACTGCGCCTTCAGAACCGCGGCGCGAGTCCGCGTGACGACTCCTTCCTCCACATCGGTCTCAATGTCGGATCGAGTGACCCCGAAACAGGCACAGAGCGGCGCATCGGAATCCTTGATCGGGATCGGTCCGGTCACCGAGTCCCGTTTCACGACGCTGGCAAAATCGTCGTAATAGACGATGTGGCAGCGGCCGTTCGGACAGAAGTAGGCCGATTCCGCGAGCGTCCTGCGCACGTCCGCCGCCAGCCGGGCGTTCAGCGTCTCCGGTCCGACGGCCTGTCCCACCGACTGGCAACCCGGACATCGGCTGTCGACTTGTTCGGGCTCACGCAGGAAGGCCTTGTTCATGAGGTGTCCAGTGGTTTGGGTTTCACGTCAGGGTTCAGGCACTCCAAACTTCAACCGGCAGTGGTGGAAATCCTGATTTCGCGTACAGGCTTTGTTCCACTGCCGTTTTAAGTTTGGAGTGCCTGACCCCGGCCTTTGCGTGAATGGCAGGAGGATGAGTTCGAACTACTCCAGCCTCAGCCAGACCGACTTGAGGTATTCGCTTTCGGGGCAGTTGGTGGCGATCGGGTGATCGGCCGCCGCGCCGCCCATGCCGATGATTTGAACTCGCCGTCCGACTTCGGGGGAGGCACAGACGATCTTGGTGAACTCGGCGCGATCGAGCAGTCCCGAGCAACTGCAACTGAGCATCGTGCCGCCGGGGGCGACGAGTTGCATCGCCAGCCGATTCAGATCGTAGTACTTGTGCTTCCCCTCTTCGAACTCTTCGCGCGAGCGAATCAGCTTGGGTGGGTCGAGCACGACCACGTCGTAGCGCTTCCCGTTGCGGAGCATGTCACGCATATAGGCAAAGATGTCGGCCTGGACGATGCTCGGTTTGACGCGGTTCAGTTTGGCGTTCTCGCGCGCCAGAGCGGCGGCCTCCTCGTCGAGTTCCACGCCTGTGGCCTCGGCCGCGTGGCCCAGTCGCATCGCCTGGATGGCGAATCCGCCCGTGTAGCAGCAGAGGTCCAGCACCGACTTGCCGGCACAGAACCCGGCCACCATCTTCCGATTCTCGCGCTGATCGCAATAGAACCCGGTCTTCTGTCCGCTGACGAAGTCCACGCGGAACTGAGTTCCCTGTTCGCGCACGACCGACTTGGCGGGGAGGCCCTCCGATCCGGTCGGCTCCGCGGCGAAACCCTCGTGATCCTGTGAGGCCGGTCCCACACGCATGACACCGTGCCTGGTGCCGCACAGCGGTTCGAGCATCGTCAGGATCGCTTCGGCGCGCTGGTACATGCCGAGCGAAAAACATTCTGCGACCAGCACGTCGCCCAGACGGTCCACGATCAAGCCCGGCAGCCCATCGGCCTCGGCGTGAATCACACGATAAGCGTCCGTCACGTCATCCAGCTTGAGCAACCCGCGCCGCAACTCAACTGCCGACGCCAGACGCTCGTCCCACCAAGCCTCATCGGGACGATGGACTCCGGTTCGCAGCAGCCTCACCGCCATCTCGGCGCGCGGATTGAAGAGGCCGAATCCCTGGGTGACTCCCGCCGGCGAAACCACTTCCACCAGATCGCCCGGCCGCGCGGTCGGATCGAAGTCGCCGAGTTGCTTGCGGTACAGAAACGGATGCCAGACCGGTCCTTTCGACACAACCTGCGGCAGCCGCTGATGCTCGTCCGGGCAGAGCGGTCGTTGTGCGAGCAACTCAAACGGAGTGACCGCCGGCCCACGACGAGCCTCGCGCCCATAAGGTGGAGGTTGGCGATAAGGGGGTGGCTGACTGCGCGCTGGGCGAGTAGGAGGCGGCCGTCGCTCCGCAGGACGGTCTGACTCGGGACGTGGAGACGCGGGGCGGCGGGGGCGTTCGGGGTACATGTCGCGATGTTAGTGATTGCCCTCGCGACTCACAACGAGATGAGTCTGACGTGGAAAGCAGCGGCCTTGGTTCGTCGAGGCGTCGCGGACGCACCGGTCTTGACGGCGAAATCGTTTTCTGAGAATCCTCGCCCCGCCGCCTGTGGAACGAATGACGTGGAGGAGGATTGTCACCTGCCAGTCTCGTGTTTCCGTGTGTCACGGACAGGTTGAAAACCCACCCCACGAGTCGTTCAGCATGCACGTCTTCTTTTCTGTCGGTGAACCGAGCGGCGATCAGCATGCCGCTCATCTGATTGCCGAACTGAAGCGTCGTCGGCCCGACCTGCGTGTTTCCGGATTCGGCGGACCGCAGATGGACCGCGCGGGCTGCGGGCTGTTGTTTCCGCTCACGACGATGGCCGTGATGGGCCCCTTTCAAACGATTCCGCTGATCTGGAAGTTCTACAAGCTGGTCAAGCAGGCCGAAGAGTACTTTCGGCGACATCGGCCCGATCTGGTGGTGCTCGTCGATTTCCCCGGCTTCAACTGGTGGATCGCGCACAAGGCCAAAGCGGCCGGCATCCCGGTGATCTATTACATGCCGCCGCAACTGTGGGCGTGGGCGTCCTGGCGCATTCGTCGAGTTCGCAAATACATCAGTCTCGTGTTGTCGGGGCTGACGTTCGAGACCGACTGGTATGCCGAACGCGGCATCCCGGTGCTGTACGTCGGTCATCCGTTCTTCGACGAAGTGGCCGAGCATCCGCTCGACGGGTCGTTTCGGCGCGAGTGGAAGTCGGACGCCACTCCGACGGTCGCACTGCTCCCCGGCTCGCGCCGCCAGGAGGTGACGCGAAGCTGGCCGTTGCTGTTGGAGGCGGCGCGGCGGCTGCATGCGCGTCATCCGCACGTCAACTTCCTCGTCGCCAATTACAAGGAAAGTCAGCGGCAGTTCTGTGTCGAGCAATACGAAAAGCTGCAACAAGAGTTGCCGTTGTCGTTCTTCGTTGGCAAGACGCCCGAGATCATCGACCTCGCCGATTGTGCCATCATGGTTTCCGGATCGGTCAGCCTGGAGATGCTGGCCCGGCGGACTCCCGCCGTCGTTCTTTACCGAACTTCGTGGCCACTGTACTTCGTCGGCAAACTACTGGTCACGATCAAGTACATGTCGCTGCCAAACCTGATCGTCGGACGAAAGGTGATGCCCGAATACCTGAGCGTCGGCAGTCCCGCCCCCGTGATTGAAGCGATCGTGGACGACATCGATCGCTGGCTGGGCGATCCTCGCAAACTGGAGGCCGCACGCGACGAACTCGATCAGATCCGCGAGCGGATCTACGCCACCGGTGCCACCCGGCGCGTGGCCGAAGTCATCCTGCAACGGCTCGACGCCAGCACGCCCGACGATGGCGGACGAGCCGCCGCGTGACGACACGGAATGATGGGAGCTGCCCCTCATGCAAGAGCCTTCGCTGCTGTTGCGACTCGCCATGTTCCATTTCCCCGGGGGAGATAGCTATCTGTGCGGGTTGCTGCTGTTTTGTCTGGCTCAAATCGGACTGAACTTGAACCGCCACGATCGCTGGCATCGGACGCTGACCATCGCGTCTCGAATCGGCTTGATCTGGTCGTTCGTTCTGCCGTCTCCCACACCACGTTGGCTGCTCGTTCTGTTCGCGGCGAGCTTGCTCTGGTTATGCTTTGCAGACTGGCGATCAAAGTCGGCAAATGACCCTGTCATCCAATCCCATCGTTTGCAGAGAGTCGGCTGGCTGAGGTGTCTCGTCGCAGTTTTGGCCTTCGTCATTGTGTTGTGGGAGTTGCAATACCGCTTCTCACCGTCGGCCGGAAGTGTTTCGTCCTATCGACTGTGCATCGTGGGCGATTCCGTGACTGCGGGGTTGAACGACGGAGAAGACACGTGGCCGCAGCGACTCGCGCGTAGTTCACTTTGGCAGATCACCGACGCATCTCAGCCGGGCGCGACTCTGAAATCAGCTCGGCAGCAAGTCGAACTGCTCGACGCCGAACCTTTCGTCCTGCTCCTCGAAATCGGTGGCAATGACATGTTGGAGTCATTGCCGCTTGCGCAGTTTGAACACGACTTGGAGCAACTTCTCATCGCAGCACACAAACCGGGCCGAACCGTGCTGATGTTTGAACTGCCTCTGCCCCCGCTGGCATTCCGCTATGGAGAAACACAGCGGCAACTGGCTTCCAAATACGAAGTCGCCTTGCTTCCGAAGCGATTGCTGATCGGAGTGCTCACCTCATCGGGAGCGACAGTCGATGGCATTCATCTCGCGCCAAGTGGTCACGAGCGGATGGCCTCACTTGTCGGGAGGCTGCTCAACACGGACGGAACTTCGCGGCAGGAAGCAGGAAGCTACCAGCACGTTGGTCCCCGCTGAGGCTCGGCGAATCGATGCCCCGAATCACCACAAGGTGTAGCCACCGTCGATGACGAGCGCCGCGCCGGTCATGTAGCGCGAGGCGTCACTGGCAAGATAGACCGCCAGCGGACCGAGGTCTTCGGGCTGGCCGAAGTCTCCCTGCGGAATCTGCTCGCGGAACTTGGAGATGACCTCGGGATGCTCACTCGCCCAGCGGACGTTCGGAGCCGTCATGAAGCCGCCGGGGCAGATCGCATTCACGGTGACTCCGTGAGGCGCCCAGTCGGCGGCCGCGGCGCGAGTCAGTTGAATGACGGCGGCCTTGGACGTTTCGTAACTGCGCCCGCCGATGCCTCGATTGGCGATCAGGCCCGAAATCGACGCCACGTTGATGACTCGGCCGCCCTTCCCGCGCGAGACCATCGCGCCGCCGATGACCTTTGTGCAGAGAAACGTGCTGGTCAGGTTCAGGTCGAGAATCTGCTGCCACTGTTCCAGAGACTGTTCTTCCAACCGCACGTTGATTCGCCGACCGCCCACGTTGTTGATGAGGATGTCGATCGGACCGTGTTCGTCCAGGACGCGGCGGCAGATTGCTTCGCACTCGTCGGTCCGGCCGACATCGCCGATGATCGGGATCGCGGTCCGACCGAGCTTCCGAATGTCGTCCGCTGTCGCGTTGAGGCTCTCCTCGTCGCGACCGACCAGTACGACGTCGGCCCCGACGTCGGCGAGGGCCAGCGCCATCTCACGCCCCAGCCCGCGACTCCCTCCGGTAATGAACAGCCGCTTCCCATCGAGACGAAACCGGTCGAGAACGCTCATCGTGCCACTCCTGATTGTTGAGACCGGCAGGATTCTATCGTTCGTCGCCCGCGATAGAATCCCACGGCCAACATCAACGACAGCAGCTCACCAGGATTCCACCGCATGTTGCCGATCACCTACGGAACCGCCGCCTCACGTGCCCTCGCGCTGCGCTGCCCTCGATGCGGCGAAGGACCGCTGTTCCGCAAGTGGCTTGCGATGCACGACTGCTGCCCGCACTGCCAACTGAAATACGAACGGGCACCGGGCTATTTCCTCGGTTCGACGTACATCAACTACGGATTCATCACGCTGACGCTGACGGCGATGTACATGGGACTTCACTTTGGCGCTGGAATCAGCAACCAGGTGTTGACGCCCCCGCTCATCGCCTACTGCGTCGTCGTTCCGATCGTTCTGTTTCGTCATGCCCGCGCGTGGTGGCTGGCGATGGACTGTTACTTCGACCCGACCAGTTTCGATCCCGAACACGACGCGTTCGTCTCGGGGCAGCGGGGCGATGAGCCACCAAACGAAGATGATCCGTCGGGTTCGTAGTCCTGCGCGAGCCCGATCAGTTGCGCGACGGATCGAACTGGCGGAGTTGGCGGAGTCGTTCCAGATGCGCCATCAATCGCCGGGCCTTCGCTGCGGAAACAGGAGCCGGCGCGCTGTCGAAGCAGGCAATCGCCCGTCGCACGCAGGCGAGTTCGCCGCGATGTCGTCCCAGTTCGCCAAGCAGCGCGGACAGGTTGAGCAGGTCGTTGCCCATCAGTCTCAACTCACCGATCGCCTTGTGTCGCGAATAAGCTCGCAGCAGCGGCCGGATTCCCTCGCGCGGGTCGCGCAGAAACCCTTTGAGGAGTCCGAGAGTGGCTTCCACCTCGGGCGATGGCTCACGGAAGTCATCCTCTTCGTCGATGTCGGCGGCTGTTCCCGCGAGGCACTCTGCCAATTCCAGCCTCTCCGCCAGCCAGGCATCATTCGCCAGACCGAGCAGTTCATCCGGGCCGCAGTCGTCCACCTGTGAGATCGCCCGCTGCTGGAATCGGCGAGCCAGATCGTTGTCCCCGAGCTCGCGATAAATCGCCGCCAGGTTGTGATAGATGGTCGCCAGCGCATCGCGGTCTCCGCGGCGTTGCGCGATGTCCAGCGCGGCAGTCAACTGGCACAGGGCTTCATGGAATCGCTCTTGCTCCGCGAGTGCACAGCCGTAGGCGATGCCACTGCACGGCGACGCATCAACCGCGATGGCTCGTTGGAAGACGGCATCCGCCTCAGCCCAACTTCGGGCGCGGACAAGGTCATCGGCCCACTTGAGTAGCCACGCAACATGGCTCGATGCAAACGCAGGTTCTGGCTTGGTCATGGCTCGTTCTCTCCATTCGTGCTTGGGATGGGGTTTCAAGCAGAACGAGCGTGTTCAAAATTGTCGGCGGTTCACGCGATGAGGCGTTTGGCCCCACCCATCCGTGTGAACCCGACAAGCTTCCAACAAAGGCGACCTGAGATGTACGCATCATCCCTATTTTCTCCATTTTGTCAATTCTGACGGCAAGCCGGAATGCAATGTTTGTGTCAGTTGCAGCAAATCTGAGGCAAGAATTGGCGGTGTCGGCCCGGTGTCAGATTGGCAGGGGCAGCTCTCCTCCGAGTCGCCACTCTCGCCACGATGGCAGAGACGCCGGAAAGGGACTTTGCCACAAACGGTTGTTCAGTATGAGACTTTCGTCGTGAGGCTCCTTTGGCGCGCGGTTCGCTTCTCGGCAGCCAGCCGTGTTGTGTCGGACGTTATGATCCGCAGTGTGCCTGCATTCTTGGAGACGATGAGATGGCGAAAAAGGCGAGTGCCTCGAATGACATTAAGCTGGCGCCACTCGGCGACCGGGTCGTGGTCAAGCGAGCCGAAGCGGAAGGCAAGACCGCTGGCGGTATCGTGCTGCCGGACGCTGCGAAGGACAAGCCGCAACGCGGCGAAGTCCTCGCTGTCGGCGAAGGACATACCAAGAGCAACGGCATGAAGGCCGCGCTCACCGTCAAGGCGGGCGATCAGGTGATCTTCAGCTCGTATGCCGGCGACGAACTCAAGGTTGGCGACGAGACGTATCTGCTGATGCGCGAGAGCGACATTCTGGCGATCATCGCCTGAGCGGTCTCGATTCCACTCATTCCAATTCCAATTCTGACAGCCATCCCGTAAGGAGCAGTTCGACATGCCCAAGATTATTGCCTTCGATCAAGAAGCGCAGGAAGCGATGAAGCGCGGTGTGCAGAAACTGGCGCGGACCGTTCGCGTCACGCTCGGCCCACGCGGTCGCAACGTTATCATCGAGAAGAGCTTTGGCTCGCCCACCGTGACCAAGGACGGCGTGACCGTCGCCCGCGAAATCGAACTGCCGGACAAGTTCGAGGACATGGGTGCCCGCATGGTGCGTGAAGTCGCGAGCAAGACCTCCGACATCGCCGGTGACGGCACCACCACCGCGACCGTGCTCGCCGAAGCGATCTACGTCGAGGGCCTCAAGGCCGTCGTCGCCGGGGTCAACCCGATCGACATGAAGCGCGGCATGGACAAGGCCGTCGAGCAGATCGTCGCCAAGCTCAAAGGCATGGCGGTCGAATGCAAGAACAAGAAATCGATCGCTCAGGTCGGCACGGTCGCCTCGAACGGCGACACCGAGATCGGTGACATCCTCTCCAACGCAATGGAGCAGGTCGGCAAGGATGGCGTCATCACGGTCGAGGAAGGCAAGTCGCTCAAGACCGACTTCCAAGTTGTCGAAGGGATGCAGTTCGATCGCGGTTACCTGTCGCCGTACTTCGTGACCGATCCGACATCGATGGAATGCGTGCTGGAAGACGCCTACGTTCTGATCCACGAGAAGAAGATCAGCAACATCAAGGATCTGGTTCCAGTCCTCGAAAAGGTCGTCAACAGTGGCAAGCCGCTGTTGATCGTGGCCGAAGAAGTCGAAGGGGAGGCCCTCGCGACCCTCGTCATCAACAAGCTGCGTGGCACGTTCAAGATCTCGGCCGTAAAGGCTCCCGGTTACGGAGATCGTCGCAAGGCCATGCTGCAAGACCTGGCGATCATGGTCGGCGGACAGGCGATCTTCGAAGACTTGGGCATCCAGCTCGAGAACGTGCAGTTGTCGGATCTCGGCCGCGCCAAGCGGATCGTGATCGACAAGGACAACACGACGATCATCGAAGGACTCGGCAAGTCGTCCGACATCAAGTCGCGCATCGAGCAGATTCGCCGCGAACTGGCCAACTCGTCCAGTGATTACGATCGCGAGAAGCTCGAAGAGCGCGTCGCGAAACTCTCCGGCGGCGTGGCTCAGGTCAACGTCGGGGCCGCGACCGAGAGCGAAATGAAAGAGAAGAAGGCCCGCGTGGAGGACGCCCTCTATGCGACTCGCGCCGCCGTCGAAGAGGGCATCCTGCCCGGTGGTGGTGTGGCTCTGCTGCGTGCCTCGCTCGACCTCAAGCCCACGGGCCTGAACGAAGACGAGGCGACCGGCTATCAGATCATCGTCCGAGCGTGCCGTGCTCCACTGACTCAGATCGCCGACAACGCCGGTGTCGATGGCGCGGTGATTTGCGAAAAGGTGGCCGAGCACAAGGACAACTACGGTTACAACGCCCAGACGGGCAAGTACGAGGACTTGGTCAAGGCCGGGATCATCGATCCCTGCAAGGTGACCCGCAGTGCCCTGCAAAACGCCGCCAGCGTTTCGACGCTGCTGCTCACCAGCCAGGCCCTGATCGCCGAGAAGCCCAAGGACGAACCGAAGAAGGGTGGCGGCGACCACGACATGTACTGATCGAAGTCTGCAGTAGGCCGTTCCCCTCGAACGGCGTCAGGGACGATGAACTTTCAGCCCGCAAGCTTCGGCTCGCGGGCTGTTTGCATTGAGCGGCCCGTCAACTGAATCAGCGCCGAGGGAGTGTCAACGTCCGATCACACTGCTTCTCCGAAGACTCCAGCGAGGGCTTCGCCTCAGACCGACAAATTCCTTCGTTTCCTTTGTTGCCTTCTGTTCACCTTGGATTTGAACAGAAGGCAAGGGGGTACAGTGTCCGCTGAGGTGCCCGTCCGTGAATGAATGGGCCCTCACGGAGTCCGGTCATTCGGGCCGGATCATTCAGGCTCGGGAGGTTCGGCGAAGGTGAGGTCTCGGTCGCCGCGGGCGATGGTGGTGCCGTCGGCGTCGTGGATTTCGAGGGCGTCCAGGCCGTCGATGACTTGCACGCCGGTCCAGATGTGAACCTGAGTGCTGCCGGGGTTGGCCGCGCTGAACGGCTGCGTTTGTTCGAAGGCTCCCTCTTTGAGGAAGATGACCGCGCCGTCGGGCAGTTCGGGCGTTTCGATCCAGGTTTTGACGTTGCTCGCCCCCTGGGCGGCCCAGTTGAAGCGGAAGGTCGTCAGGGTGCCCGATCGGTGGATGGGGAAGATGCTCGGCAGGCTCCGTGCGAGCGGCTGGCCGGGGAACTTCGTCCTGATCGTGACGGTGTAGCCCTGCAGGAAGGCGATGATCGAATCGTCCTCGCGGTCGTCGTCTGGAACGTCGCCGTAGAGTCGTTCCATCTCGGCCCGTTTGAGCGGGCGCAAGCCTTCCTGGATCGACCGGATTGCCGCGTTCTTCGTCTCGATCACGGCGTGCGCCGCCTGCAACAGCGCGAGCGTGAAGTCCCCCAGCGTGAGCGGCGGCTTGCCCAGTGCCACCAGGGCCGCGTTCACGCGCGCCCAGTGATCCTCGAACCGGTAACAGACGCTCGCCAGTGTGTTCGGTTGGAGTTCGCCCAGGTTCGGCACGGTCTTGGTGAGCGGATGCCGTCCCCCCAGCCGCAGTTGGACCATCGGTTTATAGTTTCGCAATTGAAACCAGACCCCCGCGTCATCGTCCGGACTGGTGCCCCAGGTCGCCTCCCGCTCCGCGATCAACAGCGGGATTTGCGCGTCAGACAGGCTGGTCCATTCGTGCTGAAGGTCGTGATACTGATTTCGCAACCCGAGCAACTGGGGCCGCCCCCGGCCGTCGGCAATCAGGATCGGCGCACCGTTCACAATCTCGGCCTCGGTGTAGTGTCCGAGAAAGGCATCCACTGTGGGAAGACGCTGAACTTCAACGATGCGGCCCATGAGATGTTCCTTAAGATGTCCTTTGATGAACGGAACGGGCGGTGAAGAGGAGTGAAACTGACCGAGTGGTCGAAGGCGATGGGCCGATTATATCGTCCCCGATCGGATGTCAAGACTTTTTATTCGTCGCCTCGGCTCTCCGGGGAGACTGGCAGAACGATGGAAGAAAGAAACGGCTGCGAAAGTTCGTCTTCATCGTTCTGCCCCCATCGTTCTGCCAGTCCTGATTTGGCGGTGACTGAGGGGAACAAGAATCAACATTCGCCGATTCCAGGCTGAGCGTTACCAACTCCCGAATGTGGATCATCACTCCCCGAGCGTGAGTTGTCGGCCCCCAAGCGTGGTCCGCCACCTCCCGAGCTTAAGCCGCCAACTCCCGAGGATGAGTCACCGACGCCCGAGCTTGGGTTGCCGTCTCCCGACTGTGAGTCGCCGACTCCCAAGCTTAAGAGTTCAACTCCTGACCTTGGGTCGCCACCTCCCGAGCTTAAGTTGCCAACTCCCGAGAGTGGGTCGCCAACTCCCGAGCTATAACTTGCCAATTGACAATCGGATACGTGATTCGGCCGATTTCAGCCGCTCCACCACCCCTCGGTCCTGCCAAAAGTCGGGTGCGTGGAGTCCTCGGAACGGACCGGTTTCCGATTCGGTCCTCGAACTTGTGGCCTCTCATTGAGATCAGGCCCGGAGACAACTCTGGCGGCCGCCATTTTGGCCTGTTCGCCGCCCTCAACGTCCGTCACGATGATGAAAATCTCTGGTGAATGAATCTCGCCAAGGCTGCCGGCAACGTTATCGGTTTAGCTGTTTTCAGCCAAATCACGTGCAGCGTCTTTATCTCGGCCAGTGGAGACACGTCGCTCACCGATGTGCTAGAGAGGTGGAGCGTGGTCAAACCGCTCAGACCGGACAGTGGGGACACGTCACTCACCGATGTGCTAGAGAGGTCGAGCGTGGTCAAACCGCTCAGACCGGATAGCGGGGACAAGTCACTCACCGATGTGTTCGAGAGGTTGAGCGTGGTCAAACTGCTCAGACCAGACAGTGGGGACAAATCATTTACCGACGTGCCAGAGAGGTCAAGCGTGGTCAAACCGTTCAGACCGGCCAGCGGGGACAAGTCACTCACCGGCGTTTCATAGAGGGTGAGCTTGGTCAAACCATTTAGACCGGCCAGCGGGGACAAGTCACTCACCGGCGTTTCATAGAGGGTGAGCTTGGTCAAACCATTTAGACCGGCCAGCGGGGACAAGTCATTCACCGACGTGGCAGAGAGGTCGAGTGTGGTCAAACCGCTC